>NZ_CP032696.1:300000-550563 GCF_003627755.1 Rhizobium jaguaris | reverse complement strand
TCAGGCGGCATATTCGGATCCTGCAACGTCACCACGCTCTCCTCTTACCTGCCTGTTGCCCAGAGGCGCGTTGGCGCGCATCAGTGCCATCAGCATCGGCCCCAGCGAGAAGTCACCCTTTTCGGCCCGTCGCGTGAGATCACGCAAATACCCGCCAGCCGAGTTGATACGCCCCCCGCGCTGGAGGATGCAAGCCATCGCCGCGGCCGCCATTTCGGAGCCCATGACATGGCAGGCATCCTGGTAAGCCGACGGGCTGACACCGAGCATCGATCGAACGGTGACAACCGCAGACATCAAATCGCGCCAATTTCCGATGATCCCGGATGGTGCATACATCGCGACATCCGGGCACGCCCTCAACACCAGTCCTAGCGGGAAAGCTTTTATCCGGTCGTTCCGCTGTGAAATGGTTGGGCTCGATTTTTCACCCTGCTCTTTTTTCGAGCGAGGTTCAGATTCAATGTTAGAGTCGGTTTCTGAATTCTGTATGTGGTGACGGTATTCGTCATCATTGGTGTCGGATTTTTTGGAAATTAGCTGATTTTCCAGAGTGTTGAGGAGTCCCTCCAGAAGCATCGACATTTCTCCGAAGATGTTATTCAAGGCTTGCAAGGTCCGCGCTTTCTGGACTTGGGAAATCAAGCCCACAAAATGGGCTTCGATCTTGCCCCAATCGCCAGAGGCATGCTCTTCGATGGCCGCGCCGAGGATTTTACGAATATCACGCCGGCAAAGAGAGATCTTTTCTTTCATGATCTTCAATTGTTTGCGCTCCGCCGCGGCTTGCTGGGCCAAACGAGCCAGTTCTTCTGATCGGGCCAGGAGCGGTGCTAGACTGAACCCAAAGGCTTCTTTTACGCCGCCGCCGCGATCTTTTCGGGCGTACCTCTTGCCGTTCGGGCTATCTCTTCTACGGATCATCCCCGCATTCACCAGCAACGCCAAATTTTCGCGAAGGGTCGTCCCGGCAATCCCATTTGCCCGGGTCGCGAGCTGTGCGTTCGACGGGAAAACCACGAGATTGTTTCCCTCGGACAGGCATGTCTCTGGGTAGAATGAAAGAAGCGCGTTCAGCACGGAAAGCGCTCGGTCCCGAAGACCGAGCAGCGATCTTGCATCACAGATGTCGCGATAGATCTGCCACTTGTCGACGGATTTACCCGGTTTGATTTCGGCCGATTCCATCTGCTTTTTTATCAAGGCAAGACTCATCGGCCGCCGCCCAAAAGGCGTCGTCACATTCCCAGTCTGCATTTTCTGTCACCTTCATTGAGGCAAAAGAAATCCGCCCGCCAAATCGACGGCTACGACTCTTGACAGCGATTCGTGGAAATGCGACTCTCGATCTTGCTTAGGGAATACGAGAAGGGCTTCCACGACTTGGTCGTTTGGGGGCCTTTTTCTTTTGCGGCTTCAGTCTCCTTTGCTTCCCTCCTCTAGGAATTGCTCATAGAGCGCATCCAAATTGCGGGAAAGATATTCTCCGAAACGGCCAGCATTCTTCGCTTTCATTGAGAGCGAAAAAGCTTTGCCCGTATTCTTGATTTCAGCCTGCACGGCCTTGTCATGGGGTTGCCACTTCGCCTTGTGAGTCGAAGTCTCCGCCTTCTTCACAGGCCGAGCTGATCTGTTGAGGGCCTTGTACAGAGAGGAAAAGCGCTCATCGGACGTTAAAGCGTCAAAGCCATCCGTGCTTAAAACTTCGGACACCTTGCCGACGTTGGCGAATTTCCCGACCAAAAGCGAAAGCTCGACCCAACGCTCTCGGCCCACACCAGGAGCTGCACCAATTTTTTCTATGACGTCAGCTGAGATACGCTCCGCGACCGTCATCATCTTCGAGATCGAGGCTGCATTCGCCGACAATGCTAAGGAAGCCACCTCTCGGCCATAACCAAGATCATCGAGGCGCTTGGCGAACAATGCCCGTTCGATAAAAGAGAGATTCGCACGCGCGGAATTTTCTTGCCCTTGGGCAATGACATGCGCACGATCGTCAATTGCCTTGACGACAGCCCGGACCTTTCTGCCGAGTTCTCTTGCTGCTCTTACTCGTCTGTGGCCGAACACGACCTGATAGAGGCCATCGACCTTCGCATGAGGCCGCACGAGAATAGGGGTGTCCTGACCACGCACTCGGATCGCTTCTAGCAGATCTCGATACTCCCCGTCGTCGTCTGAAATTCGGTCCTTTACAAAAGAGCCTTCAATTTGTGCTGGATCGAGTTCGACGATTGCCTCGCCTTCGAGGAATTTATCAGCTTGTTTTGCCAAGTCGTCCAGCGAACGCACGAGCGACTTGCCCGCGCCCCGCATTGGGTATGCGGATGTCATGCCGCCATCTTCAGGCAGGTCAGCAAGTCCCTCGAGCAGATTTTTCCGTGCCATCTCATTTGCTCCGAACAGCCGTTAGCCGTTTGTTTTTTTGCATAAAACCTGCGTTTTTGTCAGCCGACAAATCGGCGCCCCCATGACTCGTGAACGAGGCTGGCAATCTCGGCATTCACTGCGTCCAAGGATTCCATTGCGCGATCATAAGTGCCTCTATTCATCGAGGCGCGATCAACCTCATATAAAGTTTGCTTGGTAATCCCCGCATCCGAAACCGCCGTCGACTTCACCATTTGGTTCTTCAGTATGAACTCGTGGAACATCGTGGACATAAAGCCGACCATCTGGGCTTGCGGAACGTCGGTCGGCTCGTAGCGCGTAATCAAATATCTGTACCAGGAGAGGTTCACTTCCGCACCAGCCGCGCGAATCGGCTTAAGAATTCCACCAAGCATCAAAAGAAACTGGCCCATCGACATCACATCGAGCATCTGCGGATGGATCGTTATCAGAACACTTGTTGCAGCGGTCAGTGCAGTCAACGTAAGATATCCGAGCTGCGGTGGGCAGTCGATGACGACGACATCATACCGGTCGTCGACCTCGGCCAAAGCGCGCGATATGCGAGTGAAAAATGTCTTGCCTTGATTGGAAGACTTATCAGACATCGCGAGCGGCGTGTCATACTCGTACTCCTGCAAATCCAGGTTTGCAGGAACAATGTCCAAGCCAGGGAAGTTAGTGGTTTGGATGATATCCCGGAGTGATTTCTTCTCACCGTCATAGCGAATCGCGTCATAGATCGAGGCGACCTGATCGAGCTCCGGTTGGAAACCGTGCAGAGACGAAAGGGATGCTTGAGGGTCCAGGTCTACGGCGAGGACGCGATGCCCCCTCAAGGCGAGGTATTGCGCCAAATGAGCAGCGGTCGTGGTTTTCCCCGAGCCCCCCTTGAAGTTGACTACGGCAAGAACTTGCAGCTTTTCACCACCGCGCCGATGGGGAACATACATGCGGTTGTCGGACCGACCGTGCGTATCGAGATATTGACGAAGTTCCAGCATCTGTTCGGCGGTATAAGAGCGGCGACCCGAGGACGATGTTTGAGGGGAGGGGCCCTTTCCCTCGAGATGCAGCTTTTTTAGCGTGCTTTGCGAGACGCCGACATAGGTCGCAACCTCTGCCAGCGAGAAGCTTCGTAACGTCTTTTTCGCGTTTGGCGGAAATCGTTGTACGCTAAGGAGATGCAGCTTTTTGGAAATCAAATCGCCCTGTTCGAGGATTTGATCTTCAAAGTGCATCGGCATCTTAAGCGAAGCCATCGAATTAGCGTTCATTGTCAGAAATCTTTCAGATAACGGTTTTCGGCCCGATAATGCCGCTGAACCGTTATTATGTCCGATTCTCGCGGGCCGGCAAGGAAAATAGGGCTAATAAACGGTTAATGCGTGGGACACCGTTGGCCTGTGACTTGGGCCGAAATCAGTGTTTCGCACGTGAATCCAAATGCTTACTGTCTCCGGGCAACAGGTCCGGTGCTTGTTTGTTCCCCCGTTAATCCTACAATCGAATGGGATAACATTCGCAATCAGACCGATTGTTCTTTGTGCAAAACCGCGCGACTCATCGAAATACCTTGTAGAATCCTACAACTGCCCAGCGATTCTAATCCGTGCTGATCTCCGTGCAGAGATTCAACGACGGAGATCAGCATGCAGGTTGTTGCGATATCGACAAGGCAGGAGCTTTCCGAACAGCAGCTTCTCGAAGCACATCATCGACTTCGTGCTCAGGTGTTTTCAAATCGATTGGGTTGGGAGGTTGGTGTTCTTGACGGACGGGAAGCCGACGCCTTTGACGCTCTCCAGCCGACTTACATCATCGCCGTCTCGGACAGTGCTCGTGTGGCAGGATGCGCCAGGCTCCTGCCAGCCATGGGTCCGACGATGGTGACGCATGTCTTTTCCTCGTTGCTGGCGCACGGACAACTAAACGCCCATCCATGTATGATCGAGAGCTCCCGCTTTTGCGTGGACACGACCCTGGTCGATCTTCGGGGAGGGGGCTCGCTCCATGAGGCCACTTTGACCATGTTCGCGGGCATCATCGAATGGTGCATGGCAAATGGGTACACGGAGCTCGTCACGGTGACCGATCTTCGATTCGAGCGGATCCTTGCACGCGTTGGATGGCAGCTGTTGCGCTTGGGCGAGCCCAAGAAGATTGGCAAGACAGTTGCCGTCGCAGGCACGTTGCCGGTGAGCGCCGAGACATTCCTTAGGCTTCGCCCATCCAATTACCGTTCTGAATTCACTTCCTCAGACAGGCAGCGGAAAAGGAGAGATCCGTGAACCAGCTCCGCTCTTACCCCCGGCTTGTCCGCAAACTTCAAGACGCGCTCGGCCATGAGCTCTGCTCTGCTCTGGAAGACGTAGATGTGATCGAAATAATGCTCAATCCTGACGGAAAGCTCTTTATTGAACGCCTCACTCACGGCGTTGCGGCGGCCGGCGAAATGTCGCCCCCCGCGGCGGAAACGGTGATCGGAACTGTGGCGCATTTGCTTCAATCCCAGGTGGACACGAAGCAACCCATCATCTCCGGTGAACTCCCGATAGGTGGCCACCGTTTCGAAGGCCTTTTACCTCCCGCAGTCGCCAAGCCAGCCTTTACGATTCGCCGTCGTGCGCCGCGCCTAATTCCGCTCGAAGAGTATGTGCGCTCAGGCGCGCTGACGAGATTTCAAGCCTCGATGATCCGTAGCGCGATTTCCAAAAGGCTAAACATCATCGTTTCCGGGGGCGCCGGTTCTGGTAAGACCACGCTTGCGAACGCATTGATCGATGAGATTGTCAAATTCGCCCCGGAGGATCGCCTCGTTATCCTCGAGGACACAACGGAACTTCACTGTTCCGCCGAGAACGCCGTTCTTCTGCATACTAGCGATACCGTTGATATGGCTCGGCTCTTGAAGAGCACGATGCGACTGCGCCCCGACAGGATTGTGGTCGGCGAAGTCCGCGACGGCGCCGCACTGACTCTGCTCAAGGCATGGAACACCGGTCATCCTGGAGGCGTGGCGACAATTCACTCGAACACCGCCATGTCGGCGCTCCGCCGCCTTGAACAACTGACCGCGGAAGCAAGCCAGCAGCCGATGCACGAGGTTATCGGTGAGGCGGTCGACCTCA
Source organism: Rhizobium jaguaris (assembly GCF_003627755.1). Lineage (NCBI taxonomy): Bacteria > Pseudomonadati > Pseudomonadota > Alphaproteobacteria > Hyphomicrobiales > Rhizobiaceae > Martinezella > Martinezella jaguaris. The sequence continues at coordinate 545,038 of NZ_CP032696.1, read as the reverse complement.
TCGTTTCCATTGAACGGACACCGCGCGGACGGCGGGTTCGAGACGTCATCCAAATCGAGCGATACACGGGGGGCCAATACGAGATTGGTTCAGACCAACTTGATGAAGAAGAGGAGGCCCGTCATGTCGCGTAAGGCGTCGGTCGTCAGGGTCGCACTCGCTGCCACAACCATCGTTCTCGCTTCGCTTGATCCAGCAGTCGCCAGTTCCGGCGGTGGCGGACTGCCCTGGGAAGGACCACTGCAGCAGATTGAGCAGTCGATCACCGGACCCGTCGCAGGATACATCGCACTTGCGGCTGTCGCCATAGCCGGCGGCATGCTCATATTTGGTGGGGAGTTGAACGACTTCGCGCGGCGACTTGTGTACGTCGTTCTCGTCGCCGGCGTTCTGCTCGGTGCCACGACCATTGTAGGTCTGTTCGGTGCGACTGGAGCTTCAATCGGGCTGACGAGCGTGCAGATCGCCTCGAACGGCATGAAAGAAGCAGGAGGGACCAATGGCTGAGTCCGCCTCCGGTCTGCAGCGCAACCGCATCCACCGCGCGCTGTCGCGCCCCAACCTTCTGATGGGCGCGGACCGGGAACTGGTCCTGCTCACGGGGCTTGCCGCGGTCATCCTCATTTTCGTGGTGCTGACGGTCTATTCCGTCGTCTTCGGCGTTGCCGTCTGGATCGTCGTCGTCGGTCTTTTGCGAATAATGGCAAAGGCGGACCCGCTGATGCGGCAGGTCTATGCTCGCCATATCTCCTATCAGCATTACTACAAGGCGACCTCCTCGCCGTGGCGCCGGTATTGAGGGGAAGGCATGGTCGCTCTCAAACACTTCAGGACCACCGGCCCGTCCTTTGCGGATCTCGTCCCCTATGCCGGCCTCATCGACAATGGTGTTCTTCTGTTGAAAGACGGAAGCCTGATGGCCGGCTGGTATTTTGCCGGGCCGGACTGCGAAAGTGCGACGGACTTCGAGCGCAACGAACTGTCGCGGCAGATCAATACCGTCCTATCGCGGCTCGGGTCCGGCTGGATGATCCAGGTCGAAGCCGTTCGCATTCCGACATTCGACTATCCGTCGGATGAACGTTGCCACTTCCCTGATGCCGTCACGCGCGCAATCGATGTGGAGCGGCGGGCGCATTTCGCGCGCGAACACGGACATTTCGAGAGCAAGCACGCGCTCGTTCTCACCTACCGCCCGCTCGAATCCAAAAAGACGGCGCTCAGCAAATACATCTATTCGGACGAGGAGAGCCGCAAGAAGACCTATGCGGACACGGTGCTGTTCATCTTCAAGAACGCTGTCCGCGAGATCGAGCAGTATCTTGCCAACACGCTTTCGATCCGTCGCATGGGAACGCGGGAGACTGTCGAGAGGGGAGGAGAGCGTGTCGCGCGTTATGACGAACTGCTGCAATTCGTTCGCTTCTGCATCACCGGCGAGAACCATCCGATCCGGCTGCCGGAGGCTCCGATGTATCTTGACTGGATAGCCACGGCTGAGCTGGAGCACGGGTTGACGCCGAAGGTTGAAAGCCGCTTCCTCGGCGTCATAGCGATCGATGGGCTGCCGGCAGAGAGCTGCCCGGGGATCCTCAACAGCCTCGACCTGATGCCGCTCACCTATCGCTGGTCGTCCCGGTTCATTTTTCTCGACGCGGAAGAGGCGCGGCAGAAGCTCGAACGCACCCGCAAGAAGTGGCAGCAAAAAGTGCGGCCGTTCTTCGATCAGTTGTTCCAGACACAGAGAGGTTCGGTCGATCAGGACGCCATGACCATGGTGGCCGAGACTGAAGATGCCATCGCACAAGCCTCCTCGCAGCTCGTTGCCTACGGCTACTACACCCCCGTTATCGTCCTGTTTGATCGCGATCGGGAGGCACTGCAGGAAAAGGCAGAGGCAATCCGCCGGCTGATCCAGGCGGAAGGGTTCGGAGCTCGGATCGAAACCCTCAACGCCACCGACGCCTATCTCGGGAGCCTACCGGGCAACTGGTACTGCAACATTCGGGAACCGTTGATCAATACCAGCAATCTTGCGGACTTGGTCCCTCTCAATTCCGTATGGTCGGGCAACCCGGTGGCGCCGTGCCCATTCTACCCGCCGAACTCGCCGCCCCTGATGCAGGTGGCGAGCGGGTCGACGCCGTTCCGGCTCAACCTCCATGTCGACGACGTCGGTCACACGCTGATCTTCGGACCGACCGGTTCGGGGAAGTCGACGCTTCTGGCACTCATCGCCGCGCAGTTCCGCCGCTATGACCAAGCCCAGATCTTTGCCTTCGACAAGGGAAACTCTCTTCTGCCTCTTACGCTCGCCACCGGCGGCGATCACTATGAGATTGGTGGCGACGTTCAAGAAGAGGGGCGCGCACTGGCCTTTTGCCCACTGGCGGATCTCTCTGGCGATGCTGATCGTGCATGGGCCGTCGAATGGATCGAGATGCTAGTCGCCCTGCAGAGCGTCACCATCACTCCCGATCATCGCAACGCCATCTCGCGCCAAATCAGCTTGATGGCGAGCGCGCGCGGCCGATCGCTCTCAGACTTCGTCAGCGGCGTGCAGATGCGCGAGATCAAGGACGCGCTTTATCAGTACACGGTCGACGGACCTATGGGCCAGCTTCTCGATGCCGAGGAGGATGGTCTCTCGCTCGGCGCCTTCCAGACGTTCGAGATCGAGCAGCTCATGAATATGGGCGAGCGCAATCTCGTCCCGGTGCTCACCTATCTGTTCCGGCGGATCGAGAAACGTCTCGACGGCTCGCCGAGCCTGATCGTGCTAGATGAGGCGTGGTTGATGTTGGGTCATCCGGTGTTCCGCAGCAAGATCCGAGAATGGCTGAAAGTGCTTCGCAAGGCAAACTGCGCCGTCGTGCTCGCCACGCAATCCATTTCGGATGCCGAGCGGTCCGGAATCATCGATGTGCTCAAGGAATCCTGTCCGACGAAGATTTGTCTACCAAATGGCGCAGCTCGGGAGCCTGGGACGCGGGAATTCTATGAACGGATCGGCTTCAATCAGCGGCAGATCGAGATCGTCTCGAACGCGATCCCCAAGCGCGAATATTACGTCGTCACCCCTGAAGGCCGGCGGCTGTTCGACATGGCGCCCGGGCCTGTAGCACTCAGTTTCATCGGTGCCTCTGGCAAGCACGACCTCAAGCGCATCCGCACGCTCAGTTCCGAACATGGCCGGGACTGGCCGATTCACTGGCTTCAAATGAGAGGAGTTCACGATGCCGCGTCGCTACTCAACTTCGAATAGATTGCTCGCTGGTTTGGCGGCGCTCGCATTGGCGGTCGGCGCCGTCATTCCCGCGGAAGCCGGAACCGCCACGGGTGCCGCGACCGAGTGGACGCAAGTCCTCAATAATGGCGAGTTGGTTGCGTTGGTCGGAAAGTCCGGCGAGCAAATTCAGAACCAGCTCACCCAGGTCAACCAGCTCGCACAACAGATCGAGACGCAACTCAACATCTATCAAAACCTGCTTCAGAACACCGCTACTCTGCCGTCGCATCTCTGGGGCAGGTCGAAGGCGACCTCAATCAATTGCGCAGCATCGTCGAACAGGGGCGGAGCATTTCGTTTTCAATGGGCAATGCTGATGATGTGCTGCAGCAGCGTTTTCAGAGCTACTCAGGCCTCAAGACCAACCTGCCAGACAATGCTTCGTTTTCGACTACCTATCAGTCCTGGTCGGACACCAACCGGGACACGATCGCCAGCACGCTGAAGGCGGCGAGCCTGACGGCCGAGCAATACGATAGCGAGGAAGGCACGATGTCCTCGTTGCGGTCGATGTCCGAGACCGCCGACGGGCAGATGAAGGCCCTGCAGGTGGGTCACGAGATCGCTGCGCAACAGGTCGCGCAGATGCAGAAGCTTCGCGGCCTTGTCTCCCAACAGATGACAATGATGGGAACCTGGCTTCAGACCGAGCAAACCGACAAGGATCTTGCCCAGGCGCGGCGCGAAAAATTCTTCAGTGGGACCGCACCTCCCACCTCCGGCGGCGAAAAGATGAAGGTCGAATGGTGAGCAAATGATAGCGATATCGTTTTGGCGGCTCTGGACCGCGATGCTCCTTGCCACCTTCTGCATGCTGGCAGCTCAGCCAGCGCTCGCCCAAGAAGGTTCAGTGCTGACCTCATTACAGAGCCAGATTACCACGGCCGCAAAGGGGTGGGAAACCACTGTCATGGACGCCGCGAAATCCCTATTCTGGATCCTCGCGACGATCGAGATTGGCATCGCGGCCGTCTGGCTCGCGCTGCAAGCCGCGTCGCTCGACAGCTGGTTTGCCGAGCTTGTCAGGCGAATAATGTTCGTCGGTTTTTTCGCCTTCGTTTTGGCACAAGGGCCGACCTTCGCGAAGGCGGTGGTCGACAGCCTGTTTCAGATCGGCGCCGGAGGCGGCACGGCTTCCCCAGCGGACGTCTTCAATGCCGGCCTTGCTGTCGCTACGAAGATGTCGGAAAAGATACAGTTCGGTCTTTTCGAGGACAATGCTCTGGCGATCTCGGCCGCTTTTGCCATGGTCGTTGTCGTTATCTCGTTCTCACTCGTTGCGGCGATTTTCGTTTCCGTGATGGTCGAGATGTATATCGGCCTGCTTGCTGGCATGATCATGCTCGGTCTAGGTGGTTCGTCCTATACTAAGGACTTCGCACTCCGATATCTGATCTATGCCTTTTCGGTCGGAATGAAGCTCATGGCGCTTGTCATGATCTCGCGTATCGGGTCCGAGGTGCTGATCGGACTGGCGAACGAACCTGATATTGGCGACCAGTTCCAGACCGCGCTCGCGATCGCCGGCATTGCCGTCGTCGTCTTCATCATCGCGATCTACGTTCCGAACATCATCCAGGGCGTCGTGCAGGGTGCGTCCGTCTCGGGTGGGATGGAGGCGATCAAACACGGTAGTCAGGCCGCATCCTTTGCCACAGGTGCGGGTTTTCTTGCGGCTGGTGCTGCCAGCGCGGGATTCGCGGCCGCTCAAAGCTCACGTGCCGCAGGGGCATCCGTTTCAGGTGCGATGCTTCGAGGTCTTGGCGCAGGCATGTGGTCTGCTGGGAACGCCGCAGGCGCTGCGGCCAAGGAAAAGGCGATCGGTTCTCCCGGAGCCTATGCCGGATCGATCCTCGGCCTCGCCAACGCCAAGCTGGACCAGGGTCGCAACGGTCACAGCGGGCCAATACCACCTCCCGAACGCAAAGACTAACAGCAATCAGAAAGTGATCGATCGATGGCAGCGAACCGCGCCCCCGAAAACCCGTATCTTGCCGCGCGCCAGGAATGGAGCGAGCGGTACGGCTCCTATGTGCAGGCCGCCGCCGCATGGCGCATCGTCGGCATCCTCGGTTTAACCATGGCGGTGATCGGCTTCGGGTACTCGATCTATTTGAGCACTCAGGTGAAACTGGTGCCCTATATCGTCCAGGTCGACAAGCTCGGCACGTCGGTCACATCAGGGTTTCCCGAGCAGATCGAATATGCGGATGTGCGGGTGGTGCGGGCCACTCTCGGCAACTTCGTAACCAGCTTCCGCAGCATTACGCCTGATGCATTGGTGCAGAAGCAATACATCGATCGAACTTATGCGCTTCTAAGAACATCCGATCCCTCGACCCAGAAGATCAACGACTGGTTCCGAACCAATTCGCCGTTCGAGAAGGCCAAGTCGTCCACGGTCGCCATCGAGGTCAACAACATCGTGGCGCTTTCAAACCAGACTTATCAGATCGACTGGACCGAATACGAGCGGGACCGGAAAGGTAAGGAGATGGGCACGCGCCGATTTCGCGGAATCGCAACGGTGACGCTCACCGCGCCGCAGGACGAGGCGACTATTCGTCTCAATCCTATCGGTCTTTATGTCCGGGATTTCGACTGGACGGCACAGCTTTAAGGGCAGGAGATTTCTCGATGCGCAGAATAGGATCAATCGCAGCCGCCGGCTGCCTGGCGGGACTCATCTTTGCAAGCGGCGCGCAGGCGCAGACGCAGAACATGACGACGAATGAGGTGAAGGCCACGAACATTTCCAGGAAATGGCGCGGCGCGCCCGGACTGGTGACGGCCGGCCCCGATGGCAAGGTCACCTTTCTCTTCGGCGAAACCCAGCCATCCGTCGTCTGCTCGCCCTTGCAGGTCTGTGATATCGAACTCCAGGGCGGCGAGATCGTCCGCGATGTTCTCGTTGGCGACACTGTCCGCTGGAAGGTGGAGCCCGCGACCTCCGGCGCCATCGGCGGTCAAGCGATCCATCTGATCGTCAAGCCATCGGAAGCAGGTCTCGTCACCTCGATGGTGGTCACGACGTCGCGGCGCACCTATCACATCCAGCTCAAGTCTCACCCGAGCCAATACATGGCACGCGTCGGCTTCGAATACCCTGAGGATGTCTCGACCAAGCTCGCCGATGTCAATTCACAGGTTGAGACCGGCGGCATCCCGGGCACGGCGGCCGACAAGCTGAACTTCTCTTACTCGGTGAGCGGGAGCGCACCCTGGAAGCCGAAACGGGTCTATTCGGATGGCGTGAAAACCTACATTCAGTTCTCGAAGTCGATTTCCAGCCAGGATGCACCGGTGCTGTTCGTTATCAGCGGCGGCCAGAACCGCGTAGTCAATTACCGGATGAAGAACGACATGATGATCGTCGACTATGCAGTCGACAAGGCAATCCTCGTCTCCGGCGTCGGCTGGAGCCAGCAGAAGATCACCATTCGGCGGGGAGGCTGAACGATGTGGAAGCGTCTCGTCGTTTTCATAGCCGTCGCCTTTCTCACAGGATGCCAAACGGCCGAGGATAGGTTGGCCCCCAACTCAAACGCCGCACCGGTCTCCGGGCCTGCCGCAAGTGCCATCGCCAGCGATATGGCAAGCCGGCTCGCCGAGCAGATCGGCCGCGCAAACTCGACGACAATCAAGATGGAAAAAGATACGTCGGATTTTGCGATGGCCCTCCAGGCAGCACTAAAGGACGTTGGCTACACCGTCCTCACCGACGGCAAAGTTGGAAAGGACGTGAACCCGGTCGAGCTCGCTTACTCAATCCATAGCGCTGGCGGTCAGGTGCTCGCGCGGCTGTCAACGCCGTCCATCGCCCTTGGTCGTGCATACACAGCAACGGCAGCCGGCGTGACGCCGGCAAGCCCGCTTTCCATCATGCAGCGTAATTGAGGGGAGGGGAGTATGGTCCAATCGCTCCAACTGGGCGCGTCAAAGCAAGCCGACGATCAGAAAGGCATGCGCCGCCTCAATCGGCTGCCAATTATCACTGCCATCGTCCTCATCGCGCTGTTCCTCGGCGTGGTTGTAAGCGGCCTATCGTGGCGAGGACTTCCCTTCAACTGGAGCAACGATATCGACAGCACCTTGAATACACCGGCGACGAACTTCGGCGATCAGCTTAAGCGCGGCATCACCGATGGCATCATTGGCGAGCCGGACGAGCGCGAGGCTTTCCAGCCAACGCCAACCGTCGAGCAAAAGATCGAGAAGCAGTCCCCGGTTGTCGACCACCTATCTGCGGCGACAGAGGAGCGGCGTTCCAATCTCGAATCGGAAGAGGAATGGAAAGCCCGCCTGAAGCGAGAGCAGGATGAACAATATATTCGCGAAGCCCAGCGCCAGCGAATGGCCCGCGTGCTGGCGCGGACAACCGCGCTGGACTCCCCGCTGAAGGTAAACATTTCCGATGTCGAGAAGACCGCGAATAATTCCACAGACGCAAGCCGACAGAACATAACGACAACAGCTAATAATCCCTCGGAGCTCTACTCAGCCGCAATGAAATCCGGGCTCATTGGTCAGAACGTCGACCCTAATGCACAGAGTTCGAAGGAGGACTTCTTCAATCAGGATTTCAAGGATCTCGGCTATTTGCCGAACAAGGTCGTGCCCCAAATGTCGCAGTATGAGCTGAAGCGCGGCTCGGTCATTCCAGCCACGTTGATCACAGGCCTCAACTCAGACCTTCCGGGCCGGATCACCGCGCAGGTCAGCCAGAATGTCTATGATAGCGCCACCGGCTACCGGCTCCTGATCCCGCAGGGGGCCAAGTTGTTCGGCCGCTATGATTCCAAGGTTTCTTTCGGCCAGGAAAGGGTTCTCATCGTCTGGACCGACCTGATTTTTCCGAATGGCTCGACTCTGCAGATCGGCGGCATGGCTGGAATAGATGCCGAAGGCTTTGGGGGTTTCAAGGGTAAGGTCGATCGGCATCTCTGGCGCACGTGGAGTTCGGCAGCGCTCGTAGCGCTAATCGGAACCGGCATCGACATATCGATGCCTGAAAGCACGACGCTTGCCACCCAGGACACCGCGTCCGATACCGCTAGACGAAATTTCGCGGAAAGCTTCGGTCGCGTCGCGGAGCAAACGATCTCGAAGAACCTGAATGTTCAGCCGACAATCCGGATCGGGCCGGGATACAAGTTCAATGTCTTGGTCGATCAGGATATCGTCTTCTCCTCCGCGTACCGCAGTCGCTGAGACGGCATCGGAAAAATCTCTCATTTAACATAATCTTTTAGTCAGAAGGTTTTGAATGCACGAGAGAGGTGAATAGATGTTTGCGCTGACGGCCGCAGATCTGTATCACCGCTCGAAGGAGCGGGGGCCTTCACTTCAAAAGAAAGGAGACAGGTCTGTGGATCCAGCCTTAAGCGCTCTCATCGACATGGTTGAAGCCTCATATGATGAACGGATGATAAAACGCGGGCTCAAAGGTTTCGTTCATTCGTGTGGATTTGAATTCTTTGCGTACCTGCAAACGGAAGGCCTCGAAGCCCGCGTACTCAGTTCTTATCCCGAGAAATGGCAGAAAATTTACCTACGCAACCAATATTCTCGGGTTGATCCGGTAGTTACGGAAGCCAAACGCCGGATGGAGATGTTTTCCTGGACGATCGATGACTGGCCGTCTCGTGGAACCTCTGAGTTCAAGCGTTTTCGGGATGAAGCGGTAGAACATGGTATTCGCAGTGGTGTGACAGTTCCCGTTCAGGGCAGTTTCGGCTCAACCATTATGCTGACATTTGCTTCCTCGGGGAACAAATCTGATATTTCAAAATGTCAGAAGCAACTAAGCCCGCTGCAGGCGGTCTTGGCAATTCACTATCGCCTGAAGATCATAGCTGCGTCGACGATCGTCGCACCTAGCCGGCTCCTTTCACCAAGGGAGGCCATGTGTCTTACGTGGGCGGCAAAGGGCAAGAAAGCGTGGGAGATTGCTGTTTTAATGGGAATTACCCCAAGAACAGTGCAGCACTATTTCGATAGCGCACGCAAGAAGCTGAATGCCGCGACGATCCCGCAACTCGTGGCAATCGCGAAGGACCGCGGTTTGGTCTAACCATCATTCGTCGTCCTCTGAGGGCACATCAGGAACATAGCCAAGCGCATCGATGATTTCCGAGAGTTCTTCCTGCTGCGCTTCTGACTTCTTTTGACGTTCGACATACTCATCCTGCAGGCTTTTGAGCACATCGCTGGAAATTGAGGCGTTGGCGGCTGCAAGGGTCCACTCTTCGTAGACAGCTTCATCGGCGGCTAGAAGTCGGCGGTGTTCGCGGATCGCAGAAACTGCTAACGCCTTCAAATCGGATTCTCGCATCGCTCTATAACGAGACGCTCTTTCGCCACCAGTCTCGAATGAGACCTCGTTGTCCATCCACTTCTCCTCTGACCTCATTCACGACCCGCCGAGGACCGAGACCTTTCGGCATCGTATACGCTTTGCAAAATAGATCCCATAGCTCAGCAAGATGGGACCTAAAATCGTCGACACTTCGTTGCTCACACGAAGAAGGCACCAGCAAACACGGCATCCCGCTGATTCTATATGTAGAATCCATATCCGGATTACATTGTCGAGAATACTCCGTGGTGAAATACTCTGCAAGCCGCTGCTCTCTCCGCCATGGAGATTCGAGAGGTGTTTGCACGAAATCTGAAAGCTGCGCGTCAAGCCAAAGGCCTGTCGCAAGAAGAGCTTGCGTTTCGGGCAGGTATCGATCGTACTTATATCAGTTCTCTGGAGCGCAGTGTCTATAATGCAAGCATCGATGTTGTCGATCGCCTGGCGACAGTTTTAGATGTTGAGGCGTCAGAATTGCTAAAACGGCGGCCTGAGACGAAAATTAAACCGCTTTGCTAGCTGACGAATACTGAGCTGGGAACCGGAAAAATAAGGCGAACAAGGACGCATTCTCAGCGCATCGTCAACCACGACTACCCAAGCAGCCTCAGGGAATTGGCTCTTGTCCGCCGTATCACAATCGGGTCGTTCGCGAATCGAAGGTGTTTTTGATCGCCGGCAGCCCGAATTTCAGTTGAATCAAACCCAAGAGCCGCAGTCTCTAGGACCGGCACCACATCCCATTCTGGTCTTCTCGCGTCTGTCGGGACGTCTCTCTCGACCGCCTGCGGCAGAAGGCGGCAATTTGGACCGTGCTGGAGACTTTCGTCTTGCCGAGGTTCTTAAATTCGCGAGTGACGGGGACGAGCGCTTCGAATTCTCGCATTTTCGGCGGCAAGCAGCAGAATGAAGTCGATATCGTCATCGAAGATAGAAGAGGACGGATTGTCGGCATCGAAGTAGGAAGCGGCAGCGTCCGTCTCGAACTCCGACTTCTCTGGATTGCGAATCTTGGCAGAAGCATATCGAGAGAAATTTGTTTCAGGCCTTGTATTGTGCGACCATCAAAAGGTGATCCCATTCGGGGGACGTTTGTACGCCGTACCCTTTTCCGCGCTGTAGCGTTAGCGCTTTGGAAGCACCCCTTCAACTTTCTGACCCTGGAGGATGACCATGCAATCCAACGATGTTCCACGCGTTGTATCGATCGGAGTGAGAAACTCGAGCGCTTATTTGCCTCCGATCCTCGAAAGATCGATGCGAATACCCACTTGGCCAATATCCTCGTTCGCCTGCGTCTGCTTCTCGGGCGTGCTCACTGCGGCCGGGTCTTCATCGACTGAATGCGCTTCGTGTTGCTGAGGCAATTCGATAGATGCTCCTGGATCCTGCGCTTGAAACACACTCACTCCTTCGAATTCCCCGGTCTTCCAGGCATAAAGCGCATCCTCGAAAATCTGGCGGAAGACGTCGTCGCTCTTCGGATTGCCGTACCATTTTGCGACGATGTGCAGCACCTTGGCGAACATCGTCGTACCCTTGCGGAGGTTCTCGCAGGCATCGACCAAGTCCGGCTTCAGATCGGCCGCCTCCTTCACGTCGACACCGGCCGGAAATTGTGTCAGACCGACACGAACCACAGCTTGGCCAACATACTGCCGAACGATCGCTAGGGCTTCGTCGGCCGACGTAGGCTTCGGAATGAGAATCAACCGGCCATCTGATATGACGGTGACGGCAAGGGGATCGGACGACCCTGCGGCAGTCACGAACTGCTCGACGATCGCCGGCCTCAATGAGGGGTCGGCGCATTGTTTGATCAGGGCAGCGTCAAGCATGACCTCTCCTTGTAAGTCAGGTGTTGAAGGAAAAGACGAGGGGTTTGTCGAATAGGCGGGCCCAGGCTTCCGTGCTGGCGCGCTGGATGGCGACAATAGGGGTCCCTTTGGTCCACCACCCATTGCCAGCGGCGACGATGACATCCGGATCGTACAGCATGGATTGGATGACGGGCCAGATGATCAGTTGCTCATAGCAGATCAGTGGCGCTACCCGATGGTCCGCAATGGTCACGATCGGATTTGCGAAGAAATGCGCGCGCGCGCCGCCGCTCTGAGCGAGCATGGGGCGCCAGGGTTGCCACATCGAACCTGGGACCGGCATGCGCTCTCGATAGAAGAGTTGTGCACCACCGCCGGAGATGGCGATCATAACATTGTCGTATCCGCCTGAATCGACAACTGCGGCGCCGGCGATAACGGATATGTCCGTTCCCTGCAGAGCTTTTATCCACAGCCGCTCCGCCGTCGGCGTCCAAGAGCCGAGCGCGCTTTCGGGCAGCACGATCCAGCGGCTGCCACCAGATACTCGACCCTTCACCGTGGCAATCAGATCACGGTGGCGCTGCAGACTGATGTCGCGGCCGAGCGAAGCGCCCAATTCGAGGTCGACGCCCTGCCACGCTTCCGGTAGCGTCGGCTCGGTCCAGATTGCGGCGGACCAAAGCCAAAAGCCTGCAAGGGCGATTATGACAGCCGGCCAGGCACGGGTTACGAGGCCCATGAGGCCGGCTGTCGCGGCGACCAATCCCCACCATCCCCATCCTGGAAACAGCACACCCGTGGCTGTGATCGGATGGGCCCAACCGGTGATGCCGAATGGTGGAATGGTCATAAGTACGGCTGCCGCGAGATAGCGAAACGGTCGCGTACAGCTGCGTCTCGTCCAGAGTATCGTGTGGACGCCGACAAAGCTCAGCGATGCGCATAGCCAGAGCAACAGGCCCGGCCGGAGATCGGAGAAGTAGAAGGTCGCGACACCTTGGGGTAATCCCCAAGAAGCAGCCAGGAAATAGCCAGCCGCGACAAACGCGGCAATCAATCGCGTACGCGCAAGCATCCAAAGGATCGGAAACGCAAGAGCGACTGGAAGAAGCAGAACATGGCCACTCCATCCCACCATTCCGACGATGATTGAAGCGGCAATCGATAGGGCGGACTGAAGGTGCTCAAGGCGCATAGGTGAGCACCTCTTGCGCCAGGCCGATGATGCCGGAAGCTGCTAGGGGTCCGAAATAGCGGGAGTCATAAGAGCTCCTGAACGCTGAATAGAGAAAGACGCTTCCCGCCGGCACGACGCCGCCCGGAAATGCTGTTATCGGTCGACCCTCGCCGTCGCGCTCAGCTAGATCGGAAAATGGGATCGGGCGCCCGTCGATCGTCACGTGCGCACCGATTTCGACACGCTGCCCGGCTGTGGCGATGATCGTCTTGATGAGCGGCGCGACATCGCCCGGGCAGGATCCCACGCGGAGATACCCACGCGCGCGCGCCTCCCGCATTGACGCAGTTTGCGGAGGGCAAATGAAGACGAGATCCCCAACGGATGCTGGACGGTCGAGAGATACAATACGCCAAAGCCCGAGGGGCTCGCTCGGTGTGAGGTTGATGCGATAACCGTAATAAAAGACAGCCATCACGAGCACGGTCGCGACCATCGAGATAATCGCTATGCTCAGGACCGGCAGCCGTTTATGAACGGGAGACGGCAGGCTCACTTCACTTCGGTTTATCATTTGAGAGAGAGCCCCTGGCTCTTTGATTGGCGGAGGGTTTCGGTCTGCGTCAGCGACTCAGCCGCGCGCTCATGCGCAGAAAGTCGCTGCACTGTCCGCATCGAACTCCACGCCGATCCCACTTCCGCCTTCTGTCCCGCCGTCATCCCCGTGGTGACGGCATTGAATGTCTGTCCATTGGGGGACTTCGCAGTAAGGGACAGGAAGGTTCGTTCGCCAAAACGTTCCGATACGGCTCTTGCAAACCCTTCGAGTTCGGCTTTCACCATCTTGTCCGCGAGCGCGTATTCGAGGCCTGCGGGAAGATCGTTGCGATCGATGGCGTCACGGACGCGTTCGAGTGTCTGCTTTGCTACCGGCGTCAGCGCTGGGATGTCGAGGGAGACCTTCAGGCGGAGGGCGCGCTCCTCGACTTCATATTTGCATTCGGCTTCCGTCCGCTGGCGCAGATAGCGTTCCAGGTTGCGCGCCAGCGCAGGCGCATTGGTGACGGCCCTTTCTCGGTTCTGCTTGTCGGCGCGGCTCGCCAGGATCCCGGTTTTGCCTTTCAGCGCACCGAAGCCTTCCGGCTCGGAGCCGATCCTGGCTATGGTCGATTTCGCCGCGGCTTCGTCTTTCAGCATCGTATCGACTTTGGCGGCCTTGAACGCCGCTTCCGGCTGAGCGTAGACGATGTGGAACCGGTTCGACACTTCCTCCCATTGCTTCTTCAAGCCGGGGTCGGCGGCAAGCCGGTCTTCGACAGCCTGTTCCAGCGATCTTGGGAACGTGGTAATGCCCGATACCATGGGTTTCGACTCCTTGATGGTGTGCGATTGAGAGGTCCTGACGGCAGCGGCGGAGAGACCTAGCTTGCCGGCGAGCGCCGCCAGACGTGCGCCAAGCTCGGCGAGCTTCGACTTCTGGCGGACGGTCCATTCGAGATGGTCACGAACGACCGTGCGCGCGACGTTGACGAGGTTAAGGCCACGGGCCTCGGCGAAACGAAGGGCTTGGCCATAGAAGCGGCCGCTCGCATAATCGAGCGTCGTTTCCTTGGCTTGTCTCCGCGACAGGATCGGGATCAAGCCGCCTGCCTTCGCGAAGGATCGACGGCCGTAATAGAGGCCAAGGTCGTCGCGATGACGGGTCATGGCAACGTAGGTGAGATGACGGTCGAGCGACAAGGACGCCAGCACCTTCACCCGGTCGACGGTGGCGCCCTGGCTCTTGTGGATCGTGGTGGCATAGCCGTGATCGACATTGGCGTAGAAGCGTTGCTCGACCGTGACCTGGCGGCGGTGTTCGCCTTCGCCGACTTCCGCAACGATACGCCCGGGGGCGGCGTCCACGACCTTCGCCAACATGCCGTTCTTGACGCGGAGCGAACCCTCGTTCCTGAGGAACACTACCTGATCGCCAGCCGCGAATTTCCGGTGCCCATCCTCGGTCCGAAACACAAAACCCTCGGCGACGAGGCCACGTTCGACGAGCTTTGACCGTGCCATCTCATTGAGCATGCGGACGTCGCGACGCAGATGGGCGAGGATCAGCGATGTCTTGGCTGGATCGTAATCGCGATTCCAATCGGCAATCAGCGCCTGCACCGCATCGGCCTTGAAGTCGGCTCCATTGACGTGGCCCGGCGCGCGATAGGCTTCGACGGCTTTGCCTATATTGCCGCGGGCGAGATCGAGCGAGGCGTCGCGCATCCACTGTTCGCGCTGGCGATAGATGGTCTCGAGTTCGGTATAGCCAACGCGATCGGCAATGGCCCGAAACGCTGCACCCGCTTCGATCGGCTGGAGCTGTTCCGGGTCTCCTACAAGCACGAGTTTGGCGCCGGCCTTGGTCGCAGCTTCAACGAAGAGCGCCATCTGCCGCGATGACACCATGCCCGCTTCGTCGAGGACGAACACCGTCTTGTCGTCGAGCTGATTGCGGCCTTGGTTCCACCGCAGCTCCCAGGATGACAGCGTGCGGGAGAGAATGCCGGCTTCCTTTTCCAGGCCCTCGGCGGCCTTGCCGGCAAGCGCTCCGCCGACGACGCGGTACCCTGCGGTCTCCCAAGCCTCCCGCGCGGCCTTCATTGTCGTCGTCTTGCCGGCGCCGGCGCGGCCGATCACCGCAGCAATGCGCGCGCCGCCGGTAGCGTATGCGATAGCCGTCTTTTGCTCGTCGGAGAGGTGCAAGTGACGGGCAAACGTCGCTTGGCGTACCGGGCCCGCTACGCCGTGGGAGGATCGTTGAGACAGCCAGATTGCCCGGTTGGCCATCTCCGCTTCGAGCCGGATGAGGTCCCGCGTCGTGAACTTGGCGGGCACTCGGGCGCCGCTTGAAAATTCGATCCGCTCGCGCTCGAGGCGGAGTGTATCCGGGCTCTGGAGGATCCTTGCCATCAAGCCTTGGAAAAGGCCGGCATCATCAATATAGCGATGCAGGATTTTGGCGACGTCGCGTTCGTCGAAGACGCTCTTCTCCCTCGTAATCAGGTCGAGCACCAGCTCCGGACGGCGCTGGATGCGGCGGGCGTTTTCGGCTCTGCGCTCGTCCTGCAGTTCCAGCCGTTCCAGTGAAATGTCCCAGTCTGTCTCCACCGACTTCCGTTCAATCGCCTTGGCGCCGACGCCAAGGTGAATGGTCGGGGTGAGCCCAATCCCCTGTTTCTCGAAGGACCGGCCGTCGACACGGATATCGAGGCCGGCGAGCGCCAGATGCCTGTTCTGGCAGGCGAACCAGCCGTCGCGAAAGGCGTTGAAGTCGTCGAGGCTGCCCGCCCAAAGTTCGTACACAATCTTGCCTGCGTCATTACGGATCGGCTTGCCGTCCGGCCCTGTCAGCGCGACCTTCTTGGCGCCGAAACCATCTTCGGCAAGTGGCCGAAGCGTGGTCATCAGATGCACATGCGGGTTGCCCGGCGCGTCGTGATAGACCCAGTCCGCCACCATACCTGCCGAGGTGATGTGCCGCTCGACGAAATCCCGCACCAGTTCGATGTTCTGCTCGGTTGAGAGTTCCATCGGCAACGCAATGGTCATATCCTTGGCAAGCTGGGCATCGACACGCTTCTCGAAAACTTCGACGCTGTTCCAGAAGGCTTCGGATGCGCCAGAGACCGAGCGATCGGCCACCATTTCCCGTAGCCACTGCGGCGCATCGGCGGGGATAACGAACTCTTCGTGCAGCAAGCCCTCCTTACGGGTGTAGTCGATTGTCCTCGCCTCTCGCTCGTACTCCATCTTCGCGCAATGCCGATAGGCCGCCGACAGGACGGCGCTGCGGCCGGAGCCGCGGGCGACGATGCTGACGGAGAAATGAGGGACGGCCACGGCGGAGTTCTTTCTCTATTGAGAGCAAATCAATGTGTTCGGCAGCAAGATCGACCCCCCGGCGCTCGTCAGAAGAACGTCGCGACAGCGACGTATAATTGCGCCCTTCGGATGCCGCTCTTGTCGAGCGGCCGGGATCATCCACGAAAGCATCGCCCTTGGCGATTGTAGGATTCACAGTAGTGCGTTTCGCACCGACATCCGGAAGATGGAGTCCGAAAGACAAGCTTTCGCACCCAGGGAGACGTCAGGACGTGAAGAAACCATCCTCGAAAATTCGTGGCGAAATCGCCAAGCTCCAGGAGCAGCTCAAGCTCGCTGAGACCCGCGAGGCCGAGCGCATCGGCCGGATCGCGCTCAAGGCCGGACTCGGCGAGATCGTAATCGAGGAAGGGGAACTGCAGGCAGCGTTCGAGGATCTGGCGAAACGCTTTCGCGGAGGAAAGACGGGTTCGACCGGAGCGAAAAGAGCGCCTGGCGCCGGCGAGAGCAGCACGCCCCCCGCGCAAAACCCGTCTGGCGCGGCTCAGAGCGGCACTGGCGAGGCTTGAGCGGATGCGAAGAATCACCATTTCCGACGCCCGCAAGAAGGACACCCGCGAAAAGATCGAGCTCGGCGGCCTGATCGTGAAGGCGGGGCTGCGCTACGAGAAGCGGGCTCTGCTGCTCGGGCTCCTCATCGATGCCGCCGGGCGGCTGAAGGGAGACGAGCAAGAGCGCTCACGGCTCACCATAATTGGTGCTGAGGCGTTCGGAGAGATTGATGACTAGAATCCTGTTGTTCGTTGTACCCTGCGCATTGATGATCTCCACGGCGATCGGCATGACCGGGATCGAAAAATGGCTTTCCGCTTTCGGCAAGACGGATACCGCACGGCAGATACTAGGCCGCGTTGGCATCGCTTTGCCCTATATCGTCGCGTCCTTCGAAGGCATCGTCCTCCTGTTTGCGAGCGCCGGATCCGTGCGGATCAGGACAGCAGGATGGGGCGTCGTCGCCGGAGCGATAGCGACGGTCCTCGTTGCGGTCCTACGCGAGGCAATGAGGCTCTCTGCGTTTCGGGAACAGGTTCCGGCCGGCAGGTTCCTCTTCAATTACCTCGATCCCGCGACAGCAATCGGGGCGGCAGTCGTGCTGATGTCGGCGTTGTTCGGCATGCGGGTGGTGATCGCCGGCAACGCCGCCTTCGCCAAGGCCGAGCCGAAACGCATCTATGGCAAGCGCGCTCTGCACGGCGAGGCCGATTGGATGAAACTGTCGCAAGCCGAACAGCTGTTTCCCGAGGACGGCGGCATCGTCATCGGCGAACGCTACCGCGTCGACACGGACAGCGTCGCCGCACAATCGTTTCGAGCCGACCGCGCCGAGACGTGGGGCGCAGGCGGCACCTCGCCGCTCCTTTGCTTCGACGGCTCATTCGGCTCGTCGCACGGCATAGTCTTTGCCGGCTCCGGCGGCTTCAAGACGACGTCGGTCACGATCCCGACAGCGCTTAAATGGGGCGGCGCACTCATCATCCTCGATCCGTCGAACGAGGTGGCGCCGATGGCGTCGAAACACCGAGGCGGCAACCGCGACGTCTTCATCCTCGATCCGAAACACTCGGAGATCGGCTTCAACGCTCTCGACTGGATCGGCCGTTTCGGCGGAACGAAAGAGGAGGACATCGCGTCCGTTGCATCGTGGGTTGTGAGCGACAGTGGCGCGCGCGGTCTCCGCGACGACTTCTTCCGTGCCTCGGCCTTGCAATTGCTGACGGCGCTCATCGCCGACGTTTGCCTCTCCGGCCACACGATAGAAAACGACCAGACCCTCCGTCAGGTGCGCAAGAATCTCTCAGAGCCGGAGCCCAAGTTGCGTGAACGTTTGCAATCGATCTACGACAATTCGGAGTCGGATTTCGTCAAGGAAAATGTGGCGGCCTTCGTCAACATGACGCCGGAAACTTTCTCCGGCGTCTACGCTAATGCTGTGAAGGAAACGCATTGGCTGTCCTACCCGAACTACGCCGCCCTAGTCTCGGGAACGACCTTCACGACGGGCGATCTCGCCGGCGGAAAGACGGACGTCTTCATCAACATCGACCTCAAGACGCTGGAGATGCATTCAGGTCTGGCGCGTGTCATCATCGGGTCGTTTCTGAACGCGATGTGCAACCTGAACGGCGAGATACAGGGCAGGACGCTCTTCCTTCTCGATGAGGTGGCGCGCCTCGGCTACATGCGTATCCTCGAGACCGCGCGTGACGCCGGCCGCAAGTATGGGATCACGCTCACCATGATCTACCAGTCGATCGGACAGATGCGCGAGACTTATGGTGGACGGGACGCGACAAGCAAATGGTTCGAAAGCGCAAGCTGGATATCCTTTGCCGCGATCAATGATCCTGAGACCGCCGATTACATCTCCCGCCGCTCCGGCATGACGACGGTCGAGATAGATCAGGTCAGTCGCAGTTTCCAATCCAGGGGATCGTCGCGAACGCGATCGAAACAACTTGCCGCACGCCCGCTGATCCAGCCGCATGAAGTGTTGCGCATGCGCGCGGACGAGCAAATCGTATTCACAGCAGGAAACCCCGCACTCCGGTGTGGACGTGCGATTTGGTTTCGCCGCCGCGACATGAAGGACTGCATCAATGGGAAGTCGTTTCAGTGGGGGCGGAAGTCGATAACCTTGTGATCGTAGCATCGGCTGCCACCCGCCTTAATCTGATGGGAAATTACTTCGAAAGACAATGGATAGAGATACACGAGGTAACCGAAATGGAATTTGTTTTGCTCTTTGGCGCTCTGGTGATCGCATGCATTGCAGTCCTCCTATTCCAGTGCATTGACGTGATTAATGCCTACGAGGATTTGATAAGAGAGCGCGTTCGCCAGCTGCGCCTGCGAAACGACAAGCTCGAAGCCGAGTTCAAGCCGGACGGCGCCACGAATAGGGAATGAGCGCACCGCCTGTTTGAGCAAAGGATCCCGCCGCGAGGATCATGTTAACCGGGATGGGCGGCAGTCGTATGGGCTTCGTGAGCGCAGCGGGCAAGCATGTGCCGAAGGCATCCCCTCCATGCCCGATGTCTCGCATATCATCACCGATATGAATCGATCCCTGCCGACCGATTCATAAGTGTCGTTGGACGTGGGTACCGAGATCAGCGATCCTGATCTCATGATATCGCAACCCTATAACCTGTATGTCGAACGCTTGGACGCCACGAGAAACATGGCGCGCTATTATGCGATGTCCATCGAACCGAACCTGTTCGGAGACATCTGCCTGTTGCGCAGGTGGGGTCGGATCGGCTCGAAGGGACAGATGATGGTGCATCATTTCGGCCGGGAGAACGAAGCGGTCCGGCTGTTTCTCGATCTGCTCCGTCAGAAGCGAAAACGCGGTTATCGGCCGCGTCCTTCGACGCCGACTTAAGAAAGGACTCGACCAAGAGGGCATTTTGATCGCGAGCTTCTCCGATTTTTCGGAGCAGGGCAGGAGTGGAAAATTGGGGAAGCGCCGTCCGCCGCTGGGGTAAGTTGGTAATAGAGAGAACCGCGGCCCCTGAAGGAAACGCGACCATATCGAGTGCCAAGCCGGAGGGGTCGAGGGTGAAATCCCTGACAGCCGGAGGCCAGTCGAGCGGGCGAACCGGCGCGTGGAACAACCCACGCGTGGAACAACCCAAAAGAGCCGCCTCAAATGAAGATCTCAGATCAGGCTTCAGGATTGGCGCCGCAATCGAAGGCGGAGAATTGACCGGACTTGACCTCGGTGACGCGGTAGCCGGGCTTATGCCGCGCGCCCTTCGTCATGGTTCTGATGATGCGAGCGCAGATCGATCTTCGACAGGAGCCCGGCTTCCTCCCCCGTGAGCTTGATGTGGTGCCTCTCCATCGGAGCCCTGGCTGATTCTCGAATCCCGACATCAAGAGGATCACTCGAAACCGCAGGCGAAGATAGACGTCCTGCCGGGTAACCGTGGATATCCACCGAAGCCTCATAGAGGGAGGTAATGTCCCTCCCTCAGATACTGACCTCACTCGAGGTCGGCTAGAAATGTTTTGATGTCACGTTCAAACTGCTCTTCCTCGGCCCGAGCCTGTGCAACAAGGACAGCCAGTTCGGCTTCGGCCGCGGCGCGTTCTTCCGGGGCGAAGAGGCAGCTGCGAAGCTCAGCACGCAGCTCGTTGATCTGATCGATAGTGGTCATGTTGATCGTCTCCTTTTGATGACGTCAATGGGACCACGTGCACCCGAAGTCCGGGTCAGGGATCGCGGGACGCGACCGGCGGAGCCGGCGATCGGGGGAGCCGATTTTTGCCGGACGTAGTGCAACGAAGGGTGACCAAAATTGGGGGTACTGGTCGTCCTTGACGTTGGCTGAGCAGCCGTAGAATAGAACGGCAGAAAGAAGAGAACCCGCGTCCCCGACCAGGTGACGCGACCGCGTTTGATCCCGGATTATCTCAAAATTGGAGGAACCGCGCATCGTTGAGGCCGGATATCCTACCGGCCCTATAGCGGCATTTGCGCAAACAATATTCCGGTTCCGTATTCCACCGAAAAAGCCGACGGCAGGCTCGATGCCTGTCGTCGGCTTGTCTCTGTCGACGGTTGGCCCCGCCGCAGGGGCGGGGCCTGTCCGGGTCTCAGTCGCGGTTGGGGCGGGACCAGATCAGCTGGTAGCCTTCCTCGCCGTCGACCTCGGTGAGCGTTGCGTAGATCGGGGCGGGGAAGCTCGGGTCGTCGAGCTTGACCGAGAGGTAGTCGCGATCCGTCTGCTCGGAGCGCTTCTGCCAGGCGGCGCCGAGCTCGACATTGCCTGCGTAGATGCGGAAGTGCGGGCCCTTGTCGGAGGGGTTCTCGATCCGGGCGATGCGGGCCTTGACGTTGAGGGCGAGGGTGCGGATCGAGCCGTTGAAGCCGGATTCGGAAGTGGTAAAGGTGCCGATGGTTGCCATTGTCGTATTCCTTTCGCTGTTTCGGGCCGCGCCCATCGCGGCCTCGATGGCTGTCACAAGGATCGGGGACGATCTGTCCGCACCCGGAGGGCCGGAACGAGGTGGAGGGCGGCCAGGAGAAACTTTGTTGTTCCGCGAGGAATGAGCGCATAGCGCTCAGGGGAAGAAAGTTTTGGAAGGCCGTTGCGGGAAGACGATCGAGGCGAAGCCGTTCTTCGATCAGACATGCCACATCGAGCCCGCGAAGGACGTGGCTTGCCGCAGAGGTCCGAGGAATATGGCAATGGCGGCTCATCCCCGACTGCCTGCCCGAACCCCGCGACATTTGGTCCGTTTGCCATGCCCGCATGTCGAACCAAAGAACGCCGTAGACAGCTTACCACGGGGCGTTGCGTTGCCCATTCTTCGCCCTGTCCTCGCGCCTTGCGATTCGTCGCCTGGAGGATCTATGCCTCAGCAGACAAAGCCCTTTTTCGTCGAGATCAAGCCGCCCCGGAAGCTCAAGCCGATCGACCGGAAAACCTCGATCTAGGGCAAACTGGACCTCGCGGCTGAGCCTGACGCGCTCACTGCGATGAAGCAGGAAAAGTTGCCGGGCGCTGGCGAGACCAGCGACCGACCCTGAAGAGCCTCACGCAGCTAGCGGCTCGCCAGCGTTTTCGGGCTGCAGGGAATGCAGGAAAGTTACAGCCCGCTGCGCATGTGCCGCTGCCCGGAATATCGCCCTTCTGTCGTTGGCCAGGACCTTGAGCCAGGAGCTAAGGTAAGAGGCGTGATCAGGGCAGGGTTTGAGCTCGGGAGCAATGCCGAGATCGGCGCAAAGGAAGCAACTGCCCAGTTCGGCAATATATCCTGACAGTCCAGCCCCAACCTGAAATTTTTCCGCAGTGAAGACGGTGCTGATCATGCCGCCATCTCCTCTGTCTGGGGCTGCTGGGCGTGCATCCAGTCGGCCGCCTGCTGCGCCTTGCTCGCTGCGGTGAAGATGGCCCTGGGATCGTCCTTCAGGACTTTGAGCCACGAGGCGACATAGGCAGCATGATCGGGCCGTGGACGGTGAGCGATGCCGAGATCAGCCAGGACGAGCCCGCTGAGAATTTCCACGCAGCATTCTTCGGCGGCATAGGCCGCTGATCCGAAGCGCCCGGAAAGATCGCGGTCGAGCCTGTGCTTTGCACCACTGGCATGGCCGGTCTCGTGCAGCCAGACACCGTAGAATGACGCGGCGTCGCGGAATGAAGTGAACGGCGGCATGAACACGGTGTCGGCCGACGGGCGGTAATAGGCTTCCGACCCGCCGAACTCAGACTTGACGTCCAAGTTCGCGATGAACGCTTCCGCATGGGCGAGACGCTCAGCCTCGGACAGCACGGTCGTATCCGGCCGCTCGTAGCCGTCAACCTGCGCGATGTTGAAGACGGAAAATGCGCGGGCGAACATCCGCCGATACTCGTCATCATCGTCTTCATTGTCGGCCTGCCGGGAAAACTGAATCTCCCTCCACAAAACGACTGTGGTGGATCGTTCCCCTTCACGCACCTGCGCGCCGACATCCTGCCATTGCTTGTAGGTGCCCCAGAGGCCATCGCCATATCCGGCTGCGAAGCCTGCGGTCCAGAGGGCCAGCGTATTGATGCCGCGGTATCGCTTGCCGGATGAAACGTTGGTCGGACGCGCGACGCCCGTGCCGTTGTGGAACCAAGGTGCACGCCATTCGCCGGCACCTTGCTCGATCGCGGCAATGATCTCGGCCGTGACGCGCGAATAGACATCGGCACGCTTGGCCGAAGTGGGAGACCTGGACATTGGGGAATCTCCGCGGCCGGCGGCGCGAGCCTCTGTCGCCCCTTCAACCGACCGCCCGACTCCGGCCCTCCTCTTCCTCTCCAGGCGCCCGCTCGGGCGGCTGTTTCTGATTTTTTGTCTTGTCATAGTCATTGCTCCTTCTCCGCCGGGGCCTGTCCCGGCGTCGGAGCAGCGGATTGCGATACCTCAGGTGCAGTCGCGCACTCGCAGAGCCGAAGCGTAAGCGGAGGACGGCGATCAGCCGTTGCGCGGGTGCGCCGGGCATCGCGCGCTCCGACCACGCCGGGCCGGCTGCGGGCGGCAAGGCAAAGCCCTGCGCCTCAGCCCCATCAGCCGGCTTAGAGGATTAGATATATCGAGGAGGGTTGAGAGCCGGAGCAATCCCTCAGGATCATCGCAGCAGCAATCGGATGCCGACGAATAGCAAGATAGATGCTAGCACCCATTTGGTTGCGCGTTCCGACATGAACCTTAGGCCGATCCACGTCCCTGCGACCGCGCCAATGAGTGCTAGAACTGCAAAAAGACCGACCAATGGCGTCAGTCTTTGGCGGGCCAAAAGCACCGCAACCAAGCCGATGATCGAGTTCACGAGGATGAACGGGGGAGAAAGGCTTGCCGCACCTTTGGGAGACGTCCATGCAAGTGCAATGAGAATGGGGGCGAGGAAAACGCCGCCTCCGACCCCTGTCAGGCCAGATAAGAAGCCGGTTGCCACTCCGACAGCCGCGGCCGGAACTGGCCTTACTTGAATTTGGGTTCCAGTGATTGCGGCCTTCCTGGAAACCATCGACACAGCCGCCATGATCAACACGACCCCAACCACGGTGAAATACAAGCTGTCTTCCAGAACCAGCAATCCTCCTGCGAACGCTCCTGGAAGGGATGCAATGGCGATCCACCGAAACAGCCGCCAGTCGACCGTGCCGTGATTGTAGGCGCGCCAGGTCGCGTAGCCGGCTGCAATGACATTCAGCGCGAGAGCCGTGGGCCTGAGCTCGGCGGGCTGGACTCCCATGAACGCCATGATGGCGAGAAAGGCAGTTCCGCCAGCTTGACCGGCCGTGGCATAGATCGTCGAAACCAACGCGATCAAAATTGCTGTGACTATGGTGCCCAATATGTCTCTCGATCCAATGCTTGCACTATCAGGTCCACGGGCAAAGCCGTCGAGACGAGATTTGCGTCAAATATTCCCTATGGCCAAACGATAATCCAATCATCATTGCCTCAAGATGGTATTTTGCTGAGCACCCCTTCGATCCGCACCAGATCCTCGCGCAACGCCACGCGCTGTAGCTCCGATAGTCGCTTCTCCTTCAGCATGAGCTCCGCCTCCTCGGCAGATCGAGCCCAAGCAAGCCGATCCCTGGCGGTGATGCAGGCATTCGGGCAGAGCGTCGGCTGGCAAAGCTATGTCAGCGGCATCTTGTTGTCGCCACTGGTCGCCTGCTTCAAACAGACGGCCGTGCCGGGATCGAAGGGGCAATCGGCGAGCACGCCGACATGCAATGTCAGCGCGAGGCTCGCGAGCATGGCGGCCAATACCGGCCAAAGGGTCGTGAGATCACGAGCCGATGCCGAGGGAAATGACAGGCGTTCCAGGAACGTGCTCATGCCGTCACGAAGTTCCAGCAGCGGCGATCGCATCCGGCAAATCCAGCCAGACCTGACAGCCCGGGCGCTGATCGGCGAAAACGAGATCGGGGGTGAAGAGAGGTGACGCTTCTTCTAGCCGAAGACCCGTCGTCACCAGGAGATTGGAGAACAGCGCATTGCGAATGCCGTTGCGATCTCGGGCGCCGGGGCGCGCGCGGCCGTCAGGAAGCAGTCCTCCAAGGCCGATATCCCGAAACCGCCGATAGTCGTTGAGCGTTACGAAACTGACGTCCGCTCGACGCGCAGCAGGTTCATAGGCATCGTTCCGTGTCGCAATCTGCGCCCGCCGCCCAGCGTACCGTTGCCTCCAGACCGAGCGATGCGTGAAGGGTGCTTCCGCAATCAGTCCTTCCTGCACACCCCAGCGATATAGCCGATCGAGGCAGGCGACGGCGCGATTCCCGGTAGCAGCGGAGATACGTTGTCCGGCGTCGGCGCGGCGCCGGATGCGGTGATAGGTAAGGACATCATGCCGGTCGGCTTGCCATATCGTCTTTGCGCAGGCTTCCGAAAGAAAACGAGTCCAAACAAGAACGTCGTAGCCATAGCCACGAAGAGAATGGAGGGAGCGAACGCCGTTGACAGGGAGGTCGCGGAAAAAGCGGTCCAGTTCAGGATCATCGTATAACGTCCCGTCCCGTAGGATTATTGGGACATGGGCATCAAGGCCCTCTGCTGATCTGCGCTCCTGAATGGTGATGCTTGAAGATGCGATTACATTGTCCACAAGTTGTTCAACCTTCCCCCGGACCCCCATCCGGGGAGCCAGCTTCAACGAAGGGGTTCAACTTGCCCGGCGTTATCCAGGCCGGCCTCCGCCAGCTATGTGGGAGCGCTGCGGCCGGCCTGGATAACGCCTCCGTCAGTCCTGTTGCATCGACATCGGCAGGACACTGTGAGTCGTATATCCCCGCGCTACACCCTCCGACCACAGAAGCAGCACGTTGACGCCGGAATAGGGCTGCCCGCTGTAACGTCGTGGCCGGGTAATGCGGCCCGCCGCATTCGCCGCGTTCCATGGCTTCATCCAGGGCCGCACGCCTTTCGCCAAATCCTCGGCGATTTTGTCGGTATGCGGCTATAGAGATCGACTCGCTGTTTTTCTGTGTTGCTCATATCCAAGCCTCCGTTTCGAGGCCGCGCCCGTCGCGACCCGTTGCGGAGGGACGAAAGCAGGAGCAAGTCAGCCTGCGGCTCCTGCAGAACCGACGAACGGGAGCCGCAGGGCGCGCCATCATGCTATTTCGTTTCTTTTTGCTTGGCCGCGTCACCGACATGAAAACAGGCCGGCTCCGTGATGGAACCGGCCGATCTCGCGTTGCCGTAAAAGCGGGGCTAGAGCCCCGCCGGAGGCGTCTAGTCGAAGGCGGAAATCTGCGCTTGCGCCGCCTTGCGGCTCAGCGAAGCGCCCGGCTGTTCGACCGGTCGATCGAACGGCTTCCAGGTCTCGCCAATTACCTGCGCATAGGCGGCGACGGCGCCTTCGGCTGCCATTCTGAGAGAATGGGCCTGTATGCCCATGTCGGCCGCGAATTCCCGCTTGCGCTGGGCGGCGCTGTCATAGCCGACGGGTCCGTCGATGTCCTCGTCGCGGGCATCGTTGGCGGCCTTGGCCGTGGCATCGCGCGCCTCTGTGACAGCGCGGCTATAGAACTGGCCGGCGCCGTGGGCCGAGCCGACGAAGGCACCGACGATGCGCTGCAGGTGGATCTGCATGGCCTTGTCGCTCAGCCCGTCGCCGAGCGCATCTGCTGCCTCTATGACAAGGCGTTCGTGCAGGTCGCGAATGCCGTCGCTGTCGATGATGGCGGTGCCGAAACTCTCGGCGATCTTGAGCGCCTGGCTCGCGTCCGGGCAGGTCAGCCGGACCATCTCGATGGTGGCGCCCTTGCGCGGTTGCGCGACGCGCGCGGGTTGGCGAGAGGAGGGTGCGGGCTTGGCCATGGTCGTTTCCTTTCGAGGTCCTCCGAAGCGGCTCCGGCCCATGCCGGCTTGCCCTTCGGTGCGGTCACCCCGAACCGGCGGAAGACGTGCGCTTCAGGGTCCGGCCCTGCCTGGACAAACGGAGCCGGTTTGCGTGCGAAGAGGGCAATCTGCCCCCGAAAGAGCACGCGAGCCTGCTCCGTGATGGGCGGCGGGGTCCGGCCGCCCCGCGGCGCGACAGCGGCCTTGAAGGCACGGCGGCCGGTTCAGACCGCAGCAAACCGAAGGGCGATCCGGCATGGGGAAATCGTGAAGTTCCTCGAACGAAACGACAGGCGCTCCGGCTCATCTCCGACCATCCGGCTCGTTGACATCAACGCTCGGCCAATCGCTTGGCCGGCCTCGGCAAACGGTAAGATTGCAACCAGGTCGGACCCTGCGAATTGCGAAGCCCGCGCCACAGACCGGCGTCATCTTGCGGCGGCCCGCCCATCCAGGCGTTGTTGAGGATCGCTTTCCAGCGCCGGCCATGCCTGCGGGTAGGCCTGGAGTGCCGCTTGCTGTTCGGCTGTCAGAGGAGGCAACGGGTGGCGCGGACGACGGGCCGCATGCGTCTTTGGCCGGGTATCCGACCGACCCTCTTTTTGAGCGATCAGACGCCTGAGTTCCGCAACCCCGGCATTGAGGCAGGCTTCGCCGTCGAGGCGATGGAACTGCTGCCACAACGCGGTTCGCTCGGACGGCGACGCGCCGATACCGGCCCTCCGCTCCAGGTCTCCGATGGTGCATGGCAACGCCCTCCGGGCTGTAGCGACGACTTTGCCATCGGATCCCGCTCACACTCCAAATGCCGCGATTGCCGCCTCCTGCCGGGCAAGTTTCCTGGTAAGCGCAGCGACCTCCGGCTGTCACTCGACCCTCAGAGCTGCCAGGTTCGCGCCGTAGCGTTCTAGAAAGCGCCTGATTCCGATGGCTTGCCGCGGCGATAGAAAGGCTGGCGCCGGCGAAGCTGCGGAATGAGCGCTATCATGCGTCGCCTGATTTGCCGATCGATGAGATCGAGCTGACGCTGCGTATTCCGCCGCACCGCTTCCATTCTGGCAGCTGGCCGGCCTGTTGCTCAAAATTGAACCATTACGACGCCCTCCCACGCCAACCGGCGAAGCTGGAGGGACCGTCATAGGTGGCATGCTTCGCCTCATCGATGACGAAGCCGAACCGGCCGACCGCATACTCGCCGCTCGGCACCAGGAAGCGACGCGCTTCCACTCGCTCGCCGCGCTTGCCGCCGACCGTGGCGATCACCTCAGTCATCCCGGGGTGATGGTCCGAGCGCAGCGCCGATATGACAATCCAGTCGGTAGCATGCTCCCGAGCGAAGGCTTGGGCGTCCTTTTCGTACGACTCGCCGGGTGCGAGCGGGCGACCGAAGATCCGTTCCCAGGCATCCGGCCAGCTGTCGCGGATCGTCTTGTCGGCGCACTTGCGCTCATAGGTCGTGAACAGGTCCGGAAAGGTCAGCGCGACGATCGCCCATGCGGCATCTTCCTCGTACCAGCCGCCGTCTGCCCTGAGCATCGGATGGACCTTGGAATTGCGGGGGTCAGAAAGCTTGAAGCCGCCATGTCCTGCCGTCGTATGGGAAACAATTCCGTCGGCGTAGACGGTGGCACCTTGCGATGGCCCCCAGGGCGTGCTGCAGGTCATCCGGGCGGTCGAACGGGAAAGTAGACCCAGCTCGCGGCAATGTTCAGCCTGTTCGATCATTCGCTCCCGAAATGCCGTTTCGTCCTCGACAGCGCCATGATGCGAATAGAAGTCCTCGCGTTTCAGGGCGGCAAGCGGCCGCGACAGGCGCCAGGCGCTGGCGAGAAAGTACCGGCCGTCACCGCCCGGAACCATGGCGAAGACGAGATCGCCGACCCGCGCGACGTGCACGCCGTCGGCGCTTCTGCCAAACTCCACCCCCGAGGCGTCAGGGGTTGAGACCTCGGAGGATTGCGAAGGGAGCATAGTCATGCTGCAGTTCTCCCTTCGATCTCATCCGCGGCGACCTCGTCGGCAGTCACCTCCGAAAGAACGGCATGCGGATATCCATGCCGGCTGAGCCATTCCGCGGCCGCCTGCCGATTGTCCGCCAGATGAACCAGCTCTGCATTGGCGCCGGGGCGATCGAAGACGCGAACAGATCCAAGCGCGGGACGCCCGACGACTTTAAACGTCAGACCGCTATCAAGCGAAAAGGTCCGGTGGATACGGATGGCGATGACGCCGTTTGCCCCGAGATCACCCTCGTGAAGCGTGAAATACGGCAAAATGCTGGTAGTGCCGACGTTGCGCTCACCTTCCTTGCGGATCAAGCGGCCATGGCTGTTGCGGGTCTTCCATGCAGCAAGCTTCTTCCTGAACCGCTCGGGCGGTCGCGGGGTACCATCCGACCAGGCGACGATGGAGCCGATCGGGGCGAGGTCATAAATCAGAGACGCGGACATCGCATCCTCCTTGCATTGTTTCGGGTGGTGGAAATGAAACCGCCGCCGGGAGGTCCGGCGGTGGAACATCGGGCCAGTGAGACGGGGCGGCTATTCCGCCGCAATCCCGTAGGCGGCTTCGTCCTCGTCGGAGGCTTTATCTGCTGAGCCGGCGCCGCAATTTGCGCCATCCAGATCCGGAAGATCAGAACCGCCAGCGCCGCCGCTATTGTCTGGCTGGATATCGTCACCGATATCGCCGGCTGCTTCTTCGCCCGGGCCATTCTCTTCCTCGACGTCATCGGCATGTTTCATGAGATCGGCTATTTCTTTCGGATCGGGCTGGAACAGCGCCGCCGGAAGGACGAAGCTCGCGCCGGCCGATGCGAAATGGTCGACAAGCGCTGCGCGGGTTTCGCGGACGCGAGCCCGCGGTAGGATATTGACCGACTTGGCGGCCGCCTCCAGCGCCTGACGCGACAGGCACAGGAGGAAATCCTCCGTTCCCATGTTCGGCAGGAAACCGTCCGCGCCGATTGCCTCGCCGGCAATGCGAGAGACGGCGCCGCTGTTCGACATGCCGCGCCGGCACGAGAGCACGTCAATGAGCACGGAGCGGGCGGCGATACGCAGGTTGTCCATCTCGAGCGAGAGCCTTCCGTCTGCGGAAAAGAGGCGCGCGACATGACGCTGGAAACGCTTCGGGCCGAACACGGTGTCGTTGGCCCCGGAATCGACCCGAACATTGGTGCCGGCGAAGGCCATGACCAGGAGCGCCATCAACATGTCGTCCTCGATCGGCGTCCTAGCCAGCGCCTCGTGCAGCGCATCGGTACGGAAATCACCGACCATGTCCTGGCCCTTCTGCGTGACGTCGGGCCTGGTCGTGCCAACGGCGGGCTCATCGTCAACTTCAGTCGCTCCGTCTCCTGCCGGACCGGATCGGCCATCGGGTTTCCTGCCTTCCGGCATCCGGTAGTGGACGCTCTGCACCTTCCCGTCGCGATCGAGATACATCGCGGTGCAATCGCCCTTGGCCGGCTTGCCGTAGATGCGTTCGGCCTTCTTGGGCAGGTCGGGCTGGCCCCAATTATTGACCTCGACGATCGCGCCCTTCTTCGGAAGGTTGCTCGTCATCCATTCCTGCTGAGCGCCGAGGAATGCCTCGACATTGGTGGTGTAGCGATTGTCCTCATCGGCCGGGCCGAACAGGTCCTCGGCCCACTCGATACCGTAAGCCAGGCGGAGATCGTCGCCGAAGCTTGCATCGCGGGCATACATGCGGGTTTTCGAGAGCCCGTTGGCGATCTGCCACCAGGCTGCCGTATCTCCCTTCTTCGGCTTGTGGGCTTTCCAGACCTCTTTCTGCTCCTCCAGTGAGGCAGCCGCGATCGTTCGCAGCTGCTGCTCGTTGGGCATGTCGCCCTTCGCCATCTGGTCGAGCATGGAGGGAAGCACATTTGCGAGCAGGCGGAGCTTGCGGATCTGGCGGACGGGAAGCGCGAGCGCCACGGCGATCGCCTCCTCGGTCCAGGCGAGCGCGACCAAGCGCTCGATGCCTCTCCATTGATCGACTGGATTGAGCGGCTCGCGCGCGATGTTTTCGACCATCGAGCGCATGGCGCCGTTATCGTTGGCTGCCTCCACGACAATCACGTCGATTTCCTCGAGACCGGCGGCGACCGCCATGCGGGTACGCCGGTGACCCGCTTCGATGATGTAGCCATTGCCCCCGGCTTCCGGGAAAATGACCGGCGGCTGGATCACGCCGACGGCCCTGATCGTCGCCAAAAGCAGGGCGTCGGCCTGCGGCGTCGACTTCGACTGGCGCGTATTGTCGGGGTTGTCCTTCAGCGCACGCGGATCGACTTTCATCAGTTGCATGGGATGCTCCTTTTCGGGGGATTCTGGACACGGCCCTTTGCCTGCCCTTCTCGCGTCTTCATTCTTTCCGAAGACACCACCCGCAGCGCCGAGCGGGCTGGTGGGTGCAACTGCGGCCGAGCATCGCTGCCGCGACGGACGAGCGGGGCTCCAAGCCCTGCGTAGAACAAGTGGCCGCGATCGCGAGGGGGCGGTTGAGCTTCAGCGGCGCCCGGCTGAACGCTCTGCGACAGGGGTTTTCCTCTTCTTCTCCGCTTCTTCTTTCCCCGATGAATATTCTTTCTTCAAATCCGCCTCGAAGTAATGCACTGTCACACGGCTACAACTATCCCTTGCTTATACATTGACGTGACGATGGTGCTGGCGATCCGCTAGAGGGTCGAACAGGAGGGCTGGAATGTCTGAAATCGCGTTGAAGGTATTTTCCAATGCGGACGATGTTCACTTGGTGTGGTTGCATCAGAAAGACATCGTCGGATGCCTGGCCTTCGCAATCCAGTGCAAGCGCGATGAAGGTGAGCCGAAATTTCTGTCTAATCGAGCTCGTGAAGGGCGCGCGCCAAGGCGTTTTCTTCGTCATGTCCCAGCCGGGCAATGAACCGGTGCGCACGCTCCTTCGCATGCAGAGCGAGAAGAATCTCTGTGTGCGTGTGGTGGCGACCCAGCTGACGAGCAATGGGCTCGAAGACTTCAAATTGCTGAAGCAGGTTCCCGAGCAGTTCTTTCTCGATACCGCCCAGGCAACCGGGGTGGACATGTCCGTCGGCCGGTGGGCGGTCGAAGGAACCGCGAATGAATTCAGAAACAGCATCGGCCACGCCATCACGCATTCCAAGGTGCTGGTGATCGACCCGTTCAGCGACGATCCCATCGTGGTCACCGGATCGCACAATTTTTCGAAGTCCGCGAGCCGCGACAACGATGAGAACTTCCTGGTGATCCGCGGTCACAAGGAAATCGCGAGGCACTATGCGATCAATGCGGTGCAGACCTACAACCATTATCGCTGGTGGGCTTATCTGGAAGAAGCCGAGCGGGAAGACAGGGACCCGTTTCAATCTGTCTCGCGATCCGAAGTGGCAGCGGCGGCGGACAACGGGCGAGACAAAGCGGATGCTGGCCTTCTGGCGTCCCGACGCCTGAGCCTGCGTTGAAACAGGGTGAGCGATCGGAACAAAAAATGGGCCAGCGGAAACCGCGGCCCATGAAGTGTGAAGGTCAATAAACCTCCAGAGGGGAACAGCTGTTGCGGCGGCACCGGGAGGAGAGGCCGCCATGTGCATCAGCTGTGTGCAG
Source organism: Rhizobium jaguaris (assembly GCF_003627755.1). Classification (NCBI taxonomy): domain Bacteria; kingdom Pseudomonadati; phylum Pseudomonadota; class Alphaproteobacteria; order Hyphomicrobiales; family Rhizobiaceae; genus Martinezella; species Martinezella jaguaris. The sequence goes on along the minus strand of NZ_CP032696.1, from coordinate 512,514 downwards.
TATGGACGTTTTTTGATCAGGCGGAAGACATTTATTGTGCAATGCAGCTATGCGCATGCTGCGCTGCTTCCAAAACCCTGCCGCGAACTGAGCTTGGCTTAGCATCATGCGGCCACGGCGGGTCCCGTCATGGCCGCGGTCGCCAATGCCTCGTCGACATCACGAAGCTGCCGGCGCTTGTCGGCAAGCTCATCTCCAAATGCGAACATGCCGCCCTCGCGCGTGCGATAGGAGGCAAGGCGCCGTTCGGCGTCGTGCAGCCGCCGGCGATAACGTGCCTGTTCCTCGTCGAACCCGTCGAGTGCATGTTCGAGCCGCGAGACCGCGCCGAGCGGCGTGACGGTCACCGCCAGATCAATCTCCTGGGCCGCATTGGTACGCTGCAAGAGGGTCGTATAGCGATATCCGTCGTTCCTGCCGAACCGCTCGCCCGAATAGATCAGATCGAAGCCCCCGATGGCCGCGATCTGAACCTCGCCCTCCTGCTGCAACTGAACGAGCGTGAGGATTTCCTTCATCAGCGCGCGACCGGCAAGCTTGCGCTCGTCGTAGGGCTTGCCCACAACCGTCATGGCGAAGGCTTCGCCAGCGGTCGGCACGAGGCGCTTAAGGTCCGTGCCGATCTCTAAGACGCGGCGGGTCGACGTCTCGATCTCGCGTTCGGCGTCGCGGATCTGGCGGCGCACAGCATATTGATCGTCCTCGTGAGCGGCCCGCAGCCGTTCGAGACGGGCGATGTCTGCCTCAAGCCCTGCCTTTTGCATCAGCCGTTCGTCGCCGCTCGCAATCGCCTTGGCCATGGCGAACTGGTTTGCAGCCCCTTCGCCCAGATCTTCAAGCCGGCGGATCGACGTATCGCCGGAAAGTGCTGCGGCAATGAAGCGGGCCTTGCGCTCGTTGTTCTGCCACATCGAGGCGTCGAGCGACCCTTGCGTGGCGTATGCGAAAATATCGACTTCGTCATGCTGGTTGCCCTGGCGCACGATCCGGCCCTCACGCTGCTCGATTTGCGAGGGCAGCCACGGGACGTCGAGATGATGCAGCGCCTTGAGGCGAAGCTGAGCATTGACGCCGGTGCCCATCGTGTCCGACGAGCCGATCAGGAAGCGGACCTTGCCGGCGCGGACGTCGGCAAACAGCCGCTGCTTGGCCTCGGTCTTCTTGTAATCCTGCATGAAGGCGATTTCGGATGCCGGAACGCCCATGCGCACAAGCTCGTCCCTGATCCAGCGGTAGGCCGAAAAGCCGCGGCTCTTCTCAACGTTGATGGTGCCGAGATCGGAGAAGATCATCTGCGCGGCGCCCGGCAGTTCGAAGGACTTGCCGTCGGGTCGCACAAACGTGCTTTGCGACGTCTCCTGCCAAATGCGGAAAGCGTTCTGGACCAGCAGGTTGAGCTTGTTGTCCGGCTCGTTGTCATTGTCCGCATCGACAAGACGGAGATCGATGGCGGCGTGGCGACCGTCGGTGATGACCGAAAGCAGGATGTCGTCGCCGGGCTGCGCCGGCCCCTCACGCATCTCGATCGCCTTGATCCGGGCATCGAGGATCGTCTGATAGTTCTTGAAGGCCTGCGTCGGCTTGGCTGTTAGAATCTGCCGGCGGCCGGTCGAGATATCAGGCACCTTGACGTATTCGCGGAGATCCTCGGGCATCACCACGTCGGCGAACGACCGGAACATCGCAATCAACTCCGGCACGTTCACGAAGCTCGCAAAACGGCTGACGGGCTTGTATTTGCCCGACGGCTGGATCTCCAGTTCCGTGGTCGTGTCACCGAAGGTAGAGGCCCAGGCGTCGAATTCATGCAGCCCGCGTTCGGTCAGCGCCGCGTGACCGAGCAGACGTTGGACCGAGAACATTTCGCCAAGCGTATTGGTGATTGGCGTCCCCGAAGCCAGAACCAGAGACCGGCCGGGGTTCTTCGTCTCGATGAAGCGGGACTTGACGTAGAGGTCCCAGGCACGCTGCGAACCGTTCGGGTCGATACCTTTCAGCGTAGACATGTTGGTGGCGAAGGAAAGCTTGCGGAATTCCTGTGCCTCATCGACGATGATCTGGTCGATGCCGATCTCCGAGATTGTCAGCAGATCGTCCTTGCGGGTCGACAACGCCTCCAACCGTTCCTTGAGGCCCTCCTTCAGCCGTTCGAGCCGCTTGCGCGAGACTCGATCCTCGCTGTCGACCTTGGTCAGCAGTTCCTCGTAGAGCTCGAGCTCATCCTGGATCATCTGTTGCTCGAAACTCGATGGCACGGCGATGAACCGGAAGGCCGAGTGCGTGATGATGATCGCATCCCAGGTTGCGGTAGCGGCGCGGGAAAGGAAGCGAGCCCGCTTGTCCTTCGAAAAATTCGTCTCGTCGGCGACGAGAATGCGGGCGTTCGGATAGAGCGCCAGAAACTCGCGCGCAGCCTGGGCCAGGCAATGGCCGGGCACCACCAGCATCGCCTTGGAGATCAGTCCGAGCCGGCGCTGTTCCATGATGGCGGCCGCCATCGTCATCGTCTTGCCGGCGCCGACGGCATGCGCGAGATAGGTTGAGCCGGACGAGATGATGCGGCAGATACCGCGTTTCTGGTGCCCATAAAGAACAAAGGCGCCAGAGGCGCCGGGCAGGACTAGGTGTGAGCCGTCGAAACGCCTGGGCGCAATATTGTTGAAGCGATCGTTGTAGACCCGCGCCAGCCGGTCGGTACGATCAGGATCGGTCCAGACCCAGTCCTGGAAGGCCGTCTTGATCTTTTGCAGCTTGTCGCGTGCCGCTTCGGTATCGACGACGTTCAACACCCGCCTCTCGCCGTCTCCATCCTTGAACACATCGAAAATCTGCGGCACCCGGCTGTTCAGCGCATCGGCGAGCAACTCGCCGGCGTGCCGGCGATCTGTTCCCCATTCGGATGTCCCGGCCGCCGTCCATCCGAGCTGCCGCGCCTCGACGGTCCAAGAGCCCAGTTCCGGCATGTGGTGGATCCTGATCTCCGCACCCATGGTCTCGCAAATGAAAGCGACGATGTCGGCCGCCGGAATCCAGGGAGCGCCAAGTCGAGCGGTGATATCGGACGGGCGGAGATCGGCGGGCTGCACCTCTTGGAGCGCGCGGACATTCCGACGATAGGCGGGATCGAGCTCGGCCGCAGCCGCGGCGGCAGCAAGTTTCGTTCGCACGGCCCCCGAAAGATAGGCATCGGAGGTTTGCCATGAGCCGTCGGCGGGATCGCGAAAGATTGCGTCGCCGAGCGCATCGAGAACTGCATCTGTGTCGCAATGGAGAAGCTCGGCGATATGGCCGAGGTCGACATGACCACGATCGTTCAGCACGACGGCGAGCGCATCGGCCGCGGAGGTGATGACAGGCGGGGCAGGCGGAGCGATGACACGCTCGGAAAAGATCGGGCCCGGTCTGGCGGTATCGGTTTCGAGATCATAGTCCTCGATGGAGGCGACCAGCCAGCAATCGGGGTCGTCCAGGAAGGGTGCAAGGTTCGGGCGGCGGTGCGTTTCGCGGACTTCACCCGTCTCTTCATCCTCGCTGATCGAAACCCTCGTATGGTTGATCGGCCCGAAGTCACGAACGAAGCTTGACCAGGCGATGCGCAGCCGCACTTGGGCGTCGCGCCACGGCCGGTCGAGTTCCTGGCCTTTCAGGACCTCGCGCACCGCGTCCCGGACGGGGATCAGCTTCTTGATGATGCGGACATGCTTTTCCGGCACGCCGTCGGCGCTGCGGCCTTGGCTGACACGAACCGCCACGGGAGAGCCGTCGATCATCTGCATCAGGCCCTGCTTGTTGTCGATGAAGAAGCTGCCTTCACGGACACGCGTACTGTTGGGCCTCAAGTCAACGATGTCGCCCAGTTCGTCTTCGACAGCGACGTCAATTTCGGTCGGCTCGCCGTCATAGATAGCTTCGGGAAGACGCTGAACGGCGGCATTCAGGGCCACATCCACGCTTTCGCCGGCACGAGGCAGGCAGGTATAGGTTTCGCCAAAGGCTCCGGAGGCCAGCGCGTGCTCTCCGAGCACGCAGTCCGGATGCTGCGCGAACCACCGGTTCACGCGGATGACACCTTCCTCTTCGGTCGCACCGCGGACCTCCTCGACATCGAGCCAGCTCGGATCCCCTGCCGGTTCGCCGGCCTTTCGCTTGCGGAAGAACAGGATGTCGACGACGACGTCGGTGCCGGCGTCTTGCCGAAAACTGCCTTCAGGCAGCCGGATGGCGCCGACCAGGTCGGCGGCTTTTCCAATATGATCGCGGCATGTGCGGTCGGCCTTATCCATCGTTCCAGCGCTGGTGACGAAGGCCGCCAGTCCGCCGGGCTTCAGGAGATCAATCGAGCGCGCAATGAAATAGTCGTGTAGCCTCAGACCGAGCGAACGGTATTGCCGGTCGGAGCGGACCGTCCGATCGGAGAAGGGCGGATTGCCGATGGCAAGATCGTAAATTGCCGAGAGTTGCGTGCGCGAGAAATCGGCGTTGATGATGCGTGCGTGTGGCTGCAGCAGCCGTACGATGCGTGCCGTGACCGGATCGAGCTCGAGGCCGGTGACATAGCTGATGTCACGATACCCGACAGGCATCAGCGCCGGAAACAGGCCTGTCCCGATCGCGGGTTCCAGCACCCGGCCGCCGCGCCAGCCGAGTCGCTGCAGGCCGGTCCAGATCGCCCGGACGATAAATTCGGGAGTGAAGTGAGCATATTGGGTGCAGCGCGCAAGCGAGACATAGTCGCTTTCCGTGACCGAATCCTCCAGGGAACGGGCGAGATCCTCCCAACCGTGGCGGAAGGCCGCTTCGCCCGGCCGGCGGAACATGCCGTTGGCGAGCTCAGAGCTGCCGAAACCGGTAAAGCGTATCAGCCTAACCTGCGCGTCGCGCGTTGCCGGCCGATCCTGTCTCTCGATCTCAGCGGCTGTGAGAATGGCCGCGATGCTTAAACGCCCCCGTTCCTTCCAGGTGGCGGCCAAACCGCGATCGCCGTCGTCGAGGTAGAAGTTGGCGTGCGCTTCCTGCTTTCGTTGCGCCTTCTGCATGGCAGGCGGGAGGGCACGCGCGGGGGAAGGGGCAGGCGTCGTCGGATCCGGATCGTCGTCATTGGCGGCAAAACCGCCAAAGGCGGTGACGCCGATGCCAATGCCAGACGACAGCGCGCGGCCGGCGAAGATGTCGAGGGTTAAGGGATCGTTGCTCATTGAAAGCTCCTTGTGATAGCGCGAGCGTCGTCCTCCTGTCGCGGAAGACAGCAGGCTGTTCGCAGTGAATGGAAGGGGACGGCGTCCATGGCCGCCGGTATAAGGTCGGCAAAGCGCTCATCGCGCTCCACCCTGACCATCTGCACGGCGACTGAGGCGAAGACGATGCGACGACGCGTGGCGGCTGGGCTTGCCACCATCATCGCCTTAGATTGTTCGGCATCGAGGAAGTCGATCCGCCGGCGATTGCCTCGCGCACGGATGCGATCGGGTAGTGAGCATGGCAACACCTTCTATGCCGCGATCGGTGAGGGGAGATGGCGCAACTGCACCGGCAGCTTGGCGGCGATCTCATCGTTGGTGAGATCTTCGAGCAGCTTCAGGAAGCTGCCCTCTTTGCGGCCATAGAGCAGCACCGTCCGTTTTCCACGCGCCGCTGCCGGCCAACGCGCACCGGCATAGCCGCGATAGTCGTCGGCCGTCGTGCTCCAGATGTGCTCGAGGCGCTCATCGCGTGTCATGGCGCGGATGTGGCAACTTTCCCGGTCGATGATTGCGACACGCATGGTCTCGACGGACGTCTTGTCTGAAAGGTCGCAATAGGCATGAAAATACCGGATCGCGTCATCGATGCGGAGCGCGAAGAACACGGATGTCACGGAGCTGGTCAGGAATTCACGCATCGCGAACATCGAGCCGCGGATCCAGAGCGGCGGCAGGATCTCGAACATGTAGTCGTGCTCGGCTTCGGCGATTTCGAACCATTCGCCGGCGTAAAGCGGCGTTGCGTCACCGTCCCAGCGGTTCGGCCGCTGGACATGGCGGTCGAACATGCGAAACATCTGTGGGCGAGTTGCGACGCCTTGAAACACTTTGCGGATTGAAGAGGTCATCTGCGCCTCCTTGCGCGGGCGGACGAAGCGCGGCACGGTCCTCTCGACCCTTCCATCTTCTTCAGTCCTTCATGACCCCTTGCCTGCCGCCGGCATCGCGACCGCCCGGGTCCAGGGCCGGCTTCAGCCGGGCGAAGCCTCCCTTGACGCGGGCGGTGCGCATGCGGCACGCCTCACCCTCTTTCCCTCCATCCTCCCTTTTCCTTTTCTCAGTACCTCGCTTCGCGCGCAGCTTCAGAGCTTCATTCCAGTCCTCTTCGGGCGGGCGAAGTCGCACCCAGTCGCATCCGACCTCGTCGGCAAGCCCGCGCAACCGTTCGGCAAACGTATCGCCTTGAGGGTTGGCGTCGGTGGCAGCGACAAGCTGGATGTTCGGACCTGACGCAAGCGCGCCAAGTGCCGCGGCCGTGGTCGGCGACCAGCCGCCGCCGGTGCTGAGATAGAGCGTGCCGTCCCGCAGGCCCTCGATTGCCGCAAGGCTCATGGCGTCGATTGCGGCTTCGGTGACGGCCAGGCGCACCGGCGCATCCGAACCGAGGCGGAACAGGACCTTCTTTCCTCCGGAGGCAAACCCGCGGTATTGCGGACCGCGCGCCTCCCAGCCCGTCACAACGCCTGCCTGGTTCCAATGGGCGGCCCACATGCTGCCTTGCGGACCTTCGCGAAGAAGGTTGCGTTTGATCGCGGCGCGGATAATCGCCGTCGGGAGGCAACGCTCGTCATGCAAGTAGCGCCAGGTCGACGAGCCCGGCCAGGGGCAGCGCCGAGCCTGCCAACGGTCCGAAATGGAAAGTTCGGACTGGCCGTCCGCAATGCGAGGCTGCCACTCGGGCGCGGAAATTTCGAACCCCACGAGGTTCGCGACCTTCTCGACACATGCCGGAAAGCTGACACGGTCGAGGTGCTCGACCAGGGCGAAGACATCGCCTTTCGCGTCGCTGAGCGGATCGAACCATCCACGCCCTTCATGCGTCACTATGATGATCTCTCCGCGGCGGCGAAACTTCACCGCTCGCCGGGTGCTCTCCTTGACGTCTATGGCAAACCCGGTCTGCTCCAGCACCGCGGCGCAGCTTACCTTTTCGCGCAGCGCCTCTATTTCTCCTCTATCCATTTTCCTTCCGATCGCGAGAGCGATCGCCTCCAATTCGTCAGCTTTATTCGTCCGCCGCTTCAGCGGCCGCGAAGAGCAAAGGCGGCAAGGGCGCGGCTGGCAATTTGGTGAATCATGCAAGGTCGGCCGCGGCGAAGCCTCCCTTGCGGCCTGCCGCTCGCAAGCGGCACGCCGAAGGCCATGGCGCCGGCTCAATGCCAAGGCGTGTACTCGTGAACGATCTCAAGATCGTCGTCGTCGTCGATTTCGTCGGACGGCAGGACGCCGTATTCGCCGTCGACGGTGAAGAGCGTGACCGGGACCATCAGGTCGCGGGAGAGCTGGAAAGCGTAGGACTGGGCGAGTGAGAGGTCGTGCGACATGGGTGAGGCTCCTTGCAAGCGGACCAATTCCCGCTCGATGGCTCCTCAAAAGGCCCGGTGGCGGGCGCGATCACCGCGATGCGAAGCGGAAGCGGCCGCAGCTTGACTAGCGGACCCCTTGTGGGTTGATCGTGGAAGATCCGGAACCTGGCCAGGACGCCATCGACAAAGAGCGGGATTGGGCTGCTTCGACGGAAGTTTCACACAACGACGCTCGGTTGCATCGACAGGGTTTCGATCTGCCGGCTGCGATACCCGAACCGTGGTGAGGCGTGCGCTCGAGCATTGGCCGCCATCGGCACCCGGTGGAGAAAGCGGGCTGAGTTACATCTCTCCTTTTTAGAGGAACGGCTCCCTTTTCAGACATAACTATCATGCAACCTATAGAGGTTATGTAAGTTTCGCGCTACATATGCTGGCAATCTGTAGTACGAAGGTCTCAAATTCCCACTCCCCATAACCCTCCCGCTGCGGTGCGAGGACGAGCGCTGCGTAAACTCGGAGCGGACATTCACGATGCCCGCCGACGCCGACGGCTACCGATGGCAGTCGTGGCTGAGCGCGCGTTCACGTCGCGTTCGACGCTGCAAAGGGTCGAAGCTGGTGACACCAATGTCAGCATTGGCATCTACGCAAGCGTTTTGCAGGCGCTTGGCCTACTCGACGGACTGAGCCACGTCGCCGACATCAGCAATGACAGCATCGGTCAGGCCCTCGCCAGCGCGCAATTGCCCAAGCATGCCCACCCCAAGCGGCCAACTGGATCATCTGCAATGGTTGACTTCGAAGTACACATCGACCTCAACGGTCGCTCGCGGCCGATTGGCCTAGCGCGCTTCGATTTCGGTGGACCAGGACGTTTTCCAGGCGCCTATCCGCGCCGGGATTGCCGGCCCTTATTGAACGTGGACGGCTGCTTCAAATCACCGAGCGCATTCTAAGAGATGAAGTGACAGATGAGGACCTTCAGCTCATTTTCGCGCCCGGCTCGTCTCTAGACCTCGCCTGCTCGGTCGACCTGCTAGTGGCCGCTTCGGAGTTCCTTGCGCTCACGCTGGCGCAGACCCGCACCGTTATCAAAGATGTGGCGACGGTGACGGCGATCTGGCCCGATATGGCCAAGGCGGTTGGGGCTCGTGCGGCCGGATCAACCGCATGGCCAGCCCTTTCGAGCATGACGATCTCAAACGGGCTCTAGCGCTATGACAAGGATTTTCCGCACGATTACGATCCGCCACAGCCAGCTTCGTGACCAGCGCGTCTGTCTCCAGTCGTTTAGCCCCATTGAGACATTGCTCGGCTCTGCGCGAGGAAACAGCTCGCGCCGTCTCTCAATGAACGGCATCAATATTCATGCCATTTGGGTGATAACGTTTGGGTGAAACATCTTGGTTTACTTTCAACAGCTTAGCAAAGAACGGCAAAGAAACTGCCAAACAAAGCTCTGTCGTCACATCGCTAAAATTGACACATGTCGGGAAGACGCCGAGAACTGGACACTCAGGCGAGCCGTTGTGCCCCAATGCACTGCCCTTGCTTGATGACGAATGGACCGCCCCGCTGCCGCCTTCGTTCTGGCAAATGATGCGCCAGCTACAAATCCCGACCTCCTGAGAATAGCCATATCGACAGATAGTCTCATGGTTCGGCCTTGCAGATGTAGCTGGGTAAGCTTCAGGTATTGCGAAATCTGATAGTGACTTTCCGACGATTGGTGACCGCGACGTGATTGATCGCAGGTACCGGTCGGGACTCACGCGTCAATTGCCGCAAAGTTGATGGCAGCGCGAATTCAAAAGTAATCAAAGTTTGGGCCGCCTAGAGGGGTGATCAGGCGGCCCACTGGCCGCAGGTGCGGCCGCTTAGGCGACAATAGGGACAAATCGCCTGTGGAAACGATATAGTTCGAATTTTTTAAAAGCAATGCAGATTTTGAATTAATTGAAGTCCGTTTTAAGGCGAGGGTGGGATCTCTGGGAGGCAATGTCCACAGATGCGCAAACTTGGTGTGCCGCTCACCGAACATTTGCAACGAACGTGCCAAAGGCATGTGCGATCTACTGAATATGGAGGAGAGCGGAAAAAATCCGGAAGCCAAAATCATCAAGGTGGACGCAAAATTTGATACGTCGGCCGATGGCCGACCGCATCATCGGGCCAGTCGCGAGTCCTCACCGCAGGACTTACGTGCCCAAGCACAGACCTGGGCAGGGGCAGCGACCTGGCTGCTCATGGCCACGACCGCCTGCTGTAGCCGCACCTCCAGCGAGTCGATGCCCACCTCCTCACAAGTGGCCGCACCGGATTGAAGCAGCAGCGGCAGCACGCTACGCACGCGTTCCGCCAGCCAAGCATAAAGCGGCGAGGCTGTGCCGCCGCCGACTGGACATTCGCAGAACAGCCCCGACATCGGCAGCCCGGCCGTCTCGAAAGCCTCAACCAGCCGACCGGCGATGTCCGGATGCGCTATCGTCGGCCGGAAGCTTTCTAGCAGCCACTGTCCCGCCTGCTGCCACAGCGGCACCAAAGGACGGGAGCGGAACTCATCGAGGAAATCCACCTCATGGAACGCCAGAATGCCGCCCGGTGCCAATCGCGCGACCGCCCGGCGAAGCGTGTCGATCGGATCCGGCAGATAGCATAGGACGAAGCGGCCGATGACGGCGTCGAACCGTTTGTCGGCCATAACGGTGTCGACGGCCTCGTCGGCCGCCGCATGCAGGAAGCGGATCTGCGCCAGACCCATTTCCTTTGCCCGTGCCCGCGCCGTGACGAGCGCTTCCTCGCTGCGATCCACGCCTAGTACCGCTCCGGACCGGCCGACCAGCTCTGCCGCCAGAAGGGACACATCGCCGGGGCCGCAGCCGAGATCGAGCACCCGCATGCCCGGAGCTAGCCCGGCTGCGCGAAGCAATCGCTCTGTCATCGGCCGCAGTGCCGCGGCCTGCAGGATCAGCCTGCGCATCTCCAATTCTGAATGTCCCAGAGCGTATTCAGCAAAACGACTTGAGGAACTCAATGGCAATCTCCTAGCGATCTCGGACGCCGAGCGAATAGTTTGGCAATCATCTGCAATAATAGATTCGCCTCAGATTTGAACGTCGTTTCCAAATCAGCATGGGACGAGCCTCTGGGCCGTTGTGTGCCGAAGGATGAGATGATGGCCCACCGTGACCGCTCGGGTGTCGATCGAACGTTGTCAGCTGTGAGACAATGTCGGGGATCAAACAATGCGTCGCGGAGTGATCATGTTGTTTGCCAATGACTTTTCGATTGGCATGGCACTTGCGTCGGATCGCCGGCCACGCTGGCACGCAAGACGAGGAAAATTACATGATCAGCTCACCGGCCTTTCGCACGGAACTCTCCTTCAATGCTCTAGCAGCTATGGCGGACTTGATTTGCATTTCGGCAAGCCAGCATCGGAGGTCCGCAGACACACATCGGACGTGATCACAGGTCACGGCAAAAGGGATTAGGACAAAAGTGAACATTCACACTGCTTTGCAAAAGCCCAGCCGCATATCGACCGCCGCCGATCTGAAGGCTGCCAAGGAAGGAACGGCACGCGAAGCGCGGGATGGAGCCATGTAACGCGCCAAAGCCGCAAACCCACCACCGTCGCACTGCATGTATTACAGGCAAGCGGCACCACAATTCCTAAAAATAGCGATGGCAATGCAGAAATTGACGGATCAGATTGATGCTATCCGCCGGACAAATGGTACGGCTCACATGGCGGGCGCAAGCGGCCAATGCCGCTCTCGCGACACGGAATCGGGAACATCCGCTGTGGGGCGGATGCTCGATGCAATTCACGATCTAGCTCCCGCGGTGCTGGCCAGTGCAGCCGAGATCGAAGCCGAACGCCGCATGCCGTCAGATCTTATCGAGAAGTTACGGTCGATCGGAGTATACCGCATGTTCGCGCCACGCAGCCGTGGCGGGTTTGAGCTGGATTTACTCTCGGGAATGGAAGTGATCAGCGCTTTGGCTCGACTCGACGGCTCAGTCGGGTGGACCGCGATGATCGGCAGCGCCTCGGCCATTGTGAGTCCTCGATTGCCGAGACAGACCTACGATCTGATGTATCGTGACAAGTCGGACGTCATTATATCTGGCGTCTACTCGCCGGCGGGCACGGCCGAGAGAGTACCAGGCGGATGGCGTGTGAACGGGCGTTGGCCGTTCGCCAGCGGCTGCCAAGACGCCGACTGGATGATGGGCCTTTGTGTCATGTCGGAAGGCGGCAAGGCTCTTTGTGGGCCCGCAGGGGATGCCGGGCGGCCCCTTGTCCGGTGTGTCGCATTGCCGGCATCGGCCTGGCAGATCGAAGATACTTGGCATGCCTCCGGCCTCAGAGGTACCGGCAGTCACCACATAGTCCTTGAAAATGCGTTGGCGCCGGAGGCCAATTTTTTCGATTTTCCAGAGGGGGCAACGTGCGAACCGGGGCCGTTGTATCAATCGTGGCGGCATCTTCAGTCGGTGCTTCTTGGGGCTGTCTGCGTGGGCATCGCCGAGGGCGCGTTGTGGGATCTTGCCGAGCTTGTCCATAACGGCCGACAGCAGCTTCAAGCCCCGGCGCCGATGCGCGAGTCCGAGATGGCCCAGGGCGAACTGGGTAGAATCGAGGCAGATGTGCGGGCGGCGCGGGCGGCCATGCAGGTTCAGGCCGACAGCCACTGGCGGCACGCTGTGGCGGACACGTTGAACGGCCAAGCTCTCTATGCGCAGGGCATACAGACGGGAATCTGGACTGCCACTATCTGTGCTTGCGCCGCGCAAGCCTGCTTTACGCTCGCGGGCGGTGCCGCGGTTTATGAGAGTTCGCCTCTGCAGCGGCGGTTGCGCGACCTGCAGGCAGCGGCGCAACACGCGATGGTCCAGCAGCGGCACTATGCGGAGGCGGGCCGATCGCTGTTGCAGCGGGTCGGCACGAACACCGAGAGCGGACAGGCGGCCATGTGCGCGGGTAAGGCAACGGCGGGAAGGCCCCGTGGTCATGCAGATGCAGCGGCCACGACGTCGTCACGATCAGCGCGTTCAAACCACGAAACTGCAGACCCGCTGGCGTCTGTTCTAAATGTCTAATTCTGGGATTTGAGCGGCCCGCGCTGGTCCAGCCGCTCCATGGTGACTGTTATAAGGTTAAAAATGCAGAGACTCCAGCTTGCTCCAAATTACGAGATCTCGCGTGTGATCCATGGTGGATGGCAATTGGCGAGCGGCCATCGCACCGTCCGCAGTGACGACCCGGTCGCCGACATGGTGGCCTTCGCGGACGCGGGCATCACCACCTTCGATTGTGCCGACATTTATGCCGGCGTCGAAGAACTGATCGGCCGCTTCAGGACACGCTACGGGGATTTGCGCGGGGAACAGGCGCTGGCCCGGATCAAAGTGCACACCAAGTTTGTGCCCGACTTCGACAGTCTGCCGCGCATCAGCAAGTCCTATATAGCGAGCATGATCGACCAGTCGTTGAGGCGTCTCAACCAGGAGCGGCTCGATCTCGTTCAGCTTCACTGGTGGGAATACCGGGTGCCAGGTTGGCTGGACGCGGCGTTGTGGCTGGACGATCTTCGCCGCACCGGTAAGGTTGATAAGATCGGCGGCACCAATTTCGACACCGACCATATGTTGGAGATCGTCAAGGCCGGAGTGGCGCTCACCTCCATGCAGGTGCAGTACTCGCTGCTTGACCGTCGCCCCGCACTGCGCATGGCTGAGGCGGCGGTAGAGAACGGCGTCTCGCTCCTGTGCTATGGCACCGTCGCCGGCGGCTTCCTCGGCGACAGGTGGCTTGGAGCGCCGGAGCCGTCGGGGCAGCTGGAGAACCGTTCGCTGGTCAAATACAAGCGGGTTATCGACGATATCGGCGGCTGGGACCTGTTTCAGGCGCTCTTGGCGACGCTGCGCCAGATCGCTGATCGGCAGGGGACCGACATCGCCACGGTCGCCAGCGCTGCGATGCTCGGCCGGCCGGGTGTTGCGGCGGTCATCATCGGCGCGCACAACCGCTCGCATCTGGCCTCGAACCTCGCCGTCTCCGACCTCGTCCTGACTGCCGAGGAGCTGGACCTCATCGCCGGAGTGCTGGCGCAAGCGACGGAGCTTAAGGGCGATGTCTACGGGCTGGAGCGCGCCCAGGGCAACGACAATCGCATCCGCACTTCATAGTTGGCTTGGGTTAAGGCCCGGTCGCCGATCAAAGTTGAGATAGTTGAATGAGAAACGCCTTACCTTACTGCGTCCGCACCAATTCCAAAGTAAGCTAGCTCGATCGGAAAGAGAGCTGCGCCCTATACCTTACTCGACCCTACCACCGCTCAATTGATCAAGCACGCAGATCTCCTCAAATGCACGCATACGGAGCGCCGAGTTGTTCTGGAAGGTCTTTTCAATGCAGGCGAGGGGGAGCACGCAATGCCCCGCATTCGCGCCTTGCAGTTTCGGGGCTCGCGTGCTGGAAGCAGAAGACCCGCCGCCGGGTGGCGGGTTGCGCCGTAACCGCCCGATTGTGGCCGCCTGTTGGAAATAGCCGCGCTTATTTATGACCCGTCTATAACGACGTCGTTAGCGACGTGTTTTAGGCGAGGCCTGCGATGCGCGTGGAAATTCTCGGCGATGAACGTCGCCGACGTTGGAGTGATGAGAGCAAACTGGAGATCGTGCTGTCGGTGGGGTTCGATGGCGCGTCGGTGACTGAGGTAGCGCGCCGGTATTCGGTCACGCGGCAGCAGATTTATACCTGGCGGCGTGAGTTGCGGAAGAAGGGCCTGCTGTTGCCACCTCCGACCCCAGTGTTTCTGCCGCTGGACATGCCGCCCCCTGGAGACAACGAAGAGGCTCGGACTGTCGATGGCATGCAGGTTTTGCCTGCGATGATGGAGTTGCAATTGCGCTGCGGACGAAACCTTCGCTTCAGCGGCGATGTTGACGTGGTTGCTCTGAAGCGCCTGATCCGGGCAATCGAGGCGGTATGATCGGGCCTGGGACAGGTGTTCGGGTTTACCTTGCCTGCGGTGTCACGGACATGCGCAAGGGGATCGAGGGGCTGGCTGCTCTTGCCCAGGATGTGCTGCGCCAGAAGCCGACGGGAGGTGCGGTCTTCGCGTTTCGCGGGAGGCGGGGCGACCGTTTGAAGCTTTTGTATTTTGACGGTCAGGGGTTCTGCCTTTATTATAAAATCCTGCAGAAAGGGCGGTTTCCATGGCCGTCGGCAGTAGATGGGGCAGCCCGGTTGACGTCTGCTCAACTGGCGATGCTCTGGGAAGGGATTGATTGGCGGCGGCCGGACTGGGGCTCTCCTCCGGCCCGCGTTAGTTGAATTATCCCACTGAATCTGCGTGTTTTTATGGATGTTGGCTCTGACCTGTGGTAGTCAGGTTCATGTCGAGCGCGAGCCAAAATCTTCCCGATGATCCGGCCTTCCTGAAGGCAATGATCGCTGCGCTTGAGGCGAAAAACGCGAAGATGTCGGCGACCCTGCAGGCGCATGACCAGTTGATCCAATCGCTGCGGCTGCGCATCGCCAGGCTGAAGAAACATGGCTTCGGCAAATCGTCGGAAAAAATCGAGCGGGAAATCCAGCAGTTGGAACTGGCGCTGGAGGACCTGATGATTGCCGCCTCGGAAAGCAGCAGCGAGCCGCTCGCCGACGTCGAGGAAACCGTGCGTGCGGAGTCTGAGGCAAGCATGCCGGAAAAGACCATGCGCCGCCGTCCGCGCGTGTCGGACAAGGCCGCTCGCGAGCGCAGGGAACTCGATCCTGGCACGCACTGCCCCGATTGCGGTGGCGAACTGCGGCTTGTCGGTGAAGACGTCAGCGAAATCCTCGACATGATCGCCGCACAGATGAAGGTCATCGAGATTGCTCGGCTGAAGAAGTCCTGCCGCTGCTGCGAGAAGATGGTGCAGTTGCCCGCGCCCAGCCGTCCGATACCGGGCAGCATGGCGGGCGCTGGACTGCTCGCCTACATCCTGGTCTCGAAGTTTGACGACCACCTGCCGCTCTATCGCCTGAACGAAATCTTCGCCCGCATGGGCGTTGATATCCCCGACAGCACGCTGGTCGATTGGTGCGGCCGCGCCATGCGGGTGCTCCTGCCGCTGATCGAGTTGATCGAGGCGGCGATCATGAGCAGCGACCTTCTCCACGCCGACGACACGCCGATCCGGGTTCTGGATCGTTCTCTGCGCGACAAGGGGCTGGGGAAAGGGGTGAAGAAGGGCCGGCTCTGGACCTATGTCCGGGACCAACGCCCATGGGCGGGCATAGCTCCGCCCGGTGCGGTCTATTATTTTGCTCCCGACTGGAAGGAAGAGCACGTTCACCGTCACCTCAAGCAGGCGAGCGGCATCCTTCAGGCCGACGGCTACAAAGGCTACGCGAAGTTGTATGAGGCCGGACCGGACGGGACACGCCGCTTCCAGGAAGCTTCATGTTGGGCGCATTGGCGGCGCGACTTCCATGATATCTGGACCTCGAACAAATCCGAGATCGCCCGCGAGGCGCTCGACCGTATCGGCGCGCTTTACGACATCGAGCGCGAGGTTGCAGGCAAGTCTGCCGATATCCGTCTCGCCGCGCGCCAGAAGCACAGCAAGGCAAAGGTCGAAGCCTTGCGCGTCTGGGCCGAAGCGCAACTGACCCGTATCCCCGGCAAGAGCGATCTGGCTGGCGCTTTCAGGTATGGCCTGAGCAGGTGGTCCTCATTCTGCCTGTTCCTGGAAGACGGCCGTGTCGCAATCGATAACAATGCCGCAGAACGGGCGTTGCGTCCGATCGGCGTTGGAAGACGAAACTGGCTCTTCGCGGGCGCTGACACTGGAGCAGAAACCCTGGCGCGGGCCATGACAATTATCGAGACCGCCAAGATGAATGGCCTTGATCCTCAGGCCTATCTGGCTGACGTGCTCGACCGCATTCAGGATCACAAGATCAATCGCCTCGCCGAACTGCTCCCATGGAACTGGGTGCCGACGGTGGCAGTCATCTGCGCCGAGGCCGCCTGATGGCAACGGTCCGCTTCGTCTTCACCATCGACTATGTCGCCGAAATCCTCAATGAGGATGTCGACCTTCTCCGGGAGATCATCAGCAATGATGACAACCTGACCTATGGCAATATCATCAGCGTCGTGACTGGAGACGACGAGAGTACGTCAGCTTTGACAGACGATGGCGTTGACGAACTCAGGCAGATGCTTAGCGACGCGCGTAGGTCTGCGGAAACATGGCAAGAGTTCCTCGATTGCTTCGTCCTCGACGAAAAGGTCGTCGAGCGTGTCAAGACATATTCCCCACGGTCACAATCGGGCGGTTACGTTGCGCCATCAAAGCAGCGGCTTATTCTCATGCGCTCGCCATACTCCTCGACACATTTTAAAGCATCGCATCGGCCGACACTAAAACAGTCAAAGCCGAGATTCTCTGTCGAACCGGTCCGAAGAAAGTTGGTCTTGTGTGTGCGTGTTGAAACTTCGCTGTGCCATGGAGCAAACCCCGCAACGCCTTATTATCCAGGCTCGACGCCGTCTGCTGCGACCCATTCAACCGCAAAAGATTCATCCAATGGTTGCGGCCCGTCAAGCAATACTGCGGTTAGTATTAGGCCATTTGAAATCATGAAGCGGCCGCGGAGTTCCCGTGGACAATCCTTTGCCGGCACGCACGTGTGTGGAAGCTGAGCGACGAATGAGCCGTCGTCCGGAATGATGGTGACCACGGCATCCTCGAAGTCCAGCCATTCACGTGTAAGCGGAAACCACGCCTTGAAGATGCTCTCCTTAGCGCTGAAGAGCAGCCGTCCCCAATTGACATGCCCGGATGCATTCGCGATCCAATGTCGCTCCTCGTCGCTCGAAATGAGCGACAACACTCCTGTGGGCAGCTCTGCATCGACTTCGGCATCGATTCCAAGCGCAATGAAGTCCTTCTTCATGGCCACCGCCGCTGCATAGAATCCGACGCAATGAGTTATACTGCCAACGATTCCAGACGGCCAAAGCGGTTCCCTGTTAGGCCCGCTTGGGACCGGGCAAGACGGAAAGCCAAGTTTGCACAATGCCGCCCTGGCACATGCCCGCCCGATCGAAAATTCACGCCTTCTGCCTTTGACCGCTGTGGCAATTGCACTCTCTTCTTCGGCCATCACTTGGATTTCGGGGCCGTCACTTGCTCGAGAAGTTTGCACAGCAACATTCGGCGGGAGCAGCTTTTCTAGCATGAGATTTCCTCTCATTCGAGCACGTCCTGCTTGTTCGGGAACTCGCCCAAAATCGCGCTGGCGGATTGGCGCATCTCGCCCTCGGCGTTAAAATCAAATTGCCATGGGTAAGCATGACACTCGTTTTTGGATTGGCTGGTCAATCCCAAGCGGATCCGTAATCATTGCCACGTTCGCATCAACTCTCAGCCTTAACCAACCGCTTGCCGGGAAACGAGCATTCCTTTGAGATCGCCGAACTGCCTGACTATGACAAACACCGCGAGCAGCCCGGCCGCGAGTTCAGCAGTTGCCTGGCTGATTAACAGTCCTTTGAAGCCCCAAATTGCGGGCAATAGCAGTATGGCTGGTACGAACAGATATCCTTGCCTCGCGAAGGAAACGACCGCACTCAGACGTGCTTTCCCGAAGGACTGAAGCATCGTTATCGCTACATGCTGAACACCAAAAAGCCCGAAAAAGAGATGGAACATGATGCAGGTCGAGACAGCGATTTCAGTCATGTCCTCGCTGCTGCTGAAAAGTCGGACGATTGGCCGAGCAAAAATCACGACCACAGCAGAAAAGGTAACTGAAAATGCAACCGCTATGGAGAGCATGAACTTCGCGGCCCTCTGTACTCGAGCGAAATCCTGTGCTCCCCAGCTGAAACCGAGAACCGCCTGGGAGCCTATGCATAGGCCCATGATCGGGAGGGCCCCGATTGTCAACAATCGTGCAGCTATGCCCACAGCGGCAACGGAATTGTCGCCGAATTGTGCAGCTGCCCTGTTCAAGAGCACGAACGCAAGAGCAGACAAAATACCTGTGATGGTTGCAGGCGCGCCGATGGCGGCGAGCTGTTTTACGCGGCCACCCCCCAAAGTTATGTAGGAGATGCGGACACGGACAATTCCCAATTGTTTCACGAAATATAGAATGTAGAGGCCAGTGGCGGCGAGCTGCGCCAAAAATGTTGCGAGCGCCGCCCCACGAATTCCGAGATGCAGGGAAAAAATCAGAATCGGATCGAGCAGGGCATTCAGCGCAAAAGCCGTAATCATGGTCCACATGCTGAAGCGTGTATTGCCCTCAGCCCTCGCGACAAACCCGTTGACCATATTCAACAACATCAGAGTGTAACCAAATAGGAGCGTCGATGCGTAGTCGAGTGCGGCTGGCATTATTGTCGGACTGGCACCGAGCAAAGCAAGAACGTCGCGCAAACCGAAAAGCAGAGCGCCGGTAAGTGTCACTCCGATCGGCGCCGCTAGAGCGAGCGCCAAGCTCGCGCCGCGATTCGCCTCCAAGGAATTGCCGGCGCCAAGATTGCGCGACACGAACGATGCCGTGCCGACGCCGATCCCCTGCCCGACTGCGGTGAGCAGGACGACCAAGGGCAAAGCTACGCTGACGGCGGCGATAGCCTGCGCGCCGAGCCTTCCAACAAAGATTGCATTCACGAACTGCTGAAGTGCATTGATCGACAAACCGATAATGGAGGGAATGGCAAGCCGCATGATGAGGCTGGACACCTTGCCGTCCGACAAACTGGTATGCTCCGCCGGCGAAGCCATGCGCTCTTCTTTGCTCTTCATCGATCGCTCCGGCGGGCTCATCCGTAGTTGGCTCGTTGTGCGGGCTCTCCTAATGCATCGACAGTCTGGAGGAGTTCGTCGCGGAAGATTGTGCAGAGATCGCGGGTCGTTTCGAAGCCGACTTGCCGTGGATCATATCTCGTTTCGATTCGTAGTTCACCCGATTGGTATCCGATGCGAAACCAGAAGAGGTAGTTCATAACTGACTGATCCATATCTTCGCCGAGCCACAATGGATCTGGATCCTTGCATAGCAGACGGCGGGGATAATGATGTTGTAGCCTAGCTCGATAGTTTAGCCCGATGCGGGGTAACGGCAGACGATCGATCCGCTCGCGCAAAGCAGGGTTCTGGTTCAAGAACTTCAGAGCACGGAAACCTATGCCTTGGCGCGGCAGTGAGCTGCGTTGCCGATATATGGAGCGGGCGCGGTCCAGGCGAGACTCCATTCCGGTAAGGAATAACGGAAGTGGCACCAGTTCACCGACGTAACCAATGATTTGAGACGGGTCGATATCCTCGAATAGATGTCCCCTCGTCGAGGTGAGGCTGTCAATCCAGAGGGAATAATTTCCAAAAGCGCGGCCAAATGCCCCCGAAATAGCCGCCAGCACGAGATCAAAATCCTCGCAATGTGCAGACCTCGCCGCAACCTTGAGAAGTTTCCCCGTTGTCTCCTCATTGATCCTTAGATGATATGTCGCCTGGTCTTTCCAGAGTGGCGTGCAGAAGTCTTCATCGATATGCTCCTCCGAGCCTGCATGATGGAGGCGTTTGGCCGTTTCGGTTGAAAAGCCCGCCGCACACGACCCGGCGTCGCTCACACCCATGTCAAATCGCTCATATCGAATGCCTTCCCAGTGCTCCAGCTCCGTTTCGGCTTCGCCATTCGCGTATTTGTCCAAACGCTTCAGCCATTGGGTCAGGGTCGTGTTCTCTGTAACCGCTCCGGTTTGGCCGGCAGCAAACGACTTGTAAGCTGCGTCCAGTGCACTCAGGAACAATCTGTATCCGACCCCGTCTGCTACGAAGTGATGCAGCAGAACGAGCAAATAGTAATCGCCGCTTTCCGACGTCCGGAAAGCTGAGACCCTGATAAGGGGTGTGCGACCGTCAAATCGAAACGAGCGCTGACGCTCCGCACAGGAGCGCTCAATGACCGCGCGTTGTTCCGATGTGTCTACACCGACAAGGTCTATTTCCTCTACGAGGGCTCGGGGTATCGATCCGATCGCCTGAGAGAGGCCGTTCTCTGTTTGCACGATTCGGAGCCTCAGTCCTTCCTCCCGGCCGGTGATATGCGCAAGCGCATGTTCAAGAGTGGAGACATTCAAGAGGCCGGCGGGCATGAAGAAGAGATCGCCGATGTTGTAGTGATCGCCGATTCCGACACGACTATTCCAATGTGAGACTGCAGGGGTCATTGGCAGCGGTTCATCGGAAACGGGCTCGGCATAAGTCGTGGCCGCGGACTGGTGCGTTGCCAGCTCGCGGATTGTTGGTGTCCGGTGCAGTTGGCTGACGGTCAAGTTCAGTCCCGCTTTACGCGCCAGTGTAACGCACCGCACGCTGAGGAGCGAATTTCCGCCGATATCAAAGAAGCTATCATCGATGCCGACAGATTTGGCGCCCAACAGCTCGTGCCAGATATCGGCAAGGAGTCGCTGCCTCTCCGTTCGCGGCTTAGCGGATTTGGTCCTTCGCATCTTGCGGGACGAGACGGAAGAGAGACGAGCCCGATCTATCTTCCCGCTCGCGGTGAGCGGCATACGGTGCACGATCCGAACATCCGACGGAATCATGTAGGAGGGCAGTGTCTGCCGCAGGTGGTTCACGATGGCTCCAGAGGTCAGGCCGTCGAGAGCTGGGACCACAAGGGCAACCAGTCGCCGATCATCGTCCTCGCCCTGGACAAATGCGGCGGCCTGCGCAACGCCGGAATGAGCGACGAGCGCGGCTTCAAGTTCCTCCAGCTCAATTCGGAAACCCCGAAGCTGAATTTGGTTATCTGCTCGACCGCAAATCTCCAGGAGGCCTTTGGCGGAGACGCGGGCGATATCACCGCTGCGATAAAGGATGCTGTATTGACTTTCGTCGTACGGATTTGAAACGAAACGGTGTTTTGTTCGCTCTGGATCCTTCCAATACCCGGTGCTCACGCAGCGTCCGGCAACGCAGAGTTCACCTGCGACTCCGACGGGAACCTGCTTCAAGTGTGCGTCAAGAACGTAGACTTTTACATTGTCGATCGGGCGCCCGACCGGCACAGCTGAAGAGCCGTCGTCGGCGTCTGATGTTCGGTACACTGCTGCATTGGACGCGCACTCGGTCGTGCCGTAAAAATTCCACAGCGGCACATCTGGAAAGCACTCTCGCCAGCGAATCGGAAGCGATGGCGGCATCAGTTCGGCGCTGCTTGTGACCAGGCGCAAGTTGGTTGTTTCCGGATGTCGCTTTTGAGAAGCGATTAAACCGGACAGAATGGGCGGAGCGGCAAACAACCGCGTGACGCGATGCTGTGCCAATGCCCTCAACAAGAGGTCGGGGTCGAGCACCTGCTCCTGCGTCAGGATCAGCGTGGGCACTCCCTTCAGCAGCCCTCCAAAATACTCCCATAGCGCGGCAATGAGTGTCGCTGACTTCTGTGCCACCATCACGTCGAAGCCGTCGAAAGGGAAGCATCGCCACATCCAGTTCAGCCGGTTGAGTATCGCAGATTCGGGTACGAGAACGCCCTTCGCCTTCCCAGTCGAGGATGAAGTGTAAATTAAGCTCGCTGCGTCCTGATTGGGCAACTCGACAGTTCGGTGCCAGACCCGGCCAGGGCCGGATGCAGCTTGGAGGACAGCCAGATCAACGCACGGCACGCCGAAATCCACCTCCGCGTCCGTGCCCGCATGAATAAGGAGCCTCGCGCCGCTATGTCTTACGATGTGGCCGACCCGTTCCCTTGGGTAATCAGGCGAGATCGGCACGATCGTTGCCTGCAAATTCCTGATTGCCAAGGTTGTTGCCGCTACATCCGGCGACCGGTCGACCAGCATGGCAACGATGTCACCCGCTCCCACCCCGCAAGTTCGCAGAAGCGACTGGATTGTAGCCATTCGGTGGTGCAGTTGGCCAAACGTGATTGCTCCGAACTCGCCGAAGTACGCCACCCGATCGCTGTTTGAAGCGCTTACCTGATTGAACGCCTCCACAAGCGAAGGCTCCTTCTCGAATGACTGCTCGTCGCCCTTGAGCGAGTTTAGGGTGGCGATTTCCGACGGGCTGGGGCCGCTCAGGGCGACAATCGACTCGGCAGACCTCTCGACACAGGCAGCAATGAGATGGCGAAGATTATCGGCCATGCGAGCGATCACATCGCTTGAGAATGTGTCTTGCGCATAAGCCAGTTGCATTGCAATTTCATCGCCTTCGTCTTGTGCATAAAGGGTAAGGTCGAACTTAACGTAACCCGTGTCGTATTCGCGAAATGTCAGTTCCAGATCGCGCTTGCCCGATGGCTCCGGAGGCTCGGAGTACATGTTGAACATGACTTGGAAGATCGGCGATCGACCATGTTCGCGCAGGAACCGGGTATCTCTGACCATCCAGCTGAATGGATAGTCCGAGTTCGCGATGGCATCGCTTATGAGGTCCTGCACGTGAGCTACGTGAGCCGCAAAAGACTGATTGATGTCGATCTTCGTTCGGATTGGCAGCATGTTGAGGAAAAAGCCCACGATTTCCTCGGTGCCTGGTTGGCTACGCACGACGTGCGGCATGCCAACGACAACGTCGTCTTGGCCGCTATACATGCGCAATAGAAGCTTGAAACATGCCAACAGGACAGCCGAAGTCGTGCACCTTTGCCGGCGCGCAAAGTCTCGCACGTGGTCAGACAGCTCGCCGCCAAGAAGAACCGCATGCGAGTTCCCGCGGTTGGAGCCCACTTTCGGCCGCACTCGATCGTTCCCGATCGAAAGTACAGGAGGATTGTCGCCTATTTGCCGACGCCAATAGCGGCGTTGGCCCTTCAACGACTCCGGCGTGACATTTGCACTTTCCCAGAGCGCATAGGTCGACAGTGATGGGCGATCCGTCGGAGAGAAGGCGGCGGCTTGGGAGTATCTCGTTTGCAAATCTCTGAGCAGGACCGAAATTGACCATGCATCTATGATGATTTCGTGCGCAGTTATCAGCACGAGGTGATCGTCCGCGCCAAGACGGATCATCCGCGCTCGAAACAAATGGCCCTGGCTGAGATCAAAAGGGTTGTTGAGCTCCGTCCGTCGCAGTTCCGACACAAGTTCCTCGGCCTGCTGTTCACTTAGGTGGGTGGCGTCTATCAACTCCAGATCGGCGCTCGGCGGATCATCAAAAATCTGAACCGGCCACTCTTCGTCGATGAAACGTGCGCGAAGCGCGTCATGCGTCTGAACAACGTCGCTCCAGGCTTTATTGAATGCGATCAGATCGATGGCACCTCGGATACGCACACCGCCCTGAATCATGTAGTTTTTTGCGGTCGGATCGAGCTGCCAGAGGAACCAAAGGTGTTCTTGCACTCGCGTCAGGGGTGATCGTTTGAGCTTCCCGCAAGCTGGTAGCACCGTCTGCGTCGTGCCGGATTGGCGCGATATCGATGCCGCAAGCGACCTGACGGTCCCATTCAGGACGATCCTGAAGTCCACCTTTGTCCCGAGCTGCCTCTGAACCTGAGCCAATATAAGCATCGCTCGGAGCGAGTCGCCTCCGAGATCCATAAATTGGTCGCTGACGCCGATATCCTTGATCCGAAGAACGCTGGACCAAATACGCCGTAGGGTGCTTTCGAGTTCCGTCTTTGGTTCCTCGAAGGGATTCGGCAGCTCCGGCCGAATGGTCGTCGGATCAGGCAAGGACGCGAGATCCACTTTCCCGTTTCGGGTAACAGGAATCCGGTCGATGCGAATGATGCGTTCCGGCAGCATGCAGGCAGGAAGCGCTTCGGCAACAAAGCTCCTGAGCTCACGCTCCGAAAGTTCGGCAGAAGCCGACACATAGGCCACGATTCGTCGTGGTTCCGTTTGTCGGTCGCTGTTGTTTATATCCCGAGCCGTGAGCTTCAAGCTCTCTGGGACCGGCGCAATAGCGGCGGCCGCATTTACCAAAGGATGGGCGCAGAGCCGAGACTCGATCTCTCCAAGTTCGATCCGGTGCCCGCGGATCTTGATCTGACGATCTCGTCGACCAAGGCACTCCAGCAGGCCGTCTGCCCTGAGGCGTCCGAGATCGCCGGTCTTGTAGAGCTGCCGATACGATGGGTGCTCCGAGAAGGGATTTGCCGAAAACGCTTCCATGGTACGCCCCTTATCGTTGACGTAACCATCAGCGACACCGGCTCCACTAACACAAATTTCCCCAACTTCCCCCGTCTTGCACAGACGCAACCCGTTGGCGACATACACCCTAAGGTTGGCAATCGGCTTACCGATGGGGACATATGCGTCGGCTGTGCTGGGCGGGAGAGATACCAAATGATGCGTAACTCCATCCGCACATTCGGTCGGGCCGTAGTGATTGAGAATTGGTATTTGAGGAAAGAGTGTCAGCCAACCGCGCGCCAATGCGGGCGTCAGCGGCTCGCCGACCGTGGACACCATGCGTAAGACGCCAAGAAGCCGCTCGTCGGCTGAGAGGGTCTGCAGATATTCGACGAATACCGCGAGCACCGATGGGACGAATTGGACAATTGTTACGCGATGTGCCTGCAGTGCCTCAAGAAGGGCCAACGGAGATCTCACGGTCGCATCATCTATGATCGCGACGCGACTGCCGACACATAACCCTGCCAAAAGCTGCCACAGTGAGATGTCAAAGCCGTGTGAAGCAGTTTGTGCAACACAGTCCTTATCGCTGAGCTCGAGTGCAACTATCTTGGCCGTTAAATGATTGTTTAAGCCTGCACGCTTGACCATTACTCCCTTGGGTTTGCCCGTCGAGCCGGACGTAAAAAGAATGTAGGCGAGGCGGCTTTCAACCGAAGTTGGCATCGCAGCAGAGGCACGGCCGCCGAGTAGCGCTGTCTGAACCGTTAAGAATTCTCGGCTGCAGTTGCCGTTTTCCTGAAACAGACCAAGCGCGTCAGGTCTTTCCGGCCCGATGACCAGGGTGCATTCACTCTGCTCGATCATCGAAGAAATGCGGGAGGCCGGCAAGGATGGATCGAGCGGCAAATATGTTGAGCCGCTTTTCAGAATTGCGACGACTGTGGTTGCCCAATGGAGGTTTCGTTCACCGCAATAGCCAATGACCTGCGCGCAGCGCTCCCGGAGCGTGCTCGCAATTCGATCCGACTGCACGCGCAGGTCACCATATGTCAGTTCTTCCCCACCGTGCTTAATCGCTATCCTGTCCGGGAACGACACGGCAATTTCATCTATAGCTGCGACTAAATCGATGAGCTGACTTCCGACAAATTCGGACTTCGCAGTCCGGCCTTCGTTAAGCATAAGTTTCCTCGTAGGTCGCGGCGGTGAGTTGCTCACCGCTGGCAATTCCTGTCCTGTCGAAATCGAGAAAGCTTCAAAAGTCATGCCAGTTATGCCGAGGCGCTCAGGCAAAAAACATCGTTGTGTTTCAATTGTTTAATGAAAGTGAGATAGGATTACATCGGACAGGGGCGTGTCGCGAAATTGACGAACCCGACAATGGAGGCGGCGCACTTGTGTTTTCTTGGAGGAGCGGGCAGGGCCATCAACGAACGACGGCGGGTGCAGGTTGTGGCACCGGTGTGCCGATAGGCGTTACGGTCACAATCTGCATTCTCCATTGCATTCAAAAACGGCGGAGACGAAACGCGGGGCTCTGTCGCGCCGTGTCGTTGGTTACCGGTATGACGGAATAAGCGTATCCGGCACGAGCGCCCCACGGCTATATTTATTGACGGCCTTGTCGCGTTTGCAGGCTCGTGGGATCTTCTGCAGTTATCAGCATAGGCATGATACTCATGCTGATAACTTACTAAGCCTGGTTTGCAGGAGCGGCGGGGTTAAAGCGCAGGGGCTTGCTATAGGCGTAAATGGCCTCGACGGCTTTGGGTAACGCTCGCCAGGCTTCTTTAAACAGTAGTTGGGGTTCCAGTGGCTTAGGGTAAGCCGTCGCAATGATCTCAGCCAGTTGCGGATTGGTGGTTTGCGTCAAGATGGTAAGGAGCGGCTCGCCGGCCTTCTTATCCGCAAACAGCGGTGCCCATTGCTCAAGGCTGAGGTTCATCGCGCCAAAGAACCCGTCCGCCCAATCATCAGCGAGAACCTCCTCGCCATCCGTACGCATGTAGATCGGCGCATAAGCACCAGCTCTGGTGAGCTGGTGTGCTATCAGGTTATAGTGATCAACGATCGTATCAATAACAGCCTGCATTTTGTTGCCGATGAATGCTCGCTGCTCGTGTTCGCCGACAACATGCCACATCCAGTCATTGGGCAGCAGGAAGACCGGCCCTGCGGCCAGCCCCGTCAGAAAGCCGTTCAACATGGAGACGCCCCTGCAATGCGGTGCTGGCTTGGCCGTGTCGAACCAGCCCTCCAGCTCGTCAAGGGACATTATCGGTAGGCGCCGGGGTTGTTTCACGCTGCTCTCGCCAAGGATTTCCCTTCCGCCTCTCGTTGCTTTTTCCAATTCCAGGCCAAAAGCTGGTCAAGCTCGTGGCTTTTCAGTAAGCGGTTAGCCGACGGCGTCTGGTTCGAAGTTCCATGGCATGAGCAGCTCAATATCAGCGGCTGGCCAGCGATTTGCGATGCGGGTGAGCGTTTGAGATAGCCAGGCAAGCGGATCGACGTTGTTCATTTTTGCCGTCTGTAGAAGTGTGGCGATCGTGGCCCATGTCTCTCCGCCGCCCTCGCTACCGGCAAAGAGACTATTCTTCCTCGTAATTGTTTGGGGTCGGATGGCACGCTCGACTATGTTGGAGTCGATTTCGACGCGACCGTCCGTCAAGAAGTGCTCCAGCGCCTCCCGGCGTGTCAGGGCGTAGCGTATCGCCTCCGCAGTCTTGGACTTTCCGGAGACTTTGGAGAGTTCCTTCTCCCACAAGTGGAAGAGATCGGCGACGATGCCAGCGGACGTCTCCTGACGACGTGTGGCACGGGTTTCGGCATCACTGCCGCGGATCTCGTCCTCGACCTTCCAAAGTTCCGTCATCGCTGTGATCGACGCTGTTGCAGCGTCATTAATGCCGCCGACATGCAGCTCGTAGAATTTTCGGCGTAAATGTGCCCAGCATCCGGCCAGCTTGATCGTTTCATTGCTGCCGGACTTGGCGCGCTCCTTGAGCATGCTGGTATAAGCCGAGTACCCATCCACTTGCAGGATGCCGCTGAACCCGGCGAGATGACGCGCGACACACTTGCTGTTGATACCGGATGAATACTCCCCAGAAGTGCCGTTTGAATCTTCCCCAGTTTAGCGTTGCCGCCGGTCTTCCGGGGCGCGCCCCGGAAGACCGGCGGCGCGTCATCACTGATACTGCTCTCGATGGTCGAGAGGGGAATGTCGGTGATCAAACTCGGGGAGATAGTCATGATTTTAGATTTGCACCGACAGGGGTTGTCGGTGTCGGCGATCGCCAGACAGACCAATGTCGATCGAAAGACAATTCGCAAATATATTGAGCGGGGTCTCGAGGCACCTGCTTATGGACCACGCAAGCCGCGGGCAACGGTGATTGATCCATTCACGGCTTATCTACGTGAACGGGTCGCTGCCTATCCCGGCCTGAGCGGCCGGCGGCTCCTGCGAGAGCTGAAGGAACGCGGATATGCCGGTGGCTACACGGCCGTCACGGACTTTCTCAGAGACGTCCGCCCGACCTCAGAGCAAGGCTTTGAAGTGCGGTTCGAAACGGCTCCCGGCGAACAGGCCCAGGTGGATTTCGCCCAGTTTCAGGTCATCTTCACCGATGAGCCGCTAACGCCGAGGATCGTCTGGCTGTTTTCCATGGTGTTGGGCCATAGCCGTCTCATCTGGGCGCGCTTTGCTATGCATCAGGATCTGCCGACAGTGCTGCGATGCCACGTGGCAGCGTTCGATGCGATCGGGGGCGTTCCGCGTGAGATCCTTTACGACCGAATGAAGACTGCGGTCATAGGGGAAGGCGAAACGGGCGGCATTGTTTATAACCGCGCTCTGCTCGATCTTGCTCGCCATTACGGCTTTCATCCAAAGGCCTGCAAAGCATATCGCGCCAAGACGAAGGGAAAGGTCGAGCGGCCATTCCGCTACATCCGTGAAGACTTCTTCCTGGCACGCTCGTTTCGCAACCTCGACGACCTCAACAGCCAGTTGCGGCATTGGCTTGATACGGTTGCCAATCCACGTGTGCATGCGACAACGCAGCGTGTCGTCATGGAGGCCTTCGCCGAGGAGCGTCATCATTTGCGGCCTTTGCCTCTGGCTCCGTTCCGATCCGTGTTGAGACTAGAGCGCAGGATCTCTCGAGAGGGCATGGTCAGCGTCGGTGGGAACGCCTACAGCGTGCCCGACGCTACCAGACGGCGGCTCGTCGAAGTTCACACCTTGGCCAATGAAGTTCGAATCTTCGAGGACGGTGCGTTGATCGCTGTGCATCCGGTGTTGGAAGGACGCCATCAACGCCGTGTCGAACCAGGACACAGAACCCTTCGCTCAGCGCCGCGATCGCGACCACACGTCAACAATGACGAGATCATTCTTCATGGAACAGGAGACAGGGTTACCCA
The DNA here is from genome assembly GCF_003627755.1 of Rhizobium jaguaris. Taxonomy (NCBI): domain Bacteria; kingdom Pseudomonadati; phylum Pseudomonadota; class Alphaproteobacteria; order Hyphomicrobiales; family Rhizobiaceae; genus Martinezella; species Martinezella jaguaris. Next base: position 483,417 of record NZ_CP032696.1, on the reverse strand, counting down.
GCGGCCGCTCGCCTTCTACGACGCCGTCGCCAGAGCTATGGCACAGGAGAACCGCACATGAGCGCCGCTCTCGATTCCGTGCCGTCGATGATCGACCGCATTCGCCATGACCTTGTCGGCTTGAAGATGCCACGGGCCCTTGAAGCACTCGACCATATTGTCCGGCGCCTGGAGCACGGCGAGCTGTCGGCGCTCGAAGCGATCGATATCCTGCTTTCCGAGGAGCTGACCCTGCGCGAGAACAGCCGTATCAAAACGGCACTGCGGATGGGTCGCCTGGCAACCATCAAAACACTCGCTGGCTTCGATTTCTCCTTCCAGCCCTCGCTCGATCGAGATCGGATCTTCACGCTTGCGCAGTTGGGGTTTGTCGACCGCCATGAGGTCGTCCATTTCCTTGGACCGCCCGGAACCGGCAAAAGCCATCTGGCGGTGGCGCTCGGCGTCGAAGCTGTCAAGGCCGGCAGGAGCGTCTACTTCTGCACGCTGGCCGATCTCATCGCGGCCCTGTCCAGGGCCGAACGCGAAGGACGGCTGCAAGAACGCATTCGCTTCTTCTGCAGGCCCAGTCTCCTGATCGTTGACGAGATCGGTTATCTCCCGGTCATCGCCGGTGGCGGAAATCTGTTCTTCCAGCTCGTCAACGCTCGCTACGAGAAAGGCGCGATGATCCTCACATCCAATCGCGGCTTTGCAGAATGGGGCGATGTTTTTGGAGACGCCGTGGTAGCAACGGCCCTCCTCGACAGACTTTTGCATCATGCCGTCGTCGTTCAAATCGAGGGATCAAGTTACCGGCTGCGCCAGCATGCCGAATTGATGCCGGAACACGTCCGCTCGAAAGCATTGATCACTCCGCCGTCCTTCGCCCCGCCGCCACGCCCTCGCGGAAGGCCACCGAAAAATACCCAATTCTCCACGTCGTCCGGGGCGGCATAATTGGGGAATTTTACTTCGGCACTTCTGGGGAAATTTCACTCGGCATTGACACTTGCCACCCCTGCTGTCTTCGAAGCGATAGGCAACCATCGGCGGGCCAGACCCGCCAAACGGTCGGTCATCGCAAGCGTAGGCCCATAACCACGCCTTCATCGTTCTACCAGAGCCGGGGACCAGCGTCGGTAAGGTGGTCTCGTCCGCAAAAACCCTCTCTCCGGCTTTGATGCGTTCCAAGATGTAATCCGCCAAGATCCGCAGCTCGAAGCCCAGATGCCCCATCCATTGGGCCATCAAGGAGCGGCTTAGAGCCACGCTGTCGCGCAGATAGATCGCCTCCTGGCGGTAGAGCGGAAGACCGTCGGCATATTTCGACACGGCGATATAGGCCAGCAACCGTTCGCTCGGCAGCCCACCTTCGATGATATGCGCGGGGGCCAAAGCCTGAAGCACGCCATCACGTTCGCGGAACGCATATTTCGGGCGGCGTGTGACGATGACCCTGAACTTCGGCGGTATGACATCAAGCCGCTCGGATCGGTCCTCGCCGATCAGAACCTTTTCCAAGCCTTGGCAGTCGTCGGGAATCTCCGGCTCAATCACTTCCTCGATGCGTTCGAGATGGGCGGCAAAACCTTTGCGAGGCCGCGCCTCCCTTTTTGGCCGCTCTTTGCCCACTTGGCCAAGTTCGCTATCAATCGCCGCAAGGCCAGTCTCGACCTCCTCAAACGCGAAGTCTATCTGCTCGTCGTTGATCGCCAGCCGCAGTCGCTCGGAGCGCGTCCCGTTTTGGGCCCGCTGCAAAACCTTCAAGATCGCCGTCAAAGTGGTGATCCGCTCGTCGGCTTTTTGTTGGACAGCCTTCATTCGGGCAATTTCGGCGTCAGTCGCAGCCTTCTCTGCGTTCAAAGCGATGATCATCGCTTTCAGCGCATCGACGTCGTCAGGAAGGTCTGGACCGGGTAAAACCATGCGCGTAATAGAGCATAGAATCAGCCGATTTCCCAACACTTACAGCAACATGATTCAACTTGCCGCACATCGTCATCAGCCGATCGAAAGTGGCCGGCGCACCTTGGCGGGGCGGATCTTTTTCCAATCCATTCCGGCTAGAAGTGCCATTAATTGCGCATGATCGAGACGGACGCGGGCAGCAGACGGGACAGGCCAGCAGAAGCCATTTTCTTCGATTATTTTGGCGTAAAGGCAGACCCCACTGCCGTCCCACCAAACAATGCGGATCCGGTCTGCACGTTTCGAGCGGAATACATAAAGAGCACCGTTAAAGGGGTCGAGGCCGCCATCGCGCACCAGGGCCATCAGCGAGGCCGCGCCTTTGCGGAAGTCGACCGGTTGGCACGACACATAGACCACGACACCCGAAGCGATCATGCTTGCCGTACCGCCCTGACGATGCCGCTCAGCAGCACCGGATCGATCGAAGCGCTGACGCGAAGTGTCGTGTCGCCCACCTGGATCTCGACAGTGTCCGTCCGCACCGCCTCGAAACGAGTAAAGGCCTTATCGTTTTCGGTTGCTTTCAGGCGCTGAACCGAACCAGACGCAAGCGCTGCTCGACGCCATCCAAAAAGCTGCGACGGGTCCATCCCATGGGCACGCGCGACCGCAGAGACATTAGCGCCAGGAGCGAGAGCTTGCTCCAAAATCAAAGCCTTGTCCTCATCAGAACGCAACTTCGGCTTTCGCCGCTTTCGCACCGGCTCCGCCGTCAGAATTTCGAACGTACGGCCATGATTCATATCTTCACTCATAGGATTCCCAGCATGATTCATGCTGAAAATGAGCGATTTCGCGTCTCGATGCTACGTGGGATGGCCTGTCCGCTTACGCTTTTCACGTCGTTGAAGACGATCTTTTCAAGGACGTCAACCAGCCATTTATAGGGATCAAGTCCGTTGAGCGGGGCTGTTTGAAGAAGAGACGCGAGGACCGCCCAGCTTTCTGCTCCCCCGCAACTGCCAGCAAACAGCGAGTTGCGCCTTCTATGGAAATATTTCCATAGGCGCCGGAATTGAACCTTCGCCGGTCCCAAGCGTGGAGCCGATCGTGCCGCCATCATGCTGACCTTCATCACCACCTGCCGTCTCAACGACGTCGACCCGAAGGCATGTCTCGCCGACGTGCTCGCCCGTATCGCCGATCTTCCCGTCTCTCACCTGCACGAACTACTGCCCTGGGAATGGAAGGCACAAAAGACCGCTATTGCGACGGCCGCGTAAACAGCTTCCGGAACGACGCTTCCGAGCGCTCCAGGCCTTCATCGGTCAACGCCAATGACTTCGACTTGTTGACTGGGTCGCCGATCATGCCCTTCTTGTGAAGCCGATCCGTCGTTACCCAATCAAAACCCTTCCAGGCGCAACGCTCGTTATGCAGCGCCAACCATAGCAACGCCAAAACTGCGTCGTCGATTTTGTCCTCATCGATCTCCATGAACCGATGTTACCACGCGCGACGCTCTAAATCCCGCGGTCCTGCTCGGCGTGCTCGGATGGATACGCTAAAGGGAACGTTATCCTGTTTGTAGATCTCAAGGCGTTACGTTAGGGAATTTTGCGAGGTTAGACCGCTCGCTGGACAGAGCGCTAATTATCTCATACCGTCGCCATGAAGAATACTATCTGTATGCTGGCGCAAACTGCGTATTGATGATCGCTTCGACTAGCGTGACGCCATAGGGGGTTAGAGTTACGACATCGCTTTCAATGACAACCAGCGACTTTCCCACTAGCCCGCTCAAAGTGCAATTGATCATTTCGTTGTCAAAAAAGCTCTTTCCCTCGAAACGTTGCTTGAATACGCCATTATCTACCGGACTGAGCGTCGAGAGCGCCATTTTAAATGCAGTAACCTCCCGGTGAACCGGTGACATGCCGCGGCATTCCTGGATCGGGAGGCGATCTTCATGCAATGCGCCCTTGTAGGCATTGTAACTAGTGATATTGATCGCTTCGGCTTTCGTGCATTTTGAACTACCCCCGAGGCCGACAGCTATTTCAGGGTACTGCTTGTCTAGATCGGTAATGAGGCCTTTCCATTTTTCCGGCTGATGATCGTGTCGATAAAAATACATGGTAGGATGTTCACGATAGGCGCCCTTCAAATTTTTTTCGATCAGCTCGCGCATTTGATATTGCTTTCCCAGACCAGGAAAGCTCATGTTGTTGCAATTACCTAGCCCTGCTTTCTGCCATACACTTCGACGCTCCCCAGATACGCCGGTACGGATTTTCATGAATTCTTCCAGATGCAGCTTGGTGCAGACGACATGGGAAAGATCCAGTTGGCGGGTTGTCTCCATGTCATATCCCACGTCGTCCACGCTCTGTCCCAGCATGCCGTAGATGAGGTCAACACTAACCCAGTCAATACCGACTTCCCGCGCGTCGTATATCGTTTCAATGCACTCTTTCGCGGAATGCATACGACCAGAACCAGAAATAAATCGGTCGTCAAAAGATTGAGCTCCAAAGCTCACCTTGGTGAAACCAAGCTCCTGTAGTAGCGAAAGATATGATTTTGTCAGCGTTCCAGGTTCGCCTTCAAACCGCATCGTCGCAGCAAAGAAATTGAAATGGTCTTTGTAAAACGCAACTAATCTACGCAGCTCGGATTCAGGCAGCAGCGAGGGAGTGCCACCAAAAATATTGAATTCTCCAACTTCCACAGCAGCAAGGCTCGGCACCTTCGCCAGCCACAGTCTGGCTTCTTTGATATTCAGATTAACCAGATCTTTCATGACTGCCTGTGAAGACGCTGTGTGGGGATTGAGAGTGATCGTCGGAAACTGGCAAAAGTGGCAGCGGTAGCGGCAGCAGGGAATGTATGCCCACAGATGAATTTGCGGCGCTCTGGCAATTTCGCTATTCATGTCTGCAAAGAAAGACGACAGTGGGTAATCTTCTATATCTCCCGGGAAAACATGACAGCCGAACGGGTCTTTGTAGGCATAGTCCAGATATGCCTTATTTTCTGGCCTGGAAAGAAATTCGTGGACTAAAGGCACTGGATACTGGGGATCGAGGTCGCGTAAAGACGCCATCGCATTGGTCATTCAAAATACCCCTCCGTTGGCAAAGTAATTATGTGCTTCGCCAGATTCGCGATCTTCACAGAAGTACCAAACGAAGCGGTTAAAATCGGCCGAACTGACATTATCAAAGCAAGCAGGTAATGCAGGAGGAAAACCAACGTCATCGCCGACTGCACGGCGCAACGCGGCAAATATCTCATCGCGAAACTCAAAATAGAGCCGATAGGATGGAGTTTTATAGGAATGAATAGCCTTGAAATCGATAAGGCGCATCTCGTGTCTGATTGCATCAATTCGTTTATACAGTCTGTCGGCCACCAGTTCGGTAAAGAAGCTCCTAACTTCGACATTGTCTATCAAGATTTTTGGGTTCAATAACGCAGGCAATATAATATTTTTAGGAACGTAATCTTTTATTGAGTAAAACCACGCTTGTTTAGATTGCTCTTCTGTCGTGTCACGCAAGATTTTCTTCCCGGTACCGCGGTCGGGTCGCACATCCTTCATGAAAATGATACCGTCCTTGCCATAGGCGGCCCCGGTGATCACCTCATCAAGAATAATATCGATGCGTCGGCTGTTGACCTGAACGCAAGACTCTTCTGCGTAAACGGGCTTGCCGCCGCAGGCAACTACCTTGATACCGAAATCCCAGTCGTCCGATAAATGTTCAACGAAGCGACCCTTGTTCAACTGATAGAAGATTTCAATACCGCCTACTTTTTCATAGAATTCCCGCTCTACGGCAAAACCTTTACCATCCGGAAATCCACCAAATAACTTAAAAGAGAAATCCCGGCAGCGTAATGTCTTCTCAATTTCTCTGAAGAGATTGGGACGCTGACGAAAACTTTTTTTGTTGTAATAGTATTTACAAGTTCCCAAGTCCCCATCTTCTTTCACCATTTTGTCGATAAGGTGATGAAGCCAATACGCATCGACCGTACAGTCAGCGTCAGCAGAAACGATGTAGTGCTTATTTCTGGTCCCGAGTCGGCTATCTCGAGCCTTGGCTCTAAAAGACGCGTAATCCATGCCATGCTTTCTGGCGGATGAAACGCCCTGCACTTTTTCCTCGATAATATGTGTGTCTACCGAAGAATATTTCGCTGCCAGGGCATTAATTTGCGCTACGGAATTGTCCGTCGAATTGTTGTCGACGATTATGAGCTCATAACTGCCGCGTGTAATCAATTCTCTCAGCGTACTCTGGCGATAAATTGACTCAAGTACATCGGTAATACGCGTGCCCTCGTTAAAGACTGGAAGCACAACTGATACGAAGGTGGTGTCACGCATTTTCTTCACAGCCTTTCAAATTCAATACCTCAAAGAGGTCGTTGGAAAGGACGCGTTTTCCCTGCTGAAAATTCTTCTCCGCAACGGCCCTCATCAACTGATTGTTTGTGAGAAAGAGGAATACCTCATCGACAAATCGTTGGTCGGATAACTCATCACGAGTGCCTGAGATTTCCAACATAGGGGCCACAAATCCATGTCGACCATACACCTCGTGATAATATTCATAGCTCGTGGTGATATAGCAGCGTTTTTGGCTAATTGCCTCCCCGATAGGGTTGCCGTAGCTGTCGTAGTCATAGGAGGTGAGAAATGACACTAGATCACAAGAGTAATACAAGTCCTCTATCGTGAACTCGTTGCCTTCGGTAGGCATAAAGTCGTGATGCAGGGGTCCGGTAAATTTAATGTGCTGCACGATATCCAGCGTTTTTGCCAACCGCTCAAGCTCAATATAATGAGAATAGTTTTCATTTTTATCTCCAGCAATCACCAGAAATATGCGTTTACGTTCACCGCGTTCGCGGAGAAGGAGATTCAAACGATTTACCAGGTCGATATCTCTGTCGATTCGCTTTTGAGGTATCAGACGCGTTGTTCTAGCAATCAGAATGTCGCTCTTGCGAATACCCAATAATGGCCTGATATTACGGCGAGAGCACTCGGAAAAATTGTATGCATTTTTCCCGACTTGAACCTCAACCTCAAAGTTGGACCATTCTTCCAGTTCATCTCGTAGTTTTTCATTCAGCGTAACATAGGTGATGTATTGCGATTTGACCGGTTTAGTCGCATACGGATACGGCGGAGCGCCGTATTTCATCGATTTTTTTTCGCTGCTCCACATCAGGTCATGGTCGCGCCAGATGACAAAATTCCCCAAATTCTTGGCGCGTCCGTACTGTTCAATCGCGAGGAGTAGCGCGCGGGAATATATGATATTCTCAGGCAGCGTTCCGTTTTCGACGATAACTTTGCTGACATTCAGATATTTCCATAGGGCCTCAATTTTAAGCGCTACTTCCGCGGCAACCTCGTCCACTGACGTAAGTATCGCCGCCCTTGCATCGCGTGATACGGCAAGTGTCTCGCTAATTAGTACCTTATTTATCTTATCAAGAAATTCGATGGTATAGTTAGGTATATTAGAAAGATCCGCAACACGTGCCAATTCAAAACACTTGTGATAAAGGGCGGCCTCAAACTTGTACGGTCTTCCGAAATTTCCTTTACTTATGTTGATGTCGTATCCCAGATCCAGGTAGCATTTGAACCCTTTTTCCGTGAGTTTTTTTGCGATCTTTACCGCTTCGACGGTGATGCCTGACACCGACACACCATCGAATGAAATAAATATTGCGCATTTCCTTCTAGCGGCAATCATAACGAATGTGTCCCGGCCAGAGTAATCCGCCGTGCGCCTGACCCGGGCGTGGCGCCGCTGATCGAGTTGGCCAGTGAACTGACTTTGTTGAGACAGCCAACTACCGCGGTTCGCGCGGTTGCCGTCTGCGGGTGACGGAAGCTCACATAAATCCCCTTATGCGATCGGCTGATCCACAGATATGTCTCACGCGGATCGGCACACGCCGGCTGGCCATACGCTAAATAGCCGAGATGTTCCTCCTGAACATAAGACGGGCGACGCAAATCATGCCGCCGGTGTACTGGGTCAGGCATGTCGGGTCGCCACACCGTCAACTGACCCGGCTGCAGCTCGAGGTCGCCTAGTGCGTAGGTCTCCATACGCGATCCTATCTGACGATCTGTCGTCGTCGTCCACCGCAATGACCCAAGACGCGAGTATCGGGTCGGCAGATCCTGCCGTCTTAGAAATGGAGACTCAAAAGTCGTGCCAACTGTGCAGAGGAAGCTCAGAAATAATTTCCACACCTTGTTCAGTCGGCTAAATATGAGTGGGACGACCTGTGAGCCGAACGCCACCCTGTCGCAGAGCCGACAAATCCGACGGCGGGTGTAGTTTGCGTTTAGTGCATAGTTGTCTACACCTCGGCGGAGGCGCCGCGCGGTGAACTTCGCGGAAGGAGCTGTACGCCTGCAGCTCCAATCAGCGTCCTGCGCTCACCTATGAACTCGCTGCGCATCAGCTTTCGGACTGGCGGCGGCAGGCGCGTCAGGGTCTTCTGGCGCTGCCTGCGGAACTGATGCCGGCCGTGCCTTGCCACAATTGTCAACGCCGCGTGAAAAATCCTGAGCTAAGAAGTGGGCTCTTCCGCAATTTCGTTGCAACTTTCTGAATCCTATTGATTCGACACGCGAATCAGCAGGTGCAAGGAAATGGCGAAGCGTGTTCCACCGTTGATCCCGCCGTCTTTGGTCGTCGATCATGTCCAACAATCCGTAAGCGCCGTCTCCGCCCCATTGGATTGGCTGTATTTTGAGGCTTGCTGCGTGTGCGAGAAGGTTTCCAGGACTATCTGGAGATTGGCATGGCAGATGATGGATTTGTTGGCCGCTACGAAATTGTCGAGCCGCGCCGCGGAAACCGGCGCTGGCCGGATGATGTGAAGGCGCGGATCGTGGCGGAAAGCCTTGAGCCTGGTGTTCGTGTTGTTGATGTCGCGCGCCGTCATGACGTTGTGCCGCACCAGCTTTCCTTGTGGCGCCGGCAAGTGCGCGAGGGCATTCTGGCCCTGCCTTTTGAGGCTATGTCGGGCCTGTCGGAGAGCGGCGATGCCGCGCCTGCATTTGTGCCTTTGGCGGTTGCGGCAGAGCCGAGCGAGGCGGTGAATGTTTTGGCGCCGCCGCTGCCGGAGGCGGGTTGGCCGGTCTTGACGTTGGAGATCGGCCCGGATGTTGTGATGCGGGTTCCCGGCGATGTGCCGGTTGAACGTGTGGCGGCTCTGGTACGAGCCATGCGAGGGACGGCATGATCGTCGCGGGCCAACGACTGCCGATCCTGATTGCAACGCGTCCGGTGGACTTCCGCTGTGGGCATCAGGCGCTGGCCTTGATGGTGCAGACCGAGTTGAAGCTCGACCCGCATTCCGGGGTGACGGTGATCTTCCGGTCGAAGCGCGGGGATCGCCTGAAGATCCTGGTGTGGGATGGCACCGGAATGGTGCTAACCTACAAAATTCTTGAACATGGAAACTTTGCCTGGCCCAAGGTTCAGGATGGGACGATGCGTCTTTCCAGGGGTCAATATGAGGCTTTGTTCGAAGGTCTTGACTGGCGACGGGTCATGGCACAGCGGGTGACCGCGCCGTCGGCGGCAGGGTAAATATCCGGCCGTCTTTGCATTGTTTTATTTGGCTTTTTTGTGCTGCCTTGCTATAAGGCCGCATGTCGTCGCGCCTTGATCTCAGCCTGTTTCCGGACCTTCCGCCAGAGGTTATCAAAGCCTTTGCGGCGATGCAGTTCGAGCTGTCGGTCGAGCGTGCTGCGCGTCAGCATGAGCAGGCTGTGGTGGCCGAAAAGGACGCCTTCATCGCCGAGCTGAAGGAACTGATCGAGAAGCTTGAGGGGCAGGTTCACGACTATCGGCGCACCAAGTTCGGGCCGAAATCGGAAAAGCTCGATCCGGCGCAGATGGAACTGGCGCTGGAAGACCTTGAAACGGCGATTGCCGAAACACAGGCGCGGATCGCCGCCGTCGAGAAAAAGATCGAAGCCAGCGCATCCGATCCGGAAAAGGCCGCTCCTCGCAAGGAGCGTAAGGCCCGTGCACTGCCCGAACACCTGCCGCGGGTCGAGAAGGTGATTGAGCCCGACAGTATTGTCTGCCCCTGTGGTTGCGGCAACATGGTCCGGATCGGCGAAGATCGGACGGAACGGCTCGACCGGATTCCGGCACGCTACGAGGTGATCGTCACGATCCGCCCGAAATACGCATGCCCCAAGGGTCGAACGGGCGTCGTCCAAGCCAGAGCGCCGGCGCATCTCTTGGAAGGGAGCTGGCCGACGGAAGCCCTTCTGGCTGAGATTGCCGTCTCCAAGCATTCCGAACATATGCCGCTCAACCGGCAGGCCGAAGTCATGGCGCGACACGGGGTGCCGATAGACCGCACGGTCCTGGCCGATTGGCTTGGGCGCACGGGCAGCGAAATCGCACCGGTGGTCGACCACATGGCCGAACGGCTGCTGTCGGAAAGCGCGCGGCTCTATGTCGACGAGACCACGGCTCCGGTGTTGGATCCGGGGCGCGGCAAGACGAAGACCGGTTATCTATGGGCCGTGTTGCGTGACGATCGCGGCTGGAATGGCTCCGCGCCGTCGGGCGTGGTGTTCCATTATCGACCTGGGCGTAAAGGCGAATATGCCGCTGAAATCCTCGACGGCTTCAACGGGACAATCCAGGTGGATGCCTACGGTGGTTACTCTCACCTCGCCACGTCGGACCGGATGGGTGGCGACCCCTTGAAGCTGGCTTTCTGTTGGGCGCACGGACGCAGGAAGCTGATCAAGGCCACGCCAAAGAGTGGATCGCCCATCGTCGACGAGGCGCTGGTGCGGATCGCCGCGCTCTACAAGATCGAAGACAGTATCCGGGGCTCAGATCCCAAACATCGCCGGGCAGTTCGACAGGACCTGTCCCTCCCGCTGGTGGACGAGTTCTTCACCTGGCTGGCAGCGCAAGCCAAGCGCATCTCACGCAAGTCTGACCTCGGAAAAGCCCTGGCTTATATGCTAACGCGGCAGGACGGCTTCCGGCTGTTCCTGGACGACGGCCACGTCGATATCGACTCCAACCTGGTGGAAAACGCGATCCGCCGACCCGCCATGAACCGCCGCAATGCGCTCTTTGCGGGGCACGATGAAGGGGGCCGCAATTGGGCCCGGTTTGCCAGCCTGATCGGCACTTGTAAAATGAACGGCGTTGAGCCCTACGCCTATCTGTGCGACCTCTTCACCCGCCTCGCAAACGGCCACCTCGCCAAAGACATCGACGCCCTGATGCCATGGGCTTATGCGCAACGGATCAGAGCCTCACAATGAGCTCGTCAGGTACTCTTCGGTGAGCTCATTTGACGGCCCGTAGATCAACCTCAGACCGCTGCAACTGAAAATTCGATGGGGCGTGGACGCCGCATACAACAATCCAAAGAGGCAATATCGATCAATTGTCGCTTCCGATCGACGGGAGCCAAATGTCCAGAGTGCCGCAAAGCTTCGCGTCGCCTTCATCGTCGCTACGAGCGGCGGCTCGCTGATCTGCTATGGCAGGGGCGCACGGTCATGATAATCCTGAACATCCGGCGCTTGCGTTGCAGCAACAAGAAATGCCGGAGGCGTATATTCGCCAAACGCGGGTGATGTGACCTGGCGCTATAGTCGGCGCGACTCGCCTCGGCAACAGAAGGCTGTGCATAGAACCCAATGAAGATCGGTGTCTTGTGATCGCAGCAGCATACCAAAACCGCGCGACCTAAACGGGCTCGTCACCTTTCCAACGCTGTTCACGCCGCTCCGGACGGATCGCCCGTTGGCAACAGTGCTGGATCAAGCGGTGGACCATTCGGATTTTTATTGCCTTCCGGATCCTGCGCCGGCGTCACAGGCGGCTTTTCCCGGGTGCGATGTGGTCCCGCAGGCGATGGATTTGGACCACGCGGCGTTTCATCAGATTTCGGTGTATTTGTCGGCATTTTCGGTCTCCTTTCAAGACGGCGGAACGGCATGAGTTTCTTGATCTGCCGTTCAAACCTCCATGGCGACAGAACGTTCCGCCAAGCCATTAGGCCGTCAAAATGATTGGCGCGGGATCTTCTTTGATGAAGATCATCGATTCCATCTGCCGGAACAATCCAAGTGGCTATGCCATTGCCCACTGGGCAGACCAGACCGCGGGAGATGCGCATGATCAACGATCTCCGGAACAAGACCCAGTCATCTAACACTTTGGCCGTCGGGACCTTTATGGACTCCAATGGCGATGGTGTCGGCGATTTCCAGGGCGTGGTGCACCGCCTCGACTATCTCGCCGATCTCGGTATTTACCGCCATTTGGCTCGTGCCGTTTCAGATGCCACCTGGAAAAGACAATGGTACGACCTTTCCAATTATCACGGGGCGTCGACGGGAACTAATCACTTCCGAGAGTTATGTCATGTGAGCTCAGCTTCGTGCAGGCAAACGATTAAGTAGTAAGCCGCTGCTTACAATAATCGGATCTCGAACCTCATCGTTTTTTCCATTGACAAAGCAGCTTTCGGGATTCCGCCGACTCGATATTTGGCCACCCAGGCTCGTCGCCAGACGGGTCTGCTCGTCACTTTGCTCGGCTCTGGCAGGGAGTATTTCTACTCATTTACGTTATCCAGTAATAATTATAGCAGTTAGATTGTGCAGCGAATAAGCACTCCAATTAGTTGAATCCGCATGAGGTACTGACGTCAAGATATTCAATCCAGAGTCAGGTGGGAAAATACACTCAGGAAGGGAGAAACAAATGTCCTTGCACATCAGCTATGCAAACAAGGAACTGACAGATCACGCCCGTGCGTCGCAGCCAGCAAGCGCGGCGCTCGCCCAAGGAACGCAATATTCCTTGTTGTTAAAGAACAAGTCGGCTCAACCTTGGACCTTCTATGTCTATCAGAAGATGCCGCAGCCTGTCGCCAATGTGTTCTCGTTGGCGTGGTTTTGCTCTCCGTATCAAATCCGGGTTGGCAACCAAATCAAATTCACTTGGGAAATCGATTATAACTTCGTCTGGAGCGACACCGGGCAGCTGATTCCTGGCGTGGATTTTCTCGCGTCCGGTGTTCAGGACGGCAGCCCCAGCGGCAAAAACACGACCACGTTTTCCTTGAATGGCGGCCCCGGCTTGAGCGATCCGGTCAAGGGTGATCCTGCCGGGTCCCTGGTCATCAATGATGCCGCAAATGTGCCAAACAGCCGCTTCTCGGTCGGCATCGGGATGTCTGGAACAGGAACCTACGTCGTTCAAGCCGGCACAAATCTGCAGCACACGTTCACGCCGACGCCGAGCTACTGGATTGCTGCGGGAACGAATGTGAACATCGGCACGGTTCTGAGCATCGACACGATCACCCAGACCAGGGAAGCGAAATTCCCCTCCGCCGTCTTCGATCTCGTGGGCACGCTGCGGGAGGACAATACCTGGGAGGTCGATCCGACCTAACGACCGGATCAGTTGGCCCCCGCTCCGCAAATGACAAGGCGGAGCAGCCGGGAATGGAGTGCCCGCCGTTGATGGCAAAACGCCACTTACGACCGAGGCACTCCGTTTCTCACAAATGCATCTTCATCAAAGGACGCAACGATGTTCGCAGGACCTCCTATCGGTGCTGTGTGCCCTTTTGCAGGCCAAGTCGATCCTGTCTCGGGTTCGCGGAATACGATCTGGGCCAACGCGGCCTGCGCAAGCTCGGGCGCGACGGCGGGAACAAAGGCCGGCGCGCCCCTCAGCTACGTGGAGGCCCAGGGTTGGATGCTGTGCGACGGACGCTATCTGAGGGCGGTCGCATATCCGGAACTGTATGCCGTTCTCGGGGGACTCTACGGAGAGCGCAATGCGGGCCCCGATCTGGAGTTCCGGATTCCGGACTACCGCGGGTTGTTCCTGCGCGGCTTCGATGCCGGCGCGGGCATGGACCCGGATGCGAAGCAGCGGTTGGATCCGACCGGCAACAATGTCGCGAACGTTGTCGGCTCGCTCCAGTGCGATGCCATGCAAGTCCATACGCATTCCTATGACGTGACGACGCCGGCAGGAATTTCGCAGCAGGGCAGTGCCGCGGGAACATCCATTTCAAGCAAGGCTACAGGCTCACCGGAAACTCCCGCACGTACGGCCTCCGAAACGCGTCCCAAGAACGTTGCCGTCAACTATCTCATCAGGTTTCGGTAACGACAGGAAAGGATTACGCAAATTCCTTTTCTTTCCAACGGTGTAACGGGGCCTGGAATCGCATCCTATCGGCCCGCAAAAGAGGAGAAAGCGCAATGACTGCGATAGTAAGGATGTTCGGATTCGTATCGGCTTTCGCCCTGGCCGTCACCGTAGCGCAGACGATCGCGGCTGAGGAGCACCATAAAGCCAAGGCCGGCATAAAGCCTGTCGAAACAGGCGTGGTAATTCGCGGTGTCACGCTTCCCGGCCCAGTTGGAGCGCCGGGAACGTCAACCGGCAAGACATGCGACTTCAGCGGCGAGCCCGTGGACCCATCCGGACGCATGGAAGGGGCGAGCGTCAACTGCAGGCCAAATGGCAATCTGGGCAATACGCTGCCAGGACTGCCCGCGCGATTCAACGCCTATTGCATGATCAAGGCGCCGGTCAAAAGCGCGCGGCTCATCCAAGCTCCCAGATCGGAAAACGCCAATCATTGCGATCTCTCCGGCATTACCCGGAAAGACGCGACCGGCCAATTTGGGGGTGCGGTCTGGCGGTAAGCTTTGGCGATGAAGCCATGCGGCGGGATTATCGCATCCACAGCACATCCTACCCACAGGGAATGGATGCGCTCTGGTCCCTTACCGGAAAGAGAGCTCCACATTGGTTTCCGTCCGAACATGGTTCCAGGCAAAGCCAGCTCCCTTGGCTACCTCAGCAATCCGCCCCGCTCTGTAGGAACCGCGGTTGCAGGGCTAGCGGCAGAGATTGACCCATTCTTACCGGTGGCGGGCTTCGCAGCCGCCACCTCGAATATCGTCGCGGACACCTTACCGAAGCGCCCCGTCGCGCCCTTCACACCGTCGTTGCCGGGCGCAGGGGAGCGCAAAGTGAGGAAGGCCGAGACAGTTGCCGGCGACAAATATTATTCAACCCTCACGATTATTTTTCCGATCTGATCGTTCGAGTCCATGAAGCGATGAGCTTCGACAATTTGGTCTAACGCAAACACCCTGGCGATTTTCGGCTTCAGGATGCCGTCACTCAGATGTTTGAAAATGTAATCCTTCGCCTTTTGCAACGCCTCGGCGTCGCGGAAGAGTTCCGGGAACGCCCAGCCTCGAAGCGTGAGTGCTTTCGACATGGTCGGCCAAACCGGAAAGGGTGTCGGTCGCAGGTCTAACAGACCGTAGGCGAAGTAGATCCCCTTGTAAGCAGCCGCCCGAGCCAGGATCTCCATTCCACTTCCGAGAACAGGATCGTAGATGATCCGGGCGCCGTTGCCGTCGGTAATATCGGCAACGCGTTTCACGACGTCCTCGTCATTGCTGACGATCACATGGTCATACCCGAGTGAGAGGAGTTCGGCCTTCTTCTTCGCAGACCGCGTAATGCCGATAGCTTTGCCGCCTTCGGCATTAACAACCTCCATCGCCGCAATCGCGGTGCTGCTGCTGGCCGCTGGAAGCAAGACAAAGTCACCATTGGCGACATGTCCGAGATGAACCAAGGCCCCGTAGGCGGTGAGATACTGCATCCAGATGGATGCACCCTCTTCTGGGGTGAGTTTATCCGGATAAGCGCCAAGCGATGTGACAGGTACCATAGCGACTTCACCGTAGACGCCATAACGACTGAAGCTGAAATTGGGAACGGTGTTAAAGACTTTCCCAATCAGGCTCTCGTCCACTCCCGGGCCGACGGCCTCGACCATGCCGGCGGCCTCGTAACCGAGCCTTGACGGAAACTGAGGCTGAATAAGGTAGTGCCCCTGACGAAAAAGCGCTTCCGCGCGGTTCAAGGCGAACGCCTTAATGCGAAGGCGGACTTCATCCTTTCCGGGCTCCGGGATCGGCAAGGTTTCGACCTGGAGAACCTCCGGGCCTCCAAGACGATGGAATTGCACAATTCTTGCAGTTGTAGGCACGAGCTTCTCCTGATGGTTGCAGGCCGCAATGTCACGACACTATTGGGGTAACTACGGGGTTCTATTCGGACGCGGCGCGGCCATTGACATCAGCGATCGGCCGGCACTGACTGGATCACCAGGGCAGCGCACCCTGGGCATTCGAGAACGTGCCCGTGGGGCTTTCCGATGCAAGCGAGGCGACCCGCACCGGCTCGCGCGCTGCGTCCTCAACCGGGCCGCCATATTCGCTCATGTCCGTGGCGGTGAGACCCGGGCAAACAGCATGAACCTTGATGTTGGTGCCTTCGAGCTCAATCGCGAGCGCTTGCGTGATCGCATTCAGGGCACTCTTCGAGGCCGTGTAGGTGCTCGTATATTGGCGAAGAGGGTTGGAAGGATCGCTGTTCAGCGTCAGCGAACCAGTAGCGCTCGATATATTGATGATTTTTGCCGCGGGCGCCTCGCGAAGGAGCGGCAGCATCGCTTGTGTGACAGCGACGACGCCAAAAACGTTTGTGGCGAATACGGTCTGGAGCTCGTCCGAATCGACGACAGACAACCGCGTTTCCGCCATGATCTGGGCGTTGCTTCGTCCCGCCGCGCCCCCATGGCCGACGCCTGCATTGTTCACGAGAACATCGAGCCGGCCATAGGACTTTCGGATGCGTGCTTCCGCCTGGGCGATCGACGCTTCATCAGTGACATCAAGCTGGATTGTCCGGGCGTCAGGCCCGACGCTTTGAACGACGTTCTCGCCGGCTTCAAAGCGTCGCGAACCGATCAGGACTGTGAAACCGTGCTGCGTGAGGTCTTTCGCGATTTGGAGGCCGATCCCTTTGTTTGCTCCTGTGACGAGCGCGACTGGTTTGTTATTCATCTATCATTCTCCGTTTGGGCTTGGCATAAACGATCCTTCGTGCCATATACGGAACGATCGTCCGTTTACGGATATACGGAATCACATTCCGCTTATCAAGAGGTAGAAGTGTCCGAAGATCCAAAATCGTTGAGCGAGGCTGAGACAGAGGCGGCGGGTCGGCGCCGGCGGGCTGATGCGCGGCGCAACATCGGTTCGCTTATTCAAACCGCATCGGAGGTTTTTGCCGACGCCGGGCTGGATGTGCCCATACGCGAAATCGCGGACAGGGCCGGGGTGGGCGTCGGCACGCTTTACCGCCATTTTCCGACGCGTTCCGATCTTGTCGTCGCGGTTTTCCGCAAGGAGGTCGACGAGTCCGTCGAGGCAGCGAAGATGCTGGCCACGCAGCACCCTCCGGGCGAGGCGCTCGAGCGATGGGTCGAGCGCTATGTTGATTTTATCGCAGCCCACCGCGGGCTTGCGGCAGCCTTCAATTCGGGTGATCCAGCGCTTGAGGGATTGCCTGCACATTTCCAGCAGCGGTTGGGGCCCTTGGTTCAAAGCCTCCTCGACGCGGCGGCCGCGAAGGGCGAAATACGGCCTGGAGTGAAGGCAAGCGAACTCCTGCACGGGGTTGCGATGCTATGCGTGCCGCCCAGTTGCGGTGAGCCGACCGATCCGCAGCGGATGGTGGGCTTGTTTATGGATGGATTACGCTTTCACACCGGCGCTGGTAGCCGAACGAAGTTTCCGCCGGGAAAATGATGCCCTCGGAGGTAGCGCGGCACTCAACTGACTAATTTGCGGCTTTACCGTTTCGGGGCAGCGCGAGAGAACTCTCACCGACGTTCTTGGTTCTGATGACATGGAAAACGGTGCGAAACAGGACAAGGCTACTGCGGGAAGAATTGAGGCGACATCTTCACGCGATCATCCGCCGACAGCAGCTTACGCGCATTGGTGCTCAAGCTGAAACAAGAACGAGCAATGCGTCGGCGCTCTGTCCTGGGGTATAGTTCCAGTCCCGCAACGATTTCGCCGCCACACAGCCTATTCCAGGCCGGCGCTCACAGCTATGAAGAAATTCGCGAAATCGTGATCGATATTCTGCTCAGCAGGGAGGCGGGTGAGTTGCGAACCTACGAACCATGGCATTCAGCCCAGTTACCTCTGGCGTGCCAGGCGTTTTTTCGGGGGAGCTCAAGGCTCCGCGATATGCGCCGCGTCAAGCTATGTTCAAATCTCCCGCGACGGCGAGTTAATTCTCAACGGATGTCAGCGCTCAGACCTCACGCCGGCAGGTTCGACCCTGCCGGCGTCGTTATTCAAATTTTCTTTCCAGATGACCAAAGATCGGCCCGGCAATGCCTTTGCGCTGGCAATGCCTCCAAGTGAGGACCGTCATTGAGATCCGGCAAGCCCGCGCCCTTTGGCTGCAATTTGCTTACTTGTGTTGGTTTTAACAGCGACCTCACGTAACGGTAAATAAGCAATATTGCTTAGCTTTGAGCGCATCGAAGGGCCACCTGGCAAAGCTGCCTGTCCATGCGAATGAAACGCTGACGGTGCGTTGTCCGCATATATGTCGGTGGGGTACGAGACCGAACCGTCTCCTCCGCAGATTTTCCCTTTTCATGTTCACGTTTTATAAAAATAGCATATACAGCCGGCGATCGTTGGGCGGTGGTCATGAAAGTAATACTTCTTTCAGCTAATATGCTCATAGACTATCTGAAATAGTGGGGAGGGGCGAGTGGACAGCGAAGCTGTGGCGACCGCAAGAGTAATGTTCGAATTTCTGTCGGAAACCGCGACTGCAAAGAGCAAGGAAGATATACTCGGCTCACTCGACAGATCCGCACGATACTTCGGCTTTGATTGTTTCGCTATATCCGGCATACCTTTGGCCACGGAGCGTATCGATTCTTACTTCATGTTGAATGGATGGCCGTTGGAATGGTTTGAACACTATTTGTCGAAGAATTACGTTCACGCAGATCCCATTATTCAGCTCTGTAAAATGCAGGACGGTGCTTTTGTTTGGTCGGAGGCATTGCGAGGCCAAGATCTTGGCCGTCATGCACGCCGTGTCATGAACGAAGCCAGGGAATTCAAAATGAAAGACGGCTACAGCGTGCCATTGCATACAGCGAGCGGCGTTCAGGCGATTGTGACGTTCGGTGCCGAAAAAGTCGATCTCTCCAGCGCCGCTCGAGGCGCATTGCATATCTTGTCGATCTACGCCCACAATGCGTTGCGTGGCCTGATAGCAAAGGAGGCGAGTTCGCGAAACAGAAGCCTATTGCGGATCACTGCTCGAGAGCGTGAAATTATTCAGTGGTGCGCGGCAGGCAAAACAGCCATTGAGATCGCGGAAATTCTGGGACGCTCCCACCGAACCATTCAGAATGAGATTTTGAATGTGCAGCGCAAACTTGATGTCGTTAATGCGGCGCAGATGATCGCGGAGAGTTTTCGCGTTGGAATCCTTCGCTGAAGCTGGGTAATTCTACTTATTTATGTCGCGCGCAATATCGTGCACTGTTTCGCCCAAAATAGGGGCAAAGATGATAAGGCTTTACGTAGGTCGTTCGGCGTCGGATCCCCAGGCAATGGAGAAGATTTGGCGCTTTCGGCACCAGCAATTCGTAGAGCGCTTCGGCTGGGAAGCACTTCGCAGAAGCGATGGTCGCGAAATCGATCAGTTCGATCATGAGCAGGCTCTTCATCTTGTACTTTTCTGTGAAGATGCCGTTGTAGGATATTCTCGATTGCTGCCGACGACCGAGCCGCATCTCCTGTCTGATATCTATCCTCATATCATGAACGGCCAGGCCTGGCCCCGTGCACCGGAAATTTATGAGTGGACCCGGTGCGTCGCCGCCGAAGGCGCCGGACTTATCAATCACATACCCGCCTCGCATGTTTTGATGACCGGAGTGATGGAGTTCTGTCTCGTTGCGGGCATTACTTCGCTGATCGTGGAAACGCACCCGAAGCTGGTCGATCTATTAATTTCCACGGGCTGGGAGGTCACCAAGCTCAGCTTGCCCTCGGTCTTGGGCCAGGAGCTTATCATGCCAATTCAGGCTAAGCCTTCTTTATGTGGCTTGATGCAGCATCATCGCCTCTATTCGATCGAGGCAAGCACGCTCTCACTCGAGCCCGAATTGCGAAATCCGTTGAGGCCCGAAGTCACGCTGGGGCACTTACCTTTCCTCGCGCGAGCGCGCGTCCGTCCGACCCATAAGAATAACGAGGCTTATTTGGCCGATCGAGAGGTGAGCTCGTGCTGACGGAACGGAGCGACTTTGAATTTTCGGTCCTTCCATGGAGCTGCAGCATGAATTGCGATCCATTTGTCCGTTCGAAGCAATTCGGATAACCCCCGTGATCAGAGAAATTTACGCCTCACCCAAACGGAGAAAATCTCTCCGAGATAGCCGCGGTCATAAAGAGCAACTGCCCGAGCCGGGCGCCGTTGTTGAGCCATGGGTGCAGCGGATCATTGATGAGTTCGATCGCGAATTGCGGATCATGGAAGATCAATATTGTCAAAAACCTCTCTTTCCAAGCTCTGCGACATCGAGACGTTGATATCGCCTTCGAGACGCCTTAAGCGAGAAGCGGTCCGTATACCGACCTGCCGCTTCACATGAAGAAGAAGAGGGTTCCTCATCCGCTAGATTCCACCGATGGTCGACACCAGGTGGTGTCGACGGAACCGCAATCCTCTCCAGATCGTTCTCAAAGGGTTATTCTGCTTCGGGGGAGAATGTCATGGCCGTTGACAGACACGAACGAATCCAGCGCCGTGCTTACGAAATCTGGGAAAGCGAAGGCCGGCCGGAGGGTGCGGACCTGCGCCATTGGCAACAAGCCTGCGATGAGCTGGACGGTGACGACCTGCATGAGACGCCGCAAGACCGGCAGGGCAAAGATGATCGGGATGATGCGGCGCTGCTTCAAGGTGCAGGAGAAAGCGGCTATATAGATCGATCCCGCGAAAAATCTCCACGGTCGAAGAAAACGCCGAAAAACTCGCAATCCTCCGCGCGCTCCATGCCGGAGATCGAGATAACGACGGGCGAAAAGCCTTCTCGGCAAAAGATCAAGAAGACCGAGGGGCCGTAGTTGCTATGCGGCATCTCGATCATCCAGATTGCTCTTGGAGCCCATGAAGGCCAGTCAGACAACGTCGGTCGGCTATGTTTTGAGCATTGCCAGCGCATCTCCCTTCTTGTTTCCGGCCACTCGGCGCGAACGCTCGCCTACGTGCATGACGTATCGAGAAGAGAAGGGGCTGGACGCTCGACCAGCTGAAAGAAGGAGGCTTTCGGTCGCCGATCAAGCGCCCGGCATTGACGTTGTGCAGCCTGGTAAACCGAGCGCCGTCGGATCAAAAGAACCGTCCTTTGATGTCGAAAAGACCGGGTAGCTCAGGCTCTTCTAAGACATACCCTCACGACAGATTTAGGCAGGTCTCGATCGAGGGAGAGGCCGCGCCGAGCCAATGCCATGTCAATATCGATCCGGCCGCTTGCCTGTCCCTGAGCGCATCCAGCGGCGCGGGCCAGGTGCGAGGATGCCCTGGCGCCCCACGTCTCGAAACTCCCCACCCCTTCCATGAAAACGGAGCGCAAAGACCGGGGGCACTCGGTCTAGCTCCCCTTCGGGACACAATGTTGAAGCTCGTGCGGCTCCTTGCGCATCGAGAATTCCCGATAGCCCGGCCGACGGCCGGTGCTATGCTGATTTCTCCAATCTTCTTCATTGTTTCAGGATTGCGATGCTGCCCCGCAGCGGCTGTATCTTGCAATTCCGGCCCATGCGGATTAAATGTGGTTACGTAACCACAATTATTGGAGGCTCGTCATGACCGTCACCACGCTATCAGGACGAGAACTTAATCAGGACCTTGGACGCGCAAAGCGCGCCACCAAGGACGGGCCTGTGATCATCACCGACAGGGGTCGGCCTGCGCATGTTCTCCTGTCGTACGACGACTACAAGCGGCTGACAGGGAAAGTGCGGACGCTCGGTGACATGCTGGCAGCGCCGGGAGCGGAAGGCGTTGACTTGCCGCTCCCGCAGCGTACGGAACATGCCCGGCCGGTCGACCTATCCTGATGCTGTTGCTCGATACCAATGTCGTGTCCGAACTGCGCAAGGTCGCGAGCGGCAAGGCTGATCTCAATATCGTAGTCTGGAACGAAACCGTCGATCCGGCCGAGACCTTCATTTCATCTGTCGTCTTGCACGAGCTGGAGATCGGCGTTCGGCTCGTCGAACATAATGATGCAGCCGCCGGCAAGGTGTTGCGCAACTGGCTGGAAAAGACCGTTCTCACTGCGTTTTCCGGCCGCATCGTGCCTCTGGACGAGGCGGCGGCCGTTCAGGCGGCCCAATGGCATGTGCCCAATCCCAAACCGATCAACGGCGCCTATATCGCGGCGACAGCCTTCACCCGTCGAATGACGCTGGTCACGCGCAATATCAAAGATTTTGAGGGCCTGGGAGTTGCACTCGTGAATCCATGGGATCTCGGACATAGCGTTCTTAAGAGTCCATAGCGATCGCTCGTGTGATGTGATTAATCGCATGCTGTGGGAAACGACCACCTGATCGGGATGTCTCGAATATCATTCGTTCCGTTCGGGCCATCGGCATAGAGCGCGGTCACGATCGCTTGCCGGCCGGCGGCGGAGGCAACCGGCTATGAGGCCCTAGCCGGGCCGTTTCCATTTGTTCGCTCCATGACATCGCCGGCCAGGCCGGTCAAGCGGCCCGTGAAGGCTTCGCCCGAGGGGCTTGGTCGGCGAATACTACAGCGTTTCCATCAACACCGGCCACGGCAGGCTCAATGCTAATCTGGGCCGCTATCCCGGTCAGGACGACGAAGGCCTGATGGCCATCGTTTTGGGAATTATGCCGAATAACGGCGCGTCGCGAAGCCGACAATAGAGGGAGGAGGGGGCTTCCTCGGCGCAGGCAACAAAGCCGTCGCTTGTCGATAAAACAAAAGAGGCGCGATCTGGAAACCGGACCGCGCCAAACCGCACTAATATGCGGTAGTCGCCCTGGGAGGCATTATTCGGCCGGCTCGGTATTCGTGGGGTTGGCGTCAACGGGTGCTAGGACTGAAAGCGCGGCGGAAAGCTGCGATCGATCAAGTTCGTTCTCCCAGCGTGCGACAACGATGGTGGCTACCGCGTTGCCCACGAGATTGGTCAGCGCGCGGCATTCGGACATGAAGCGGTCGATACCGAGGATCAGTGCCATACCGGCGATCGGCACCGAGGGGATGACTGAGAGCGTGGCGGCGAGCGTGATGAAACCGGCGCCGGTGATGCCGGCCGCTCCCTTCGAGCTCAACATTGCCACCAGCAGCAACAGGATCTGGTCACCGAACGTCAGCGGCGTATCGGTCGCCTGGGCGATGAAAAGTGCTGCCAACGTCATGTAGATGTTGGTGCCGTCGAGATTGAAGGAATAGCCCGTCGGAATGACGAGACCGACGACGGAGCGCTTGCAGCCGGCACGTTCCATCTTGTTCATCAGGCCGGGCAATGCTGCTTCCGAAGACGAGGTGCCGAGCACCAACAGCAGCTCTTCCTTGATGTAGCGGATCAGCGCCAGGATCGAGAAGCCGTTATAGCGCGCGACCGCCCCGAGCACGACGAGCACGAACAGCAGCGACGTCAGATAGAAGGTGCCGATCAGGAATGCCAGGTTGGCGATCGTACCAATGCCGTATTTGCCAATGGTGAAGGCCATGGCGCCGAAAGCGCCGATCGGCGCGAACTTCATCAGGATCGATACCATCCGGAAAATCGGCGCCGTCAGCACCTGCAAGAAATCCAACACAGGGCGGCCACGTTCGCCGACAGCACCCAGCGCGATGCCGAAGACCACCGAGAAGAACAGGACCTGGAGAATGTCGCCCTTGGCGAAGGCACCGACGATGGTGTCCGGGATGATGTTCATCAGGAAGCCGACGACGGAGGCGTCATGTGCTTGCGCCGCATAGTTGTTGACGGCCTTTGTGTCCAACGTCGCGGGATTGATATGCATGCCGGTACCCGGCTGCAGGACGTTCGAGACGATGAGGCCAACGATCAGTGCCAGCGTCGAGAACACAAGGAAATAAAGAAGCGCCTTGCCGACGACGCGGCCGAATTTCTTCAGGTCCGACATGCCGGCGATGCCGGTTGCCACCGTCAGGAAGATGACCGGCGCAATGACCATGCGCACCAGTTTGATGAAGGCATCGCCGAGCGGTTTGAGCTCCGTGCCGACGTCCGGATAGAAATACCCGAGCAGGATGCCCGCAGCGATCGCCGCGAGGACCTGAACATAGAGATGCCGATGGAGCGGTGTCTTGCCGCGGACCTCCGCGGAATGTTGTGCGGCCATGATATCCTCCACGCGGGCCTAGTCCGGCAACAGGCCGGGCCTCCCAGCCCACCTTTCCAACGATCGACAGCGGCCGCTGCCTTATAGAGCGATCGGGCAAATGGCATGCCAACCGACCGTGGCTCGATCAGCACCCTGAAATAGTGAGGCATTTTTCCTCGAGCGCCGGAGCGCAACATAATCGCGTGCGGAAATCCGCAAGATTGACGGGGGCAATGGGCGAAAACAAGCACAATGCCGTCATGTTCAAACCTGCCAATGGACGACCTTCGCGCATCGCGCTCTCCGCGTGGCAGCAATGGTGTCATTTCCGCCGTGGCCTAGTTCAAGCAACGATCGATTATGCTACGCGCTGTAGGGCGTCGCTGATCGTGGAGACGATCGTGTCGATCTCGCTCTTCTCGACGATGAGCGGCGGCGAGAGAGCGATGATATCTCCGGTCACGCGGATCAGCAGACCCTTCCGGAAGCAGTCGACGAAGACGTCATAGGCGCGTGTTCCCGGAGCGCCGTCGCGAGGCGCGACTTCGACTGCGCCGACGAGGCCAAGATTGCGGATGTCGACGACGTGGGGATGATCCTTCAGCGAATGCAGCGCGTCCTGCCAGTAGTCGGCGAGGGTGGCGGCACGCGTAAGAAGGCCTTCCTCCTCGTAGATGTCGAGGGTCGCGATGCCCGCTGCGCAGGCGACCGGATGGCCGGAATACGTGTATCCATGGAACAGCTCGATGGCGTTCTCGGGGCCGACCATGAGGCCATCGTAGACCTTCCGGCTGGCGAAGACCGCGCCCATCGGAATGGTACCGTTCGTCAAGCCTTTCGCCGTCGTGACGAGGTCGGGAACGACGCCGAAGTAGTCGGTCGCAAACGGCGTTCCGAGACGGCCGAAGCCAGTGATCACCTCGTCGAAGATCAGCAGGATTCCATGCTTGTCGGCGGTTGCGCGGAGTTTTTCGAGATAGCCCTTCGGAGGCAGGATGACACCCGCCGAGCCCGACATCGGCTCGACGATGACGGCCGCGATGGTTTCGGCGCCGTGCAACTGGACGAGGCGCTCCAGATCATCGGCGAGTTCGACGCCGTGTTCCGGCAGGCCCTTGGAGAAGGCGTTGCGGTCAAGGTCGAGCGTGTGGCGCATATGGTCTGCGGGGATCTGCGGGAAGACCCTGCGATTGTTCACGAGGCCGCCGACCGAAATGCCGCCGAAGCCGACGCCGTGATAGCCCTTCTCGCGGCCGATGATGCGGGTGCGGGTCCCCTGGCCGATTGTCCGCTGATAGGCAATCGCGATCTTCAAGGCAGTATCCACCGATTCCGAACCGGAGCCCGTGAAGAAGACGCGGTCAAGCTCGGCAGAGGGACCGCCGGGCGCGATCTTCGCAAGTTTGGCTGCGAAGTCGAAGGCGATCGGGTGGCCCATCTGGAATGTCGGCGCAAAATCCATCGTGGAAAGCTGGCGCCCGACCGCCTCCGATATCTTCTTGCGGCCGTGGCCGGCGTTGCAGCACCAGAGGCCGGCCGTACCGTCGAGAACGCGATTGCCGTCGACATCGGTGTAATACATCCCTTCGGCGGAGGCGAGCAGGCGAGGCGCTGCCTTGAACTGGCGGTTGGCCGTGAACGGCATCCAGAAGTTGTCGAGTGCGGGTTCGTTCTTCATGTTGATTTGGTCCATCGTGCCCTCCTTCGGCTCGGTGAAGAATTCGGGCATTTCGGCAGAGCGAACAAGTCCTTTTCTTGTGTGGCGTAAACAATTGAAATATCGATGCTCCGATTCTAATGTTTGGTCTATCTTGAACAACCAGAACAGCCGGCCATGTCGATTGATATCGGAAACCGTCTGCGCTATGTGCGCACCGCCCACAACATGTCCCAGCGGGAACTCGCGAAGAAAACAGGCGTCCCGAACTCCACCATTTCGTTGATCGAATCGAACAACTCGAACCCGTCGGTCGGGGCGTTGAAGCGCATCCTCGATGGGATCCCTATCGGATTGGCGGAGTTCTTCGCGCTCGAGCCGGAAACGCCCAGGAAGGCGTTCTATGCGTCAGAAGAACTGGTCGAAATCGGCAAGGGCGGGATCTCCTACCGCCAGGTTGGCGAGAGCATGTTCGGCAGGAGCCTGCAGATGCTGAAGGAATGCTACCAGCCGGGTGCGGACACCGGGAAGGTTCCGTTGGTCCACGACGGCGAAGAGGGAGGCATCGTCCTTTCCGGAAGACTTGAGGTCACGGTCGACAACGAGCGGAAAATCCTCGGCCCGGGTGACGCCTACTACTTCGAAAGCCGACGCCCGCATCGCTTCCGGTGTGTGGGCCCGGTCCCGTGTGAGGTCATTAGCGCCTGCACGCCGCCGACCTTCTAAGTGCGGCCCTCGATGCGGGCGAGCACGCGGTCCAGCGCCGTCTGCAGCGCTGCGGCCCCGCCCTCAGTCTGAAAATCGGCCAACACCTGTTCGTTCAAACCGCCCCTGGTGGCAAACTCTCGGCTGAGCTCGGAGAAGGCGGTCTTCGAACTCTCGCTCGCGCGTCTTGCCAGGCTTTCGAAGAGAGGCGCGAGATAGGCCTGCGCCTTCGATCTCTCCAACCCGTTGCCTTCAAGCCAAACGGTTGCAGCTTCTATCACACCGAAATAGGTCGACATCAGCGCGCTCGCGGCCGCTAGGAGATCGTACTCCTTCTTCGACGCACATTGCACCGCGGCACCAAGCGCGTCGAAGAGCGCGGCGACGTCCGTGTCCGGAGGATAGATTGCCGTAACGCCCTGCCTGGTGGCGACGAAGGGCAGCGGGATTGCCTGAACCAGACGGACGTCCGCACCGATCCAGTCGAGCAGCGTCTGTCTTTCTGTCGCCGCGACGAGGCTGATCACGAGCTGGCCTGGACGGAAGAGGAGATCTTTGACGACCGCCTCGGCGACCTGCGGACGTATCGCCAGGACAACAAGGTCAGTGCTATCGACCACGGTTTGGTTGTCCCTTGCGACCTCCACGGGTGCGAACTCGGATGCAAGGCGGCCGGCGGTCTGCTCGTTACGCGGGGAGAGGCAGACTCGTGCCGTGAAGGGCGGTTCAGCGAGGATTCCGCGGACCATGGCTTCGGTTATGGCTCCGGTTCCGACGAAGCCGATGCTTGAAATCGCCATACTCTACTCGGCAGCCTTGAGCGGCCCGAGCGCTACGTCGGTCGTGTAGTTCTCCCGCATGAAGTTGATGAAGTTTTGCTGGAACTGGCGCGTGTGGGCGTGAGCGAGCTCGTCGGCGCGGTCAACATTCCGATCGCGGATGGCTTCCAGCATCTGGCTGTGTTCGTCTGTCAGAAGGTAGCCTTCGTGGGTTCTTTCCAAATACTCGAAATGCAGATGAAGCATGCGCTGGCCCTGGGAGAGAAGCTTCTCGTAGAACGTCGCCAGATACGGGTTCTTGCCGGCATGGGCGATCGCCATGTGGAATTCCTTGTTGGCTTCCGACATCGCCAGATGGTTTCCGGTCTTGACCGCGGCCGCGAAGGCCTTGTCGCGCTTGGCGATCACCTTGAGGTCGGCGTCGGTGCGCAGTGCCGCAGCGAGCCTCGTGTTCATGCGCTGTGCAATGTCCAGAGCCTCGACATATTTGGGAAACGTCGCGATCTCGATAGGCGAGACGATCGTGCTTCGGTTCGAGAGGGTCACGACCAGTTCGTCGGACCCCAGCCGGATCAGTGCTTCGCGGACCGGCGCGCGGGACATGTTGAAGCGCTCAGCGAGCGTCGTCTCGTCGAGCAGTTGGCCCGGCGGTAGCGCGAGGGAGAGGATCTCGTTGCGCAGTGTTTCGTAGACGCTTCTCGAGCCCGTTCCTCGGGTTCGCTTCACTTCAATTTCGTCAGACACTTAAGTCCCTTTCGCTCACGGAAGGCGCATTGGGCCAGAAATCCAGTTTCACAGCAATATAAAATTTTCGCTTGACTTTGTCGACACCCTGTTGACAACTAATAGCCAGTCGACACGTAGCCGACACAAAAAACAACAGAAACGGCTTCAGCCGACGAGTGGAACAACGCGCTTCGCGCATAGCAAAAGAGGAATGCCGATGCTTTCGAAGATGATAACGTCCGCACTGCGGGCGATGCCCGCGCTCGCCCTGGTGGGAGGCCTTTCCATAACCGCAGCTCAAGCCCAAACGGCCGAAGGGTACTGGCAGGGCGTGCAGAAAGCAGGCGTGCTTAAGTGCGGCGCCGCCGTCGCTCCGCCCTACATCATGCGTGATCCGGCAACGGGCGAGTACTCCGGGTTCTATGCGGATCTTTGCCGTGAATTCGCCGAGGTTCTGAAAGTGAAGCCCGAGTTCGTCGACACCACGTGGGACAACATCGTGGCCGGCCTTCAGGCTGGCAAGTGGGACGTGTCGTTGGCCTTGAACCGGACGCCGGCTCGCGCCATGGCCGTGCAGTTCTCGATCCCGGCGATGGAGTACCAGATCTCTCTCGCCTACAACAAGAATAACCCCAAGATCCCGCAGGGTGCTTCGTCCGTCGCCGATCTGGACAAGGCAGGCGTGACCATGGCGGTCATGTCCGGCACCGCGCAGGACAAGGCCATCTCGGCTGCCGTCAAGAACGCCACGATCATGCGTCTTCCCGGCAACGACGAGACGCGGCTGGCCCTGACCTCGAAGCGTGCCGACGTTCTGGTCGACGCCTCCGACACCAATCTGCTTCTTACGCAGGCAAATCCCGACTGGGCGGTCGCACTCAACCCGACCCCTGCGCTTGCCAAGCAGGGTGTGTCTTTCGGCCTGCCGCATAACATGTCGGCTGCCGACGTCGAAGTGGTGAACATCTTCCTGGAAGAAAAGGTTGCGACAGGCCAGGTGGACGCGCTCATCAAGAAAGCCGTCGATCAGGTCCTCAAGGGTTCCAACTGATCCAGCCGGGCGTCGGCTCACGCCGCCGGCGCCCGTTCTCGCTTTCAGACAAACCGAGATCGGCCATGACCATGTCTTCCAGCCTACCCCTCGTGAAAATGCAGGCGCTGCACAAAAGCTACGGCTATGGCGCAATTCAGGTGCTCAAGGGCATCGACATCGAAATGAAGCCCGGCGACCGCGTCGTCGTCATTGGTCCCAGCGGCGGCGGCAAGAGCACGCTCCTGCGCGTCATGATGGGTCTTGAACAAATCGACAGCGGAAGCGTGAGCTTTGACGGAAAGCCCTATATCTCGTCCGATGGACGGGGCAAGAAGACCGTCATCGACACGGAAGTCCGGCGTTCGATCGGCATGGTGTTCCAGCACTATACGCTCTTCCCGCATCTCAACGTCATCCAAAACCTTGTCCTCGCGCCGTGCAAGGTGCGCGGCGAGCCGAAGGCCAAGGCGGAAGCCCGCGCACAGGCCCTGCTTGAGAGATTCGGCCTCGGTGCAAAGGCGACGGCCTATCCGGCACAACTTTCCGGTGGCCAGAAGCAGCGTGTTGCCATCGCCCGCGCCTTGATGCTCGATCCGAAGCTGATGCTCTTCGACGAAGTGACGTCGGCCCTCGACCCCGAGCTGGTCAGCGAGGTCGAACACGTCATCATGCAGCTCGCCTCGCAGAACATGCCGATGATGATCGTCACGCACGACATGTGGTTTGCGAAGAATATTGCGTCGCGGGTGATCTTCTGTGCGGGCGGCGTTGTCGTCGAGGACGGTCCTCCGGAACAGGTGCTCGGCTCTCCGAAGGAGGAGCGTACCAAGGAGTTCATCGACCGCGTCTTCCACATCAAGCAATAGAGGAGGCGGTCATGAACTATACTTTCGACTTCAATTCCGTGTCTTTCGCACCTCTACTAAGAGGATTGGTGGTCTCGCTGGAACTTGCCGCCGCGGCCAACATCATCGGCATCGTCGCCGGCTTCGGGCTTGCACTGCTGCTGATGAGTCCGTACCGCGTGGTGCGATTGCCCTTCATGCTGTTCGTGGAATTCTTCCGTTGCACGCCGGCACTCGTGCAGATTGTCTGGATTTTCTACTGCGTGCCTATGCTGTTCGACGTCTTTCTTGACCCGATCACCATGGGCGTCATGGCGCTTGGGCTCAATCTTACTGCGTTCAACGCCGAGGCCTATCGTGCCTCCATCCAGGCGGTTCCCAAGGAGCAACTCGATGCAGGAATCGCGCTCGGGCTCAATCCCTGGCAGCGCGTCATGTACATCGTATTTCCGACTGCGTTCCGGGCCTCGATCCCCGTGCTTCTGACGAACGGGATTGTCATCTTCCAGCAGAGCGCGCTTGTGGCCATCGTGGCGATCGCCGATCTCATGTACGAAGGAAAGTCGCTGGCGACAGAGACCTACCGTCCCATCGAGACCTTCACGGTCGTCGCTCTCATCTATTTTGCCGTGTCATTTCCAGTCACCCAGATCGTGGGCCTGCTGGAACGCCGCCGTCAACTGCTCGCAAGCTAGGAGGGCTGTGATGTCGCTCGATTTCTCCGTCCTTGCACGGTTCGAACATGCTCTTCTTCTAGGGTTACTGACGACACTTGAGCTCACCGCTGTCTGTATCCTGCTGGGTTGCTCGCTGGGGTTCTTCGTAGGCCTCGCCAGAACCTCTCGCAGCACGACGCTTCGTTTCATCTCTAGCATCTATGTGGAGTTCTTCCGCGGAACGCCGGTCCTGATCCAGCTTTTCTGGATCTTCTTCTGCCTGCCACTGATCCTTGGTGTCGAACTTTCGAACTTCATGTCAGGTGTCATAGCATTGACGCTCTACATGGGAGCGATCACCAGCGAGACGTTCCGGGCAAGTCTCAAGTCCATCGGGCCGGAGCAGTTCGACGCATGCGTTGCGCTTGGTCTTCCACGCCGGGTCCAGGTTACGAGCGTGATTCTTCCGCAGGCGGTGCTGCGAGCTATCCCGACCTTGCTCTCCAACTGCGTCAGCCTGTTTAAGGAGAGCGCGCTCGTCTCAGCGGTCGGCATGGCCGACCTGATGTTCGTCGGACAGAACATCTCCAACAACACCGCGCGGCCTGTCGAAGTGCTGACTGTCGTCGCTCTGATCTACTTCGTGATCGCCTTCCCTCTGACGCGCGCCGTCACGCTCGTCGAAGGGCGGATCCTCGAGAAGCTCGCAATCTAAGCAATCGATACAGGAGAATGAACTAATGAAGCTTTCCGGCGTCATGCCCGCGCTAATCACCCCGTTCGACGCGAACGGAAAGGTCGATTTCAAGGCCTATGAGAAGCATCTTACCGCCATGCGCGAAGCGGGGGTCACAGGCTGGGTTCCGATGGGATCTACGGGCGAATACTCCGCGCTGTCCAATGACGAGCGCCTCGAAGTGCTGAAGTTCGTCAAGGACTTCGCTAATGAAGGTGAAATCCTGATTGCTGGTACAAATGCTCCCGCGACCCGCGAGGTCATCGAGAACACGCTGCAGGCCAAGGAGATCGGTTACGACACCGTTCTGCTCGCGACACCGTTCTACACCCGCCCGACCCAGGAGGAGCTCCTCGCTCATTTCCAAAGAGTGCTCGGGGAGACCGACATCAATCTCATCCTCTACAGCTATCCCTATAAGGATGGCGTGGAGATCGGTTTCGATATCCTGGATGCTCTTGCTGACGATCCGCGTGTTCTCGGCATAAAGGAGAGCTCCGGTTCCCTCCAGCGGGCGATCGACATTCACTCGCGGTATAAGGGCCGCATCGCCCTCGTCTCCGGTTCGGATGATATCGCACTCGACTTCATGTTCTGGGGTGCCGACGCGTGGATCTGCGGTCCGGCCAACTGCATGGCGAAGGCCTGCGTCGATCTCGACCGCACCTTCCGCTCAGGCGATCTAAACGCCGCGCGCGAGAAGATGATCGTTCTCTATCGCGCGATGAACATCCTGGAGAGCGGCAAGTTCGTGCAGAAGGTCAAGTACGGCTGCGAGCTCCAAGGTCTGCCGGTCGGCAACTGCAGGGCGCCCCTCGGCGAGCTCAGCGCCGAAGAAAAGGCCGAATTCAGGGCTGCGATGCAGCCGATCCTCAATTGGTAGGATGCACCGGCGATCGGGACAACCTCCGTCTCGGCCGCCGCCATAACATTGAGGGACCAAAGTGGCACAGACCGTCGTAGTCGGCGCCGGGATCATCGGTACCGCCATCGCATACCAGCTACAGCGCCGCGGCGAGTCTGTCGTTCTCGTCGACCGGAGCGCCCCGGGCAAGGGCGCGTCCTACGGCAACATGGCTAGCATCGCTGTCACCGAATTCATGCCGGCCTCGCGACCGGGCATCTGGGCGCAGATGCCCGGATGGATGCTCGATCCGGAAGGGCCGGTTCGCATCCGCCCGTCCTACATGCCAAGATTGATACCCTGGTTCCTGCGCTTCATCGCGGCAAGTCGCCCTTCGAAGCTTCGCGAGCTCGAGGCGGCCGGCTCCATTCTCTGCAGCCGCGTCTATGAAGACCTCGACGCGTTGCTTGCGGAGACCGGCCTGCAGCACATGTTGTCGGCGGAAGGATGTCTCAGCCTCTACACCGACGAGGCTGAGTTCAAGGCCGATCACGAGCACATTGAAATCCTCGACCGTTTCGGGTTCCGGTACGAGGTTCTTGGTGGCAACGCGATCCGCGACCTGGAGCCCGCGATCACCACCAGGATTGGCAAGGCCGTTCTCTTCCCGGACAATCGCTCCGTTTCAGATCCCTACAAGCTGGTCCTCGCGCTGGCTGAGAAGTTTCAACAACTGGGCGGAACGATGGAGACCGGCGACGTTGTCGGGTTTGAGCACGATGCCACTGCGGTCAAGTCGATCTGCCTCCGCGATGGCCGGAAGCTTCAGGCGGGCGGCGCAGTCCTTGCCGCGGGCGCCTTCACTGGCCGTCTCTCCGCCATGCTTGGTGAACCTATCCCGCTCGAGACCGAGCGTGGCTATCACACACAGATCATGGCCCCCGGCGTCTCGATGCGCCACTCGCTCATCTGGCCAGCGCGCGCTTTCATGGTCACTCCGACTGCAGGCGGCATCCGCGTCGGTGGCACGGTCGAAATGGCGGGCCTTGATGCCGCACCAGACTACCGTCGTGCGAAGGTTCTGGTGAAGCGCGCCAAGGAAGCCCTACCGGATCTCAAGGTCGAGGGGGCCTCCGAATGGATGGGGCACCGCCCGGCAATGCCGGACACCATTCCGGTCATGGGGCAGTCCGCCAAGCGCAGCAACGTCTGGTATGCAACGGGCCACGGACACCTGGGACTTACCTACGGCGCTACCACCGCCCGTCTCATGGCCGACCTTATTACGGGCCGGAAGCCGCCCGTCGACATGAGACCCTATCGCGTAGACCGATTCTAAGCCCCGGGGCGATCAACGACAGCAAAAGGGAATGAAGATGCAAAGCGAACTCTACATCGATGGCAAGTGGATGAAGCCGGTCAAGGGAGGCACCTGCACGGTGACCAATCCCGCAACCGAGGAGGTCATCCAGACAATAGGAGCGGCGACGGCCGAAGACGTCGACATCGCCGTCAAGGCCGCCCGCCGTGCCTTCGACAAGGATGGCTGGCCTAAGCTCACGGGCGCTCAGCGCGCCAAATACCTTCGCGCGATTGCCGAGGGAATCCGCGCCCGCCAGTCGGAAATTGCCCGGTTGGAAGTTCTAGACAACGGCAAACCATTCCCTGAGGCGGACTGGGATATCTCGGATGCGGCAGGCTGCTTCGACTACTACGCAGGCCTTGCCGAACAGCTCGACAACAATCCGGAGGAGACGATCCTTCTTCCGGACGACAGGTTCACGTCCAAGGCTGTCAAGGAACCGGTCGGCGTCGCGGGCGCAATCATCCCGTGGAACTATCCGCTGCTGATGGCGGCCTGGAAGGTCGCTCCGGCGCTTGCCGCCGGCTGCACGGTCGTTCTCAAGCCAGCCGAACTGACTTCGCTGACGGCCCTCGAACTCGCAGCCGTCGCAGACGAGGCAGGTCTTCCTGCAGGCGTCCTGAACATCCTTACGGGTTCCGGCTCGGTTGCGGGCCAGGCGATCATCGACCACAAGGGCGTCGACAAGCTCGCCTTCACCGGCTCCGGCCCGGTCGGCTCGAAGATCATGGCTGCGGCCGCCCGCGACATCAAGCGCGTCAGCCTGGAACTCGGTGGCAAGTCGCCGTTCGTCGTCTTCGAAGACGCCGACATCGACGAGGCAGTCGAATGGATCATGTTCGGCATCTTCTGGAACCAGGGGCAGGTTTGCTCGGCGACGTCACGCGTCCTCGTGCAGGAAACCATCTACGAACGCCTTCTTGCCCGTCTGGTCGAGAAGACGAGCAAGATCAAGATTGGCAACGGTCTGGACGAGGGCGTTCTCCTCGGCCCTCTGGTCTCCAAGCGACAACATGAACAGGTCGTCGCCGCGATCGAGGCCGCACGAAAAGCAGGCGCCACGGTCGCATGCGGCGGACAGCGTCCCGAAGGATTCGAGAAGGGCTACTACCTGCAGCCTACAGTATTGACTGACGTTCCACTCGACAGTGACGCCTGGGTTGAGGAGATTTTTGGCCCGGTTGTCTGCGTCAAACCGTTCAAGACGGAAGAAGAGGCGATTGAACTCGCCAACGACTCCCGCTTTGGCCTGGCCGCGGCCGTCATGTCCAAGGACGACATCCGAGCCGAGCGCGTCGCCGCCGCCTTCCGGGCAGGCATCGTCTGGATCAACTGCTCGCAGCCGACGTTCACCGAAGCGCCCTGGGGCGGCTACAAGGAATCAGGCATCGGTCGTGAACTCGGCCGCTGGGGTCTCGAAAACTATCTGGAGACCAAGCAGATCACCAAATACGCCACCGACAAGCCCTGGGGCTGGTACATCAAGTGAGGTCCATCGAGATGGGATCCGAAAATAGCCTGGAACTACTGCTGGTGCATTGCGAGGGCGAGCTTGGCCATGTTCTGACAGGCGGCGCTCCGGAGATTCCCGGAACGACTATGCTCGACAAGATGAACCACATCAACAATGTCGATGACAGCCTGCGCCGCTTCGTGACTTTCGAGCCACGGGCCAACGTCGCGATGTCGGTGAATCTTCTGGTCGCCCCGACACGTCCCGACGCCGATGCCGGCTTCATTGTGCTGCAGGCGGACCGCGCGCATCCGATGTCGGGGAGCAACTGCATCTGCGTCGTGACTGCTCTGCTGGAGAGCGGCCGCGTTCCGATAGTGGAACCGGAGACGACGGTCCGCCTGGACACGCCGGCAGGATTGATCGTCGCACGGGCCCGCTGCGAGAGCGGCCGCTGTGTCGGCGTCAGCCTCGACAATGTTCCGAGCTTCGCCGAACTTCTCGAGCAAGAGGTTGATACGCCAGCCTGGGGCCGGATCAAGGTCGATATCGCTTTCGGCGGCGTCTACTATGCGCTTGTCGACGTGAGGCAGGTGGGACTGACAATCGCACCGGAGAACGCCCGCGAACTGGCAGAGGCCGGAATCGAGCTGAAGCGCCTTCTGGCGGAACAGGTGAAGGTCTCCCATCCGACGCTGCCGGGCGTCGACGAGATAGCCTATGTCATGTTCCGCGACGAGGAACCGGACGGGGCCGTGCGGACCTGCACGACGCTCCAGCCCGGCCGGGTCGACCGCTCGCCTTGCGGAACGGGAAGCTCCGCCAATCTTGCGGCTCTCCATGCGCGGGGCCAGGTTTCGGTCGGTGACATGAGGACGTCGCGGTCGATCATCGGCGGCGAGTTCCGGGTCGAAGCCATCGGCGAGACCGAGGTCGAAGGCCGCAAGGCGGTGCTGCCACGGATCACTGGTCGTGGCTATGTCTATGGCCGTACGGAGCTTCGTGTTGCCGACGACGATCCATTCAGAAACGGATTCGCGTTGTCGGACACCTGGGGGCCGCAGGTCAGCCTATTGAAATGAGGTAATGGCATGAAGAAGACCCTCGAAGGACAGGTCGTTCTGGTCACGGGAGCGTCCGGTGGAATCGGCGCGGCGATCGTGAGGCAGCTCGCGGAGGATGGCGCGCGACCGGTCATCCACTACGGCCGCGATCAGGCGAGCGCGGAAGCGCTCCTCGCGGAAGTCGGTGGCAATGGCTGGATCGTCCAGGCCGACCTGTCGGTGCCGGAGGGCCCGTTCAAACTTTGGGAGATGGCCGTCGCGGCGACCGGTCGGGTCCATGGCCTCGTCAACAATGCCGGCATCCGCACGGAGATTTCAATCGAAGCCTCGGCGTCTGACTGGAAGGCCGCATGGCAGCGCGAATTCCAGATCAATTTCTTCGCCGCGGCTGATCTTTGCAAGGAAGCGATCCAGCACTTCAAGGCGAATGGCGGCGGGCGGATCGTCAATATGGCCAGCCGGGCGGGTCAGCGAGGGTATACGGCTGACGCGATGCCTTATGGGGCAACCAAGGCGGCGCTCGTCAATCTGACCAAGTCGATCGCCCGCAGCTTCGGCGAGGACGGCGTGACGGCCGTCGCCATCGCGCCTGGCTGGGTCCGAACCGACATGGCCGAAGAGTTCATCGCCGTCCACGGAAAGGCTGCAGCCGTTGCGGACATCCCGATCGGAGAGATGGCGGAACCGGCAGAGGTGGCGGAATTGGTCGCCTTCGTTCTGCGGCCCGGTCAGGCGTCACTGAACGGAGCGACGCTCGACATTAACGGCGGAAGCTACATTCGATAGCGAGGAGGAAATTTCGATGAAGAGGTTTGTAGGGAAGGTCGCCGTCGTCACGGGAGCAGGGGGCGGCATAGGATCGGCAATCGCGGGCAGGCTGGCATCCGAGGGCGCGCTCGTTGTCGTGACCGACGTTAACGTCGAGGCGGCGGCGCACGTCGCCAGCAAGATCGACGCGGCGGGCGGAACGGCGGTTGCGATCGGGGCGGACATCTCGAAGAAGGAGGAATGTTTCGAGCTCGTGGCGAAGTCGTTCGAGCTGAAAGGCCGACTGGACGTCCTCGTCAATAACGCAGGGATCAATCGACGCGGCAATCTGCTGTCGCTCTCCGATGAGGATTGGAAGGCAAGCTTCACTGTCAACCTGGATTCGATGTTCCATTTGTGCCGGGCAGCGCTTCCCCACATGATACAGGCTGGCGGCGGCGCGATCGTGAATACCGCATCGCAATGGGGCCTTCATCCCGCGCCGAACCACATTGCCTACAACACCACAAAGGCCGCGGTAGCTGGGTTCACTCAGAACCTTGCGAGGGACTACGCACCCGACAAGGTGCGCGTAAACGCTGTCTGCCCCGGAGAAATCCATACGCCTATGCTCGAAGCCGGAGTTACGCGCTCCGGCCGGACGATCGCTGACCTCGACAAGCTCGTTCCCTTTGGGCGCATCGGGAAACCGGAAGAGGTGGCGGCCCTCGTCGCGTTTCTTGCGTCGGAGGAGGCCGCCTTCATGTGCGGCTCTCTGGTGGAGATCACGGGAAGCCCAGGCGGTTGCGTGACCGCCGCTCCTGCGGTCTGGATAGGGATATACGAAGAAAAAGACCAGCCGCAGATTATTGCCGCCTGGCCCATATGCGTATCCCGCCTATTGATCTCATCCGATGACGCCCCACACTGCGGAATAAAAAGCGGCGGAAATGTTGTTTCACACACCGATAAGATGTTTAAAAATGACCGTAGATATGCGCCTATGACGTGTATCGCATCGAGCAGATATGACATCCGTTTTTGTTGGGTAACGGTACAAGCTCTTGTTGCGTGATTACCGAT
Organism: Rhizobium jaguaris; assembly: GCF_003627755.1. Classification (NCBI taxonomy): domain Bacteria; kingdom Pseudomonadati; phylum Pseudomonadota; class Alphaproteobacteria; order Hyphomicrobiales; family Rhizobiaceae; genus Martinezella; species Martinezella jaguaris. The sequence continues at coordinate 445,449 of NZ_CP032696.1, read as the reverse complement.
CGAAATCGGGCGTAGCCGAGCGTTCTCGCCGATAACCCGTGCCATACCTCCGGTCCGCTAGCGAAGCGACACGAACGGAGGGCCAGCCGGGCAAAAACATTCAATTTAGAGCTGATGTCTTCTTCTAGTGGGGATCTAAAGACATGAGGGTTGCAATCCCGCACGAAGAGGAAGGCTCAGCACAATGGGCCGGGCAAGTGGGTCCTGGGTCGAGCCGGCATCATTATGATGCTATTGCATTCCCGGGCCATTTTACAGGCGATGAATCGAGTAGCCGATCCATTTTCCCTTGGCTTGGTTGCCAAATAGCGCTGCAACCGCAATACTCGCGTACTCGCGTACTCGCGTACTCGCGTACTCGCGGGATCAGTTGGCTGATGTGTCGAGATTAATGATGTCTCCCCTTGCCCAGCTTTCGGCGAGGCTCATCAGAAAATCCATCTCCCGTCTCAGCCTAACCGTTCGACTCACATCGTTTGCATGCTCGCTTTCAGCGCAGACGTGGTAAAACTCTCCGACCGCAATTCCTGCCGCTTTGCGCTTTTCTTCGAGCGACGATTTCAAATCGGCAAGCTCTTTCTTCACGCTAAAATAGCGCCGCATAACAGCGAGCAAACGTACATCGTTGTCTATAACATTCATATTAGCATCTTCCGCAATACGACGGCCTAGGGAGAAACAGATTCGCGCATTTTTGTCACCCATCTTGCGGGAGGGAATCAATGAAAAAGCCGTTGACGGACGTGCACACAATAGGTTCGCTCGCGCTCAGTATCATCAAAACCATTCCAATTGTGTCGGCTTTGTCGATTTCTCGACAGAGCTTCGTTTGGCGAACTCCTTGCCCTTCTTTTCTAAGCTAATGAAAGCAAAGGCAGACGCTTCCTGACCAATCTTGCGTTAAAGTTGGCATGAATTTTGATGCCAGTCACCGAGATGCAGCGAGAGCTGTTTACTCGGAAAGAGCCGAGAAATGTCTCAATGAGACGGAACGACTGGAGATAAGTGATATTGCTGAGAATGATTGCGTTGTCCGTTGTCGCCCATGCTTTCGCGGTTATTGCCATCGGGTGTTTGCCCAAGAAGTGCCCTCCAACAATAGTGCGCCAATCGGTTGTGCGATGAATTCACGGTGCCCAAAATATGTGTTGTGGGCAGGTTTGGCACTTCTGGCGATGGCATTTTTCGCAATGACTGCCAATGGACAAGAGACCAGCCTCGTCGGTATCAACCGGGGGTCAGACCTAACCACCATCGCCCGTCGTCTTGAACGCGGCGGATACGAGCTGACGAATGGCACATGGGTGCCGTTAAGCAAGATGTACCATAGCAACTGGGTCGACATGCAATTCGAAATGTTGACCCAGCTGTCCGACGATTTCGGTCTGCTGTGGGGCGCAAGCACAGGTCAGCGTGCCGAAAAGGTCCGAATCGACCCAGATGTGCAACTCGGCTTCATTGTACAAAAGCGGCCGACGCCCTCCACGACGCTTACTTTCACGGCCAATTCGATCTTGGGTGGTGACCTGACGGAACAACCGTGTACCGCCAGCTACCGACTTGGCGGCGTTCAAAAGGTAAATTGCCGCTTGGCGGCTTCCGAACTACCGGTAGCGGACACCCTAAAACATTTGGTGAAACTCCATCCGAGCCGACTGAAACTCAGTCTCTGGTTCAGAGGTCAGTTCTAGCGATGATGAAAGGTGTGGGCGGCAGATTTGGTAACGAAGAACAATGCAGACAGGAGGTTAGTATGCAGAAATCACTATTATTCCCTATAGCGTTCCTTAGCGGTCTCGTTATGTGCCTGCTGGCAGCAACAGGTTTTGCCGGCGAGCTTGGCGCCCATGTCAAAGGAAAGGCCGACACACCAACCATGGAAGGCAGCGCCTCGGCGTGCGCACAAAATGCCGACAACACCTTTTGCTGGATGAGTCCGGATATTGGGCAAGCCTGGGCGTCAGGCTATACAGGTTCAGGCGTATCGATAACGATCGTGGATGATTTCAGATCCTCGGATATGGTAGATGGCGATCTCGGTCGTGGCCCACAAAGACAGCGGCATGGCGAATGGGTCTTTGAGGAAGCGGGCATGGTGGCGCCTGGTGCGAACATGTTCCGGAATGCATACATCCAAGAGGCCCCGATCGCGCTGCACGACGGCCTCAATGTCATCAACTTGAGCTACAGCTATCCGGAGCCAGTGAGCCGGTCTCCACTTGAGCAATCGATTGTCGATGCAGCTCGGGTGGGCAATGCGGTCGTCGCAAAGTCTGCCGGCAACGATGGCATACCAATGGGCACCGTGAACAGTAAAGGGGATGCTGATTATCTAGCCGTCAGCCTGTTTGGAACGCCATCGACAATCTTTGTGGGTGCGCTCGACCACAATGGTACTCCCGAGAATAAGGCATCGTTGGCCTCCTATTCGAATTATGCCGGTTCGAATCCGCAGGTGCAGAACCAGTTCCTGACGGTTGGTGTCGAAGGCGACAAAACTGGACTGTTCGGAACATCTCATGGGGTACCCGTGATTTCGGGCTATTCCGCTATCCTTGGCAACAAGTTCCCGTCGGCGACGCCGACACAGATCGCCAATCAGTTGCTGGATACAGCCAGGACTGACACACTCGTCAACTATAACGCGGCGACCTACGGCCGCGGCGAGGCTAGCCTTTCGAGGGCACTGGCACCCGATTGGATCAGGTAAACAAAGAGCCAAAGTTACCTGCGAGGCGTTGAGTGCCATCAAATCGCCTCGCAATCCGAGAGTAGACGCTGGGCATTAATTGCGGCTTCAACAAGGTGCGGTTCATGGCACCGGTCAAGAGCCCGCAGGCGTGCGCGGTCGCTTCACCACAGCCGAGGCGCGCCTCCGCGGCGCCGGCATGCTGATGGTCACCGATGAAGCAACGGTGGAGATCGAGGGTGAAGGAAAGCTGGCGCTGAGTGCGATTTGGCAGACAATCGTTAAATTCGAACCCAAGAACCTGACTGGTTTTGTCTAAGGCGGCGGCCCCGGCATCCCGGCAAAGACCTGTGTTCTCAGGGAAAGAAACCTGGAGCCGTCGCTGGCTGCACCTGCAAAGGACGCCTTCTGAGTGAAATTGCTGCGGCCAGATGATGCGCCGGATCGTCCTGCGTGTTCCGCAAGCCGAATTTCAACATGGGTCCAAACCGCGGAAACTCGCGCGGCCAATCCATGGCGTGGATAGGTATGATCCAAAAAATCAATTTTTCCAATCGGCCGAGTGCCATTAGAAAACGCTGAATTTGACCGAAATCAAGCGTGGCACCACGACAATTCTTGCCATGGATTTTGCCAGCGCGTTGAAGGAATGATCGCCGGTCATGGCGATCCGAGAGTGATTGTAGCTTCGCTCACTCCAGCTTGACGGAGTATGTGAGCGCCGTGACCGACATGCGAAGAAGCGCGGAGAGGGTATGTGCGGGATTGTGGGTATTGTCGGCCATCAGCCGGTTTCGGAACGGCTGGTAGACGCGTTGAAGCGCCTTGAATATCGTGGCTACGATTCGGCAGGCGTCGCGACTATCGACGGTGGAGCGCTCCATCGCCGGCGCTGCGAGGGCAAGCTCGTCAATCTCGAGGCCAAGCTGAAAGAACAGCCTCTGGCGGGCACAATCGGCATTGCCCATACGCGCTGGGCAACCCATGGCGCGCCGACGGAGCGCAATGCCCACCCGCATTTTACAGACGGCATCGCGGTCGTCCACAACGGGATCATCGAGAATTTTGCCGAATTGAAGGATGAACTGACCGCGGCCGGCGCCGAGTTCCAAACCGACACCGACACAGAGGTCATCGCGCATCTCGTGGCAAGATTTCGCCGGGGCGGCATGGGCCGGCGGGAGGCCGTGCATGCGATGCTGAAGCGCGTCAGGGGCGCTTATGCGCTGGCTCTGCTCTTCGAGGACGACCCTTCAACCATCATGACTGCGCGCAATGGTCCGCCGCTCGCAATCGGTCACGGCGTCGACGAGATGTTCCTTGGGTCGGATGCGATTGCGCTGGCGCCCTTCACCAACGAGATCACCTACCTGATCGATGGCGATTGGGCGGTCATCGGCAAGACTGCCGTGCATATCTTCGATATCGACGGCAAGTCCGTGACCCGACCGCGGCAAGTCTCGATGGCGGCGGCCCATCCGATCGACAAAGGCAACTATCGCCATTTCATGGAGAAGGAAATTTACGACCAGCCGGAGGCCATCTCCGATACCCTGAGCCACTACATCAACTTCCTCGACAATCGCGTGGTCGAGGTTTCGGGCGACATCGCCTTCGCCAACGTTCAAAGCCTGGCGATCTCCGCCTGCGGCACTGCCTATCTGGCCGGGCTGATCGGCAAGTACTGGTTCGAGCGCTATGCGCGTCTGCCGGTCGAAATCGACGTTGCGTCAGAATTCCGGTACCGCGAAATCCCGCTCTCGCCACAAGCGGCTGCTCTCTTCATCTCACAATCGGGCGAGACAGCCGATACGCTTGCTTGCCTACGCTATTGCAAGGAGCACGGGTTGAAGACCGGTGCGGTTGTCAACACCCGCGAATCCACGATAGCGCGGGAGTCCGACGCTGTGTTCCCGATCTTCGCCGGACCGGAGATCGGCGTCGCGTCCACAAAGGCCTTCACCTGCCAACTCGCCATCCTGGCAGCGCTCGCAGTTGCTGCGGGCAGGGCGCGTGGCGCCGTCACGGAGAAGGAGGAACAGATACTGGTCGAACGCCTTGCCGAGATGCCGCGCGTCATGGCGCAAGTGCTCGACAGCATCCAACCAAAGATCGAGCGTCTGTCGCGTGAATTGGCAAAGTGCCGCGCCGTGCTTTATCTCGGCCGCGGCACGAGCTTCCCCCTGGCCATGGAAGGCGCGCTGAAGCTGAAGGAGACTTCCTATATCCACGCGCAAGGGTATGCTGCCGGCGAATTGAAACACGGTCCGATTGCTCTCGTCGACGAGAACATGCCGGTTATCGTGATTGCACCGCACGACCGCTTTTTCGATAAGACTGTTTCAAACATGCAGGAGGTCGCGGCCCGCGGCGGACGGATCATCTTGATCACTGACGAGAAGGGCGCTGCCGCCTTGAAGCTCGACACGATGCATACAATCGTTCTTCCGAATGTGCACGAGATCATTGCGCCGATGATCTTCTCGCTGCCGGTTCAATTGCTCGCCTATCATACGGCCGTATTTGTGGGCACGGACGTCGATCAGCCGCGCAACCTGGCGAAATCAGTTACCGTCGAATAGGCGGCCATTTCCGTAAGAGACGAATGACAGAGTGAGATGGCTATAGCCGCTCAGCATTTGGGAGATCGACATGCCGCAAACGAAGATACTAGGCTTTTCGGGGAACATAACACGTCCGTCCACGACGCGCTCATTCGTCGACCATATCGTTGCGCAACTGGCAATCAAAACGGGAGCGTCTTCGCTGTCCTTCGATGTCAACGACCTTGGACCTTCACTGTTGAAAGCCAGGCGGTTAGACGACCTCACCGCTGACGCGCGCTGCGTGGTGGACCAGATGCTCGAGGCCGATGCCCTGGTCGTAGGCTCACCCACCTACAAGGGCAGTTACACCGGCCTATTTAAGCATTACTTCGATTTGCTCGACCCAACATCGCTGAGAGGCAAGCCGATCATCATCGCTGCAACGGGCGGAGGCGAACGTCATTCGCTTGTTGTCGAGCATCAGTTGCGCCCTCTGTTCGGCTTCTTTGAAGCGCTTGCGATGCCGACCGCAATCTATGCCACCCGTAAGGATTTCGCCGACGGGGAGGTGATTTCCGAGCCCATCCGCATGCGCGTAGGCCGGGCCGTTGAGGAAGCAGCCCGCGCGATCGGATGAGCAGATGCAGCAAACGTCGCCGAGATAGGCCCTATTACCCCGGGCGAACTTTGCGAGGCGATTTTATGGCACTCAACGCCTCGCAAGCAACCTTGGCTGTTTTTTTAGCTGATCCAATCGGGTGCCAGTGCCCTCGAAAGGCTAGCCTCGCCGCGGCCGTAGGTCGTCGGGTTCTAGCTGGTGAGTGTGTCGGTCCCGGCTGTATCCAGCAATTGATTGGCGATCTGTACCGCTGTCGCCGACGAGAATTTGCCGCCCGGAATGGCGCGATAGCCGGAAATCAGTGGTGCCGCAAAAATGGCTCAAACAGTTCAGTTTTGTCACTTTCGACGCCGTCAGACTTTTCTACTTTGCACCATGGCCGACATTCCAACTTTTAACACCACAGTTGCGCGCGGATGCCGGTGAACTGCGAGGAATTGCCAGTTGAGAAAGCCGTATATCCTACTTGCCGCCGTCCTTGTCTGTGCAGCACTCCAGTTTCCTTCCCGCAATGGCATGGCCGAACAGGCCGGCGCACCCGCGCTCACCGTCTCCCTGGCGCAACCCGGGCAAAGGGATTGGCCGGAGACCGTTCCGGCGAGCGGCTGGCTGAAGCCATGGCAGGATGCAATCATCGCCTCGGAAACGAGCGGCCTGCGCATCACGGACGTTCTGGTCGATGTCGGATCTGTGGTGAAGAAGGGGCAGACGCTGGTGCGGCTATCGCAGGACAGCGTTCTGGCCGAGTTTCGCAAACAGGAAGCTGCAGTCGTGACGGCCAAGGCAAATCTCGCCAAAGCCACGGCCAACGCAGACCGGGCGCGGCAGTTGCGGTCTTCCGGTGCTGTCTCCGCTGAGAAAATCACCGAATATTTTGCCGATGAGCAAACCGCAACTGCGAGCCTCGCATCCGAAGAGGCGGCGCTCGACGGTGCAAAGATCAAGCTTGCGCAGACAACGATTACGGCCGTGGACGACGGTCTGATAACGTCGCGTTCCGCTAACCTCGGCGCGGTCGTTTCCACCGGCACCGAGCTATTTCGCTTGGTTCGCCAGCAGCGGGTCGAATGGCAGGCGGAAGTGTCGGCTCGCCACCTTCCAAGGATTTCGGAAGGCCTGAAGGCGACGATTAACGGGCCCGACGGTCTCCAAATTGAAGGCAAGGTCCGACTGGTTGGGCCTTCGGTGAGCACCGATACCAGCCGGGCGGTCGTCTATGTAGCGCTTCCCGCCGATATCCGTCCGCGGATCGGCCTTTACGTCATGGGCAACATCGAATTGCAGACCACTCCGGCGCTTACAGTTCCCGAAACGGCGATCGTGTTCCGGGACGGGATAAGCTACGTCTTCACGTCCGGCGAGGGTCAACGGGTGCGAAGGATCCGGGTAGAAACGGGCCGCCGCAACAATGGCGAAGTCGAGATCGTCGCCGGCATAGACCGGTCGTCAAAAGTCGTCACAGCGGGCGGAGCGTTTCTGTCGGACAATGACCTCGTGAAGGTTGCGGAGACACATTGATGAATTTCTCCGCGTGGTCGATCCGCAACCCCATACCGGGGATATTGCTGTTTGTGATGCTTGGATTTGGCGGGCTTTGGGCTTTCAAACAGCTGGCGGTCCAGTACTTTCCGGACATGGACCTGCCCACCATCAGCATTACCGCCACGCTCGATGGCGCGGCACCGACGCAGCTTGAGACGCAGGTTGCCCGCACAATCGAGGACAGTCTCACCTCCCTCAGCCACCTCGATCACATCATCACGACGATCACCGACGGCACCGTCTCGATCAAGGTCTCCTTCAAGCTGGAAAAGGACAGCGAAGCGGCGCTGAACGAAGTCCGCAATGCCGTCGATAGCGTAAAGGCCGCCCTGCCGGCGCAGATGGAGACGCCCAGCGTTACCAAGGCCACCGTACAGAGCTCTGCATTGGTCACCTTTGCGGTCCGCTCGGCCGATCTTGACGAGACTGAGCTGTCCTGGTTTGTCGACAACGATCTGACCAAAGCACTCCTGTCGGTCCCGGGCGTGGGGCAGGTCGACCGCATCGGCGGAGTCAGCCGCGAGGTTCACGTGGACCTCGATCCGGCGACGATGGCGTCGTTTGGTGTTACGGCAGCCACCGTGTCCTCGCAGCTCAAAGCCGTGCAGGCTGACACGTCCGGCGGCCTCGGAGAAGTTGGCGGCACACGCCAGACATTGCGCACGCTCGGCGCCGTAGCGTCGGTCGAGGCCCTGAGCGAGCTTCGAATTCCGCTCGCTAACGGGCAGCAGGTTCGCCTCGATGACGTCGCATCCGTCAAGGACAGCTTCGCCGAGCGATCCTCGACGGCATATCTCGACGGCAAACCCATAATCGCGGTCGAGATCAAGCGTTCGAACGGGTTTTCCGACAGCAGTGTCTCGGCTGACGTTGACGCGGCAATGAAAAACTTCGCAAGGGCGCATCCGAATGTGCAGATCAACCCAGTCTACAGCATGATCGGGGCAGTTCTCGATAGTTATCATGGTTCGATGCACATGCTGTATGAAGGGGCGATCCTGGCGATCGTCGTCGTCTGGCTCTTCCTCAGGGACTGGCGCGCGACGATCCTCTCGGCCGTGGCGCTGCCTCTGTCGGTCATTCCGACCTTCCTCGTCATGTATTTTGCTGGTTTCAGCCTGAACGTCGTCACCATGCTGGCGCTGTCGCTCGTCGTCGGAATCCTCGTCGACGATGCCATCGTCGAGATCGAGAACATCGCCCGCCACCTGCAGATGGGCAAACGGCCGCTCGATGCCGCGCTGGAAGCGGCCAACGAGCTCGGGCTCGCCGTCATCGCCACTACCTTCACGCTGGTGGCGGTCTTCCTGCCGACGGCGTTCATGAGCGGCATACCGGGCCTCCTGTTCCGTCAGTTCGGCATCACGGCAGCAGTCGCGGTCCTCGCCTCGCTGATAGTCGCGCGTCTGCTGACCCCGATGATGGCAGCTTATTTCATGAAGGTTCATCGGACGGAGGCAAGAAATGGCCCCATCATGCGCGGCTATATTGCGATGGTAAGGGCAGCTCTGAGACACAGGAAGACCACGGTGGCGACGACCGCCGCCGTCGTCGCACTTTCGCTTTCCATCATCCCCCTCTTAAGAACGGGATACCTGCCCGCTGCTGACGACGCACGCACGCAGATCACGCTCACCCTGCAGCCCGGTGCCACCGTCGAACAAACCGACGCCGCAACCAGGAAGGCCGCAGATATCGTCAGTAAGCTCCCCGACGTGACGCATGTCTTTACGGCTGTCGGCTCGGCATCCTCGGACGGCGGTGCGAAGGTCGCCATGAGCAGTGTCGGATCCGCCGCGATCGTCGTTACGCTGACGCCCATCTCCGAGCGCGACCGCAAGCAGTCGGAAATCGAAAACGATATTCGCCAAGCGCTTTCCGTCCTGCCTGGCGTGCGGGTCGCCGTCGGTATCGGCAACGGCACGAAGCTCGAGATCACGCTGGCCAGCGACGATGCCAGTGCGCTCGACAGCGCGAGCACGGCGATCGAGGAGCAGCTTCGGACGCTTCATGGCATTGGAGCAGTGACGTCGACTGCGTCGAGGCAAGCCCCCGAGATCCAGATCAAGCCTGATTTTACGCGCGCTGCAGCACTCGGCATAACGTCGAATGCGATCGCGAGCGCAGTGCGCGTGGCGACGAACGGAGAATATTCCTCCGATCTTCCGAAGCTCAATCTGCCACAGCGGCAGATCCCGATCGTCGTGCGCTTCAACCCCGACACACGCACGAAGCTCGACGACATCAAGAACATGCGGGTGGCGGGAACGAACGGCAATGTCGATCTCGGTTCGATTGCCGATATCCGCATTGCCGGCAGCCCGTCTGAGATCGACCGCATCGACCGCATGCGCAATGCCACGATTTCCGTTGAACTCAATGGCCGCATTCTGGGCGACGTCAACCGCGAGGCGAAGGCGCTGCCGGCGCTCCAGCACCTGCCGCCGGGCGTTACCCTGGTGGAACACGGCGAACTTCAGCGCAGTTCGGAGCTGTTCCAGAGCTTCGCCCTCGCGATGGCAATCGGCGTGTTCTGCATCTATGCGGTGCTCGTCCTGCTGTTCCACGATTTCCTGCAGCCGCTCACTCTGCTGATGGCCCTGCCGCTCTCGCTCGGCGGCGCACTGGTGCCGCTGGTGATGACTGGAACGAGCTTCTCGATGCCGGCCGTCATCGGGCTGCTCATGCTCATGGGCGTAGTAACGAAGAACTCCATCCTCCTTATCGAATACGCGATCATGTCACGTCGCCAAGGCATGTCCCGGTTCGATGCGCTCGTCGATGCCTGCCAGAAGCGAGCGCGGCCGATCGTCATGACCACCATTGCCATGGCCTCGGGCATGCTTCCGGTCGCTCTCAGCCTGACGGGCGGCGATTCGAGTTTCCGGCAGCCGATGGCCATCGTGGTGATCGGCGGGGTGATGATCTCGACACTTCTCAGCCTCATCGTCATCCCGGTCATCTTCACCTTCATCGACGATCTACACACTGCATTCAGATCGCTCGGCCGCCAGACGCGGCGACGCCACGCGACCTGCGGGCGGGAGACGGAGCTCGGTAATTTGCAAGGCGATCTGGCCGGCGACACGAAGAAATCGCCAGAGATGACCCCAGCTCTGCATAAAGTCATCGAACCCACACCTTGATCGAGGCTCGCAGGCGCTTTTTTGACTATGCGCTTTCCGTTGTCGATCAAACTTCGTCATCGGCTTTTAGGCGAGTCTTCCACTCTGTGGCTGAGTCTGGATCTTCTCTCACGCTCTTGAAGTTCTGCCATTTGGCAGTATATTTACTGTCAGATGGAGGCCGCCATGGTCGTAGCACATGCAGTTCGAGATAATGGAGTACCGCAGGCGCCTGTTAATCTCGGCGACGAAAACGCGCGCGAAAGGCTGACGCCAGCCGCTGTGTCTGGAGTTGTCCGGTTGGCTGAGATTTGGCGCCTCACCAGCGGTGAGATATGTGCCCTCCTGGGCGATGTATCGGAACGAACGTGGTTCAGAATGAAAAAAGGAGAGTGGACGGGAAGCCTCTCCCAAGACAGTTTGACAAGGGTCAGCGCCCTAATCGGAATTTTCAAGGGCCTACGGCTTTTGTTCTCGGAACCATTGGCCGATGAATGGGTGAAGCTTGCCAATAAGGGACCGCTTTTCGAAGGCCGGCGGCCGATTGACGTGATGATCGAAGGTGGCATTCCGAAACTCCTGCTCGTAAGGCGCCATATTGACGCGTTGCGAGGTGGCCTTTGATCGAGCCTGCCCGCGCAGATATCGTTCAGCGCGACACTGTCCGCCTTATATCTACCGCACGGCTCAAGGAACCCGTGTTGTTGGCTCTTGTGCCGAGCCATGGCGCGTTGGAGGATCTAGCCGAACTAGAGGGAGCGACCAGCGGCCGCCTTCAAGCCCAGCAAGGCGGGCTTTTGGATCTTGATCCCAAGGAGCTCGTCTTCGGCCGGCCAGGTCACACTTTCATCAACGCGGCGTTCACCTACACCCGCCCGGGCGGCAACCGGTTCAATGACGATGAACGCGGCGCCTGGTATTGCGCCTTCCAAGCCAAGACTGCCTTGGCTGAAGTGTCGTTTCATCTGACGCGCGAACTTGAAGCGATCAACCGTTTCGAGAACGTGACGGACTACGCGGAATTGATCGCCGACTTCGTGGGTCAATTTCACGACCTGCGAGGCACGGATTTCGCAACGGACCCTAGCCTGAGCTCGGAGCCCATGATCGCCTACCCAGCAGGGCAAGCTCTTGCGAAGTGGCTTCGTAAGGAAAAGGACAGCCCGGGGCTGATCTATCCTTCGGCCAGATCGATAGGAGGCACCTGCCTGGTAGCTTTTCACCCCTCGCTCGTCCAAAACCTGCGGCAAGGGGCAATATGGCGGCTCGAGTGGCAGGGAACACCCAGACCGGAAATAACGAGGCTTTGAGGTCAGAGGTAAAAGACACCTCGCTCCAAGACTGTGGTGACATTCAAAAACCCGGCCGTTTCTATCCGCCGCAGGCGGGGCCTCGACCCTGCGAGTGGTTAGGTAGCAAAAACCACCAGACCTGAAATGGCATTCCGACTGCCCTGGTTCCGTTGAAAAACGGAGCCTCGAATGAGTGTAGCGTACGAGTTAGGAGTCGATCTGATGGTTAACCGGCTCGCCTTCAGGCGGCGAGCGCCGCAGCCATCCGACGCAGTTCGGGCATCATCTGCGGCTCTTCAGGTTCAACGATTTCAGAGCCAATATCCATCACGATGGATTTGACCAATGTTGTCTTATTCAACGCGCTTTTCTTGATGAGTTCGTCAAATTCGTCGCCAACGCGGGGCGTCACTTTCATCGAAAGACGTTTTGTCGGGGCATCGTGCCAGCTTTTCCACTTCGCTCGATGAACCGCCGCGTTTGTGCGAAGTCGCTCGACCAGCGAATCATCACTTAGAGACCTGTGCACGAAGTAGGCGATCAGTGTTTTCCGCAGGAGTACGCCAGCAGAAGGATCAATGCGATAGGCCGCCAGGTCCAACGTATCCAGGAACGGCGCGGCCATCATCACTTCCAAGGGCCTAGAGGCAATCTCGCGAGCAACACGGATGGCTGGCGTCGACTGCGGCGGGATAGCCACAACGGTTCCACACTCGTCGCAGGTAGCCGCCATGATCTGCTTTGCCACCCCAATCCCGCTTTCGAAAGGCACGTCGTGGTAATCGAAAGTTGTCGCAACGACCTTCCGGCAATTTTCGCAGAGCGCCTTGCTCTTATCTCCAGCATACCAGATTTTCATCTTCGCCTACCTTGATGGATGTACACTTCTGAAGACCGTGTCAGGGTCAACGAAATAGAACTTTAGTACCAGCCATCTCGCTTGAGGATGTGGACTTCAACGCCCTTGAACTCATGGTGTTCAGAACTCTCATGATGCTTGCCATTGCACCTATCGATGATCTTTATCAGTTGCTTGGGGGAAATGTCGCCAGTCATCAAAGCATTCTTGTCCTCAATGCTCCCACGAGCCGAATGCTGATAAGTACCCTCCTTCAGTGCCTTGATGACGCGATACCTGACGCCCTTAAAAGCCATTTCACCTTCAATATACGAAGGTCTTCGTAAAAATCAACGGGTAAGACATGCAAAAAGCTTCGTGCTCCAAACAATCGGTACAGCGCAACCCTTAGTAAAATGAAAACGAGCAAAATCGGCACGTGGTGCAGGCCACGCTCCACGTTTGCAGAATTGCGGCGCGCATGACTTACTTGGTCAAGCGTTTAGGCCGCATTTGGTGGCCGTTGTTACCTAAAAACCAGCTCATGATTTGAATAGCTGGCGGATTTTCTTGAAGAAGGCAACCGGCGCACCGTGATGTTTCGGATAAAGCCCCAGCGCCTCGAAATTGTTGAGGCGCTTTCCGGGTGCACGAACCGCAACTGCATCAATTTGCCCGTCGGATCATCGACAAACATCAGCATGAAGCATAACCTCGCTGCCGGCTGCGAAAGTCGCTTGGCGGGGGAGAAGAGCTTCAAGGCGCCCCACAATTTCTGGCGTGGCTCGTCCCGCTCGCTCTTCACGTGGTTTCAGACTGGATACGCCGGCCAACCTGCTTTGAGAAAAGAAGGTTGTGGATTTCGGAGACAGCGACACTTCTGGACGTGATTTCTTGGCAATCTCTCCCCAACAAAAGAAGACGCAGCGGAGGTGACGGTGGTGCCCAACCCAACGCAGGAAAGCAATTGGCAGGATAGAGCTGGTGAGAATGTCTTCGAGATGTGCATTGCCAACTGCGGCCCCGGCTTCTGGATACGAAGGACGACTTGGGGCAACAGCCTTGCGCGCATTGTCGGCGTCGGGCCTATCACGCAGCCCGCGCCGTACTTTGGGAATCCATCGGTCTTGATGGATGTCTACTCGCTGAGCGGCGAGTTGAAGGACACTCTAGCGCCGGTGCCGGTTGCTGGCACCTACAAGACCTGGCGACGTATCGACCCGCCGGCCTGGACGGACGCGGGAAGCTTGAGACCGCTCGACGACCCGGCGATCGATGAGGCGCTCGCGAAACTCGACAAGCGGCGTGGCAAGCAGCCCGGCGGACGTTTTTCATACGAACCTCCTGTCGGCGTCGAGCGTACTATGCTCAAGGTGCCGTTCGCTCGGAAGGAAGAAGCGAAGGCCATCGGCGCCCGCTGGTCGTTGGCTGACAAATCCTGGTGGCTCCAGGCGGGGAATGACGCCGCCCTCGCCAAGGCGCGCAAATTGGGCTTCCTCGACTAGATCAGGGAACAGCCGATGTACGTTGTGCCGATTTGCAAAAGCGGCAACAAGGCCCATCGCGACGAATGGGGCAGTTGCGTCTGCCGGAATTGCCGCGAACGCAAGAATGCCAAGGTGAGAGAAAAAGACATTCCGCAGCGATCCCAAAACTATGCGTCCGTGCAAGCGTTGCAATTTGGTCCTCCGCGACAAGCATGGCGCCTACTAACCGCGTCATGAACTCGAACAGCGGGTCGTCATTATCCAAGTTCCATGCGAACTGCGATGCGAAAACGCTGTGATTGATGGGGGCTTCGACCTTCGCCTCGAAACCCTCCACTCGGACAGCGAGACATGTATGTTCGTCATCCGGCGTTTTCTGGCGCTTCTTTGTTGATTTCCACCCGGAATTGAGCCGGATCAGTTCCAGGTGGAAATCAACTCTTAGGACGATAACCGCTGCTTTTGATTGCAATGAGGTAATCTTCTCGGGCCATATCCTTCAAAAGCTCAGTTAGGACCGGGTTGGCGGAGCTGCCGGAGTCGACAAAGTTGACAAATTTGTCAAAGTTGCTCAAATGTCTATGTTAACTGCCAGGAGATGAGACACATGGCAGAAAAGGCAAATACAAGAGCTTCGACCATCGCAGCGAAAACGCGCGGCGCGGCAGTGCTGACAATGTTCACAATGAAGGGCGACCCCGTTAAGGCGCTCTCCGGATTCAAGCTGCCCGCCGGCGCTCATGTTGCGATCGTGTCGGCGAAACCGGAGTCCGTGAGCGCAATCAGGAAGTCGGTCCGCGGTCATGTCGCCCGGGTGACCGAGGTAATTGAGAAGGAATCAGCCACGGCGCAAGCGGATGAAAAGCCGCTGATCGACAGATCGGCGTTTGAACCGGACGCTCGCAGTCGGGCGATGCTTAAGGGCCTTCGCATTGCGCAGGAGGATCTCCGTGACGCCGGCGGCGCCTATGACCTCGATCAGGTCCGCACGCTCATGCGCGGTGTGTCGCGGCAAGCCGTCGACAAGCGGGTGCAGGCCGGTTCCCTGCTCGCTGTTCCCGGTCCGAGCAATCGTCGTAGCTATCCGACCCTGCAGTTCAATCGCGACGGCACTGTTGTGGCTGGACTCAAGGCGGTCCGAGAGGCCCTGCAGACCAGCAATCCGTGGGCAATCCTCAACTTCCTTACCAATCCTGATGCGCGGCTGGGCAATCGCAAGCCGATCGACCTGCTGAAATCCGGCAATCTCGACCTTGTGCTTGACGCCGCGAAGCGGCACGGTGAGCAGGGGGCGTGAGCGGCCCACTGCCTCCCGCCGATCTGGACCGGCGCCAACCGGAACATGTGGAACTTCAGGCAGGAGCAGTGCTCCATCGCTTCTATACGGCGAAATGGGAGCCGATCTTCTTCGACACCTCGACGCGTGGGCGGTTCAATGCACCCGATGCCTCCTACGGCGTTCTGTACGCTGCAAAGAAGATCAACGGGGCCTTCGCGGAGACATTTCTGCGCATTCCCGGCCGCACGCTGATCGATACGGACCTCCTCCATCGAAAAGCCTATGTTCGGCTGACCCTGACCAGAGAATTGAGGCTGATCCGGCTCGCCGGACCGGGCCTCGCTCGCCTCGGCGCAACAGCTGAAGTATCGCATCAGGGGTTGTCGTACGACGTGCCGCAGACTTGGTCGCAGGCGCTGGCTCGCCACCCTTTAGGTGCGGATGGCATCGCCTACCACGCCAGGCATGACGATACCGAACTCTGCTATGCGTTGTTCGACCGATCGGCCAACGCGATTGCGGAGGTGGCACGTGAGGCGGATCTCGATCGGGACTGGTTCTGGCGTATCGCTGAACGCTATGGGGTCGGGCTGGCTCCGTAACGACACAAGCCACTTTTAGTATCGATCTCAATGCAGCCGTGCTGGATCACAACGGCGATTAGACCGTATGTTCGCGATGTGAAGGCGGCCTGCCCGCGCGGTAAGCTGAATTCGGGGCGTTGCTCTGGATGTGCCAAGCCCAACTCCGCGAAGAAAAGCTGCGCCGCTGACATGCCGGATAATGCCAGTCTTTTGAGGGCTAATCTTCATGCTGCAAAAACTCAAATCGTACTCGGAATTGTTGCTCTTCTCCTGGAGCGAGATTGACATTGTATTCCCGCTCGTCAAATGGAATGCGCCTGCCCTCTATGTCACCATGACCGGTGCATGGTTCTAGCGCCAGAAAGTCCTGCTGTGGAAGAGACCATACAACCCAGTTGCGTGCATCTGGCGCGTCAATTCTGATTGTGACCTTCTCTCCAACAAGCGACAGCCTTTTACTGTTCGCATTCAAAAAACAAAGGGCTTCATTTTTGAAAAGAGTTTCATCTAGATGAAGGCGCCGTCCGCGGAACGAAATTTTCCGTTGGTCACCTCGAATTAGCCCTTGGGAAGATATGCATGGGACGAGTGGGGATTCTGATTTATCGAACTGCAGGCGCCAGCTATCTTTGCGCGAAGACAGTAACGGCCATCTAAATCCCGGATGTATTCCGATGGAATAAGGCAAGAATGCACTATAGGACGTGTTTTTTACGGAAATATCAATGTTCAGTCGACTCTCTACAATTTTGTACGTAATCCTAAAAAGAAAATAAAACGGAAACATTGTTTTCGTGAATTCATCGTCAGATGCTTCTAATGTCACCTCACTTTCTGAGCTGGAAACCACATCAAATTCCAGCATACTGACAAAGCCGTGAACGGGCATCGGATAATATTGCCCTTTTATTTCGGCAAGCGAAGACTCACTCCATCCGCATGAAGGGAACATCAGGGGACAAGTTTGGTTCCAACCTTGGGAGTCTCCCGGCCAAAGGAGGTCGTTTACACCGACCTGCCACCCAATTAGCTCTGCTCCTCTTCGGTTGATAACTGCCTGTGCAATACCGGAACGAATAACGACAGCATCATGCATGAATGTTGTTACCTTGAACCCTTCGGAATCGGCAGTCAGGCGGTCTTGGTCTTCTACAATCATCGCGCGACTGGATTAAACTGCTGTTTTTTTGACGATTGAAACGATCGGATCATGACAGGTTCCATTGGCGCCGGCGTCAGGAAACGGTGGTGGCGGTGCCGAAGGAGCAAACCGGCTGCTCATCGGCATCGACATCGCGTCTAAATTTGGCTGATCCGCGGTTTGTCGCGGACATTGTCGCCATAGAGATTATCATTAGCCTCTTCCCCGAATACGCGCTCGTTGCCGACGCGAACCTCAATCCAGTCAATGCCGTGGAGATCTCCATTGGATCATCAAGACTGGGTCATTTACTGAGTTGGCTCGGTTTGTCTGAACAGTTCCGGGCGTTTCGCTAAGTGGATTTCCGCCTCGATTATGCTGCTACCATCATCGGTGTCAGCGCGTTGAAGTAAGCCTGATCCGGCGTCTGCCGGTCAAGCGATGAATGTGGGCGTCGTTGGTTGTAAAAGCTTATATAACGACCAATTCCGGCACGAGCCTCCGGCACGCTTTTGTAGGCATGGAGATAGATCTCCTCATATTTGATCGACCGCCAGAGCCGCTCGACGAAGACGTTGTCGCGCCATGCGCCCTTGCCATCCATCGAGATTTCAATCCCGGCCTTCTTAAAAGTCAACGGAGGTGAACTGCGATCCCTGGTCGGTATTGAAGATCTCTGGCCTGCCATATCGGCAAAGAGCTTCCTCGACCGCCTCGATACAAAAAGCCGTCTCCATCGTGATCGACAGCCGCCATGAAAGCACTCGGCGACTGAACCAATCGACGACGGCGCAGAGATAGACAAAGCCCCGCGCCATGGGGACGTAGGTCAGGTCCATTGCCCATACCTGGTTGGGTCTGGTGACCGCCAGCTTCCTGAGCAGATATGGATAGACCTTGTGACCAAGTGCTGGTTTCGACGTATTCGGACGACGGTAGATCGCCTCAATGCCCATCTTCTTCATCAGCGTCGCGACGTGAAGCCGCCCCGCGACAAGCCCGTCGGCCTTCAAAAGCCCTTGCAACATGCGACTTCCGGCGAAGGGATAATCGAGATGCAGTTCGTCAATCCGCCGCATCAGAGCCAGATCGCCGTCTGACGCAGGACGCGGCGAATAATAGACGCTGCCACGGCTGAAGCCGAGAAGCTTCGCCTGGCGAACGACGGACAGTTTGTGCTCGCGATTGATCATTTCTTTCCGCTCAGCAATCCGGCTTTGCCGAGCGCACTGGATAAAAAATCATTCTCTAACGTCAGTTCCCCAATCTTGGCGTGCAGGGTTTTGACATCGACGGTCGGAGCCGCCGGTTCCGCTTTGGCGTCATCGCCGAAAACGCCCGTCGCCCCCTCAAGGAGCTGGTCTTTCCACTGCTTGATCTGATTGGCATGCACGTCGAACTGCTGGGATAATTCCACCAGCGTCTGTTCGCCCCTAATGGCGGCAAGCGCCACTTTCGCCTTGAAAGCCGGGCTATGGTTCCGGCGCGGTCGTCTTGTCATGGTATCTCCTGTTCCCGGCATCTAAGCCGAAGTCAGGCAGAAATTCCACTTATCCTTGCTGTCCAAATTTCCCGAGCCAGCTCTCTGCGTTGAACGGTCAGTTTCGTCACGATCTTCTCGCGGACGTTAATGACCTCGGTTACACGTACACCGCGCAAGCCCGCGCGGATTGCGGTGGCCATGCGCTTCATGGCCGCATCGATGGCGGCAAGCGATTCCGGCCTTCCGGCGACCGGCAGATAAGTCAGGTCGATATCGACTGACAGCCGCGGCATGTCGCGCACGAAGAGGTTTATGGCGGTGCCGCCTTTGAGGGCGAATTCTTTCTCCGCCGCCATGAACGGCATTGCGGCTATCAGGAGCGCGACCTGGTGTCGATATCGTTCAGAGAGGGGCATCGAGATCGTCCGGAACAGTTATCAGTAAGTCGGGATCAAGGCGCCCGCCTTTCACCAGAGACCGCTTGCCGGTCCCCAGATCGACCGCACTACGGTCAATCTGCTTCACCCAGGAATGCGCATGACGGGCAGCGAACCAAAAGAACAGCCGTTTCACTTTCACACTGTGGCAATCGGAAATCAGCGATTGCAGCCTCCGGGGACTGAGCGAACTGAGGCCTTCCATCAGCACATCAACCTGATGGAAACTTTCATGGGTCGGAAGTTCATCCAGCATCTCTAGCAGGGCGCGCTCCGGCGTTGAGATCGTCATTTGCCATTCCGAAGCGACCGGTACCTGTCGGAGGGTCCCTTCTTGCAGCCAAGGTTTCTCTGGCAACGACCGAAATAGCGTCGAAGATTTATGAAACAGGAACATCTGCGGCAGCGGCAGCTTTGTAAGCCATCCCTGTGGCGAGGCCATGCCATAAAGGTGAATAACAGACGGGCCTGACGCCGAAATATAGTGGCTGAAGCCTTGCAGATCGAGGGCTGTACGGCCGCCGACGGCAAGCGCGCTGCCCATTAGTGTCTGGAGTGAAACTACGACCTTTTCCCATGTGAGTTCGCCGCGAGGGCGTTTATAAGTCCCTCTAACGGGCTGAGTGAGCCATCCTGCGGCAACATACTGGCTGCGCAGACTGGTAGAATAACCGTGGCGTTCCATCCACGCCGCGTCGACCAAAAGCCCATCGGGAAGGGTTCGTTCAAGGAAGTTTAGCTTGCCGGTGTTTTGTCCAGTCATTCTTAGTAAAAGAACATAATTTTAAACCGCCGCCAAGGTTTGAATATGCTTAAGTTTGCGAAGCGTTGCTTCGCAAAATCGTTTTATTTCAAACCGTCGCTCTCAAAGAATGCTCCGGCAAGAAACCCCTATGATTCGGCTAGAAAGTAGCACCACAAAAGGTATCAATAATGCCGCAATCAACCAAAGGATTATGACCGCCGCGTAGATAGAACGCACGTTTCGACGGTCTGACGCTGGGAGAAGTGATTGGGGGACGGCGTGACCGGAAGCAACTGGCCGCGGGGGGGCGGAATGGCGGAAGTGGGACATTCATGTCCACAGCCCGGTATCGCACGGATTTAAGGGTGACTATAATCAGTTCGTCATTCAGCCTGGGAATGCCGACTGCGACGTCATTAGCATTAGCGACAATTTTTCCGTCGCGGGATGTCGGGAGACTGTTGGCCGCCTTGGCGATCCCGCTGGCGACACCGATCGCACCGAGACTACACTATCGCTAAATCTTAAGCCCGACATCAACGGCGTCGAACGCGTGCGCTACATTCCGCGGAACTATCTGGAAAAGGTCTGTTCTGAGACGGAGCCTGAAGCGTTGCGCGAAACGTGGATGTTCAAAGGCGGAACGTGCTTGAAGAAATGCTACTGCCAGACTTACCGGTTTTCGGAGGATCTCGACTTCACTCTGATGCCAATGCCGAAGCACCTGGCTGCCGCCCGGCACGACAGACCATCGCGCGTCACCGCGCCAACGACGCGCTCCCGCAGATCATCCGAAGAATGTCTCGCCATCCTGGCCGTTGGTGATGCGTACAGCATGGGTCCGTATTGTCTGGTCTATATCGTCGTCGGCGTCGACATAGATATCGCGCATGAGGTGGACCAGTTTTCCAGCCTTCGCCCGACGGTGGCCACGCATTTTGTCGATGTTTTCGCCGACAAGATAGAGGGGCATATTATGTAACTTTCGCGTATTTAGATACGCGATAGTTTCATCTTTGAAAAATCTCTGATTGCGCCAAATTTTTCGTAAGTTATTGATCTAAAATAAAACTATTCGCCAACTGTCAATTGGTCTTCACAAGGTCGGGTGCACTTGCTTGTCTGCCAAATTGCGAGATGAAGCGCGTGCATCAAGTGGAATGGAATTTGAAATAGTCCTACGCTTCATTCCAACTTAAAAGCCGATCAAGATGCTGACGACGGTGGTCAAGTGGCATAAGCAGACCACGACGATCGATGCGCCGATGGGGTGGAAGGTTTGCAAGAGCACGTGCAGACGCCGGAGGCCGATTCACCCCATCGCGTCCCGCCACATTGGCAGGGTTCGCCAGGCCGCGTCGGTCTGTTCGAGACCTATCAAGAGCAACTCGTTCTCCCACTCCGTCAAAAGCCAGCAAGTATTCCATAGCGACGGCCTATATGAAAGGTTGTGCCCTCTCAGCTGATGATATAGTGCCGAATGTTGATGATGATGATGATGATGCGACGCTCGGACACGTCCGCTCGATCTTGGTCCGCAGGCGGATCGACTGAAGCGATTCAGCGCTCGCCGGGTAAAGCGCTCTTGAGATCCGTTTCTATAAAATCACGCCCTTTGAATAGCATCGGAATGTTGAGCGTGTCTGCGCAGGCATAGGACAGGCAGTCAGCGAAATTGAGTTGGGCGGGATGACCTCTTCCTTTGCCATATACGGCAAAAGCTTCCACTGCGCGCCGAGCGATCGTATCGGTGATCGGAACCACGGTAATTTTGGCTGCTTGAAGAAAGGCGTCGAACATTTCTTGAGCATCAAGGACTTCTAAGCCAAGAATACGCGCCAGATTGATGGTCGCCTCAAGCCGGATATGCGCGCCGGTTTGCCGGCGTGGAGTGCGATCGACCGCCGCTAGGTACGAGTCGGCCTCCGGTTCTCCCGCAAGAATGGCGACGAATGCTGAGGTCTCGATGAACATCATTGGCCCCAGAGTGCGTCGCGTTCCTCTTTGGTCAAGGGCGCGGCCGGCGGGCGTTTTGCCTTGGCAAGTGCGCGGGCACGAATCTCTGCGACGTGCTGTTTCAAAGGCACAGCTTCGTCAGCCCGCTCAATCTCGTGCTGCAACGCAAGCTTGATAGCAGCGGTTAGGTTGGAGGCGCCACGTTTGCGCATAACGGTTTCCGCCAAGGTGCGAACTTCCTGATCTCGGATACTAAGCATGTGACGATCCTTGCTGTCATGACAATGCTGTATATACGTATGTACGAAATCTGTCTATACGAGACCGAAGCAAGGTTTATGACAGCTTCCTGGTTAGTTTCCGCGCAGAACTGAGCCGGTTTTTCTACCGAGAAGTGAATCACCTCCAAGTATCGTTATCAGATCAGAGTTTGGTCAAGGGATCGGCTTTTTTCTCTCTTGTGTGCTGCGGCGACCGAGTTGGCTTTGAAACGGAGGCTGTCGTTCCCGATTTCGAGAATATGGCAAGCCGATCCCGCGCGCTTAAGGAGAAGTTGGTTTTCTTTGCCGGACATGCGGTTATCCATCCGCAGCTTTCCTCGAATTTCTCGGGGGAGAATGACCGTAACGCGTCCCGAGAGCGAATAGACGGCTCTGGCCAATCTTTCTCGACAAGGGAACCGGAGAGGAGGCTTTACAACGACGGGGTCGTTGGTTCAGATCCTATCAAGGCGGTCGACTGGGCCACACTTCAGCCGGAGTCGTCCAGACGCGTCGCGAATCCCGGCAGATCTACTGTTCGATTGCCGATGACCGCGTCGCCGTCGTCATGGAGATGCTGATGCAGATGTTCTGCGGAGCGGCTCCGACTACCTCTGCAGAGGCTCCTGCGGGCCGGGGCGCCGGAGCCGTTTCATTGGGCGAGATGGCACGCTGGGCGCGGCTCGATACAACCGATTGAAGCTTCAATCCGGGAGGCGGCGCTGGCCGTGTTCCCGGGCGAGGGTGTGAATATCTTGGAAAGGGGCGTACCGCAAATCGCAAAAGCGATGCCTCATGAAAGCAGAAGGTGACTGGCGCGCAAGTCTGCGATACTGTTTGTGCGCCGCACAATCTAAAAATGGGCGAGGCCGATGCTGGCAGCTGCGAAGGCAATGCAACGGGAGCCACTCCGCGTCGACCTAGCCCTTCAGGGCGGCGGCGCCCACGGTGCTTTTTCCTGGGGTGTCCTCGATCGCCTTTTGGAGGAGCCATGGCTGCTGATCGAGGGGATTTCCGGCACTTCGGCCGGAGCCATGAACGCGGCGGTCATGGCGCACGGTTATACCGCGAACGGCGCCGCCGGCGCTCGCGACGCGCTGGAGGCATTCTGGCGCAAAGTATCCGAGGCGGCACGCTTCAGTCCCTTTCGACGCGGTCCTCTCGATTTCCTACTCGGCCGCTGGACGCTCGATAACTCGCCGGTTTTCGTGGCGATGGACATGATGGCGCGTATATTCTCGCCGTACGATCTCAATCCTGGCGGTAGCAACCCGCTCCGCGCCATCTTGGCGGAAACAGTCGATTTCGAGCAGCTCGCGGCCAGTCCAATCAAGCTGTTCGTGACGGCAACGAATGTCCGCACCGGCCGCGGCCGCGTTTTCCGTAACAGCGAGCTGACCCCGGACGTGCTGCTTGCTTCCGCATGCCTGCCGACGCTGTTTCAAGCCGTCGAGATCGATGGTGAAGCCTATTGGGATGGCGGCTACGCCGGCAACCCGACGATCACGCCGCTGGCCCGCGAATGCACGTCACAGGACACCATCCTCGTGCAGATCAATCCGGTCGAGAGGCCGGGCACACCTCGGTCCGCGCGTGAGATCCTTAATCGTATCAACGAAGTCTCTTTCAACGCTGTCCTTCTGAAGGAACTGAAGATGATCGCCTTGCTGCGGAAGGTCGCGCAGTTGGATGATGATGAAGGCGCGCGCTGGGCGTCAATGCGCATCCACCGGGTCGCAAGCGACGCCATGACCGATCTTGGCTACTCGTCAAAACTCAATGCGGAATGGGAGTTTCTGACCATGCTGCACAAGGAGGGGCGCAGATCCGCCGATGCATTTCTAAAGGCCCATGGCGGCGATCTCGGCCGCCGCTCGTCGCTTGATCTCGATATCTTACTGGAAGGGGTCTGACAGGTGGGGCTTCTCGGCATCCTGATTGGGCTCGGGCTGCTGGTCTGGCTCGCCTTCCGGGGCTGGAGCGTGCTGCTGCTGGCGCCGCTTGGCGCTCTCGTCGCCGCGCTCTTTGCCGGCGAACCGGTGCTGGCACACTGGACACTGACCTTCATGAACAGTGCCGCGCATTTCCTTGCTCAGTTTTTTCCGCTGTTCCTGCTCGGCGCACTCTTCGGCAAACTGATGGAGGACAGCGGTTCAATAACCGCCATCGCCGATTTCATGATGCGGCGGCTCGGAAAGAACCACGCGATCCTCTCCGTCGTCATCGCCGGTGCGCTGATCACCTATGGCGGTGTCAGCCTTTTTGTTGCCTTCTTCGTTCTCGCGCCGATGGCGCAGGAACTGTTCCGGTCGGCTGGTATTCCGCGGCGGCTGATGCCCGCGGCGATCGTGCTTGGAACGTCTACTTTCACCATGTCGGCATTTCCCGGAACGCCCTCGATACAGAATGCCATCCCGATGCCCTTCTTCGGCACGACGCCATTTGCCGCGCCGGGACTCGGCATCTTCGCTTCCGCGATCATGCTTTGCTTCGGCCTATGGTGGCTTCGTCGCATCGAGGCGGCGGCGCGCAAATCCGGCGAAGAGTTTGGAGAGGGCTCGCTCGCGACATCAGACGATCTCGCTTCCGACGAGCAGATGCGCGAACGCGCCTCGGTCGGCAGGGAATTCGACCCCGCCGAAATCGCGCGTGGCAAGCGTGCCCAAGCGATACCACCCATCCTGGTCGCGGTGTTGCCGCTCGCTGTGGTTATTCTCGTCAATCTCAGCATGTCGTTGATAATCCTGCCGTCGCTTGATCTCGGGTTTCTTTCGGAAGCTCGATGGGGCGGGATTTCCCGCTCCGCGGTAAGCGGTGTGTGGGCCGTCGTCACGGCGCTGGCCGCCGCGGTCGCGACCGTCGTCGCGCTGAATTTCCGCCGATTGCCAACGTTGCGCGCGACGATGGACGCAGGTGCCAACGCGTCCGTCCTTCCGGCGGTCTCCGTCGCCAGTCTAGTAGGCTTTGGAGCGGTCGTCGCGGCTATGCCCGCCTTTGAGATTGTGCGCGACTGGGTGCTCGGTATCGGTGGAGGACCGCTCGTCTCGATTGCCGTGGCCACCAATATCCTGGCGGCGCTCACCGGCTCAGCCTCCGGCGGTCTGACCATCGCTCTCGATGCGCTTGGCAGTACCTACCTGGCGCGCGCGCAGGAAACAGGTCTCGACCCGGCGCTCTTGCACCGTGTCGCGGTCATCGGGGCAGGTACACTCGATAGCCTGCCTCACAACGGTGCGGTCGTTACGCTGCTTGCCGTTTGTGGGTCGACCCACGGAGAAAGCTACCGCGACATCGTCGTCGTCGGAATTATAGGCGCGATCCTGGCACTGATCGCAGTCATCGTTTTGGGGACCTTTCTCGGGTCATTCTGATACTGCTTCGAAAAGGGAGGGCTTGTGCTCGGGTGGCCGTTGGATTCAACGCTCGGTATGCGCTAACATTAAACCTGGGCCATATCTTGGATGCAGACCGGGTCCGTCATGCGGTTGCTGTCGGATCGGAAATACCGATCAGCTTTGATCCCCTCAATTCGGCTTGCATAAGAGGGGTCACTCTAATGGGAATCTGCACGGCTATTGTCCGCATTGAAACCGGCTCGGGAGGATATGCCATGTTCAAGAAAATCCTAATTGCCACGGATGGGTCCGCTCATGCACAGAAGGCGGTCGAGATCGGTGCCGATCTTGCAGCGCAACACCAGGCCGAGGTCCATTTGGTGCACGTGATGCTTTCCGGTGAAATCGACGAAGATCTCCGACGCATGGTGGAAACAGAGCATCTCGATGATTTACATCATCAGGACGGCGGAGACCCTCAGGCCTCTGCCCAACTCGTGCCCGGTCTTCCAGTCAGATTTTCGGCGACGGATCCAGCCTCCATTCGCGTCTTGCAGGCTCTCGGCACTGAAGTTCTCAACAGAGCCAGCTCCGTCGTCAGGGCACACGGCGTAAAGCAAGTTTCAACACATCTGATGGAAGGCGATGCCGTCGAACAGATCGCCAAAGTGATCCAGGAGGAGCGTCCCGACCTCGTCGTCTCTGGAGCGAGGGGCCTTTCGAGCCTGTCGCAACTAGTGCTCGGCAGTGTATCCACCGAGATTGCCCAGCTTAGCCCGGTCACCTGCGTGACTGTCCGGTAGTCGCTTAGGCGTACTGCCTTTAGGTCTCGGAGGGTTTATTTTCCTATCTGTGGTAGCCCTCCGCAGTAACTGAAGCTAATTGCTGGATTTCGAAATTTTTATATTTGATCTTGCTCAAAGTCGAGACGGCAAATCGTTACCTGCGAGGACGCCATGAACGCCCGCGACGGCAAATGGCTCGAAGCCGTGGGGCTGGTCCTCGTGCGTCAGCGGCCTTCATCACCATCGAGGACGAGACCGGCCATGCGAACCTCGTCGTCTGGGTCAAGACCTTCGAGAAATACCGACGCGTCGTGCTCGGCGCCGGTATGATCGGCGTCTACGGCAAGATCCAGCGCGAAGGCGAGGTGGTGCATCTCGTCGCGCATCGGCTGACGGATTTTCCGGCGATCTTGCGAGCATTGGATCGCGAGACAAAGCGTTTCCGCTCCCGCATGGGCGGGGCGACGAGTTTCATCATGGGTCACCGACGCCGGATCCGC
Organism: Rhizobium jaguaris; assembly: GCF_003627755.1. Classification (NCBI taxonomy): domain Bacteria; kingdom Pseudomonadati; phylum Pseudomonadota; class Alphaproteobacteria; order Hyphomicrobiales; family Rhizobiaceae; genus Martinezella; species Martinezella jaguaris. The sequence goes on along the minus strand of NZ_CP032696.1, from coordinate 418,806 downwards.
GTGGCATGCCGAAGGTTCGCGATATCATCGACCCTTACGGTCATATCGATCAGATCAGAGTTAAGACCCGAGACCTTAGATAATCTCTATTCCCTCGAAATAGCGGCCAGTGGTTTCCTAAAGGATCGGTTTACCCGCCTGCTCCATCACATCGATGAAAACGGAATAGGGCAGAACGAGAGAAAGACGCAACTTGGGAATTTCGAGCGCGCCATAGGACTTGTACCACTCCGCGACTCGTTCATCCTTGGCGTCAATCAGCAGCAGCGAACCACCGACCTGTGATGAAACCTGGATGCATCGCCGGGCAGCGGCAATCAACAATTCGCCGCCAAGACCTCGGCCCTGATAAGATGTGCTGACCGCCAGGCGGCCGAGGCGAAACCCACCGATCGGATGTCGTCCGCCACCGGATGGACGTGCCGTCTCGGGCGCCAGGTCAAAGTCTACCTGGGCCGGGCTCAGTGTGTAGAAACCGAGAATCGTCTTGTTGTCCGTATTGCCGACCGCCACGTAGGTCTTTGAGGCGCCGCTCTCATGAGCCTGTCGGGCATACCTCGCCAGAAAGTCGTTGAGATCGGCCTGACCACAATCGAAGCCCTTGCGATCATGCCCTTTGGCGATCGGCTCTTCATGCCAGTCCGGAACAGTCATTTGCGGGCAGCGAGCAAGCGAGCTGCTGCTTTCAGTTTTGCGTTCGGCTGTGGCGGGTTATCCATCAGATCCAGTATGAAGCGGGTCTGTTCTTCATCCAGGCTGATCCGCTCGGCTTTCTCGATGACGGCTTCCGCCGCCACAAGCGCGTTGCGCAATACGAACTCTTTCAGGCTCGTGCGCTCAAGCGCAGCCGCGCGCATCAGCCGCGCTTTCTCGGCTGGCGGAATCTGCATGGGGAAGCGGTTCGTATTCTCAGCTGCGGCTCTGGGCATGGCAAAATCCTTTTGTCTCGACACCATAGGTCTTTCGCCCCTCAATTTCAATGTATGTTCAATGAAAGCACCTATAAACTCGCAACAAGCTCATCAACATCGAGCTGTGTGTGCCCGGTGCCCGGCCGCCGCGTCCGAAGATCGGCGATCGACCATGCGCACTGTAAAGCACGACCTTGTCCGCGCAAGCTGGTGCGATTCCTCAACCGCCTCGAAACGACCCAACCCCGTTTTTGCTCGATGGCATTCCTAGTCCGGCTCCGGATCTCAACGATCAACCCGTGAAGGGTTCGCTAGCAAGCTGCGGCCGCTCTGCTTCGCTATCGCAGTGATCGCGACCGGAGCCGGACACTGATGGAGCCATCAAGCGGAAATTGGCCCGCTTCCGATGGAGGCTTCAGATGTCGCAAAACCTTTCACTCGCTCACTCCTACGCTGTCCCACTTGCCTGCACCCTCATGGTTCCGGTGACCTTGTTCCAGGTCGAGGGCCAATACGGCGTTCTGCCGAGCGCCGAACTCGAAGACGACGAGGTCGAGACCCTCGCCGAATACGATCCCTTTGAATACGGGCCGGCTCATTGAGCCGGCTTCCTCCTCCCGGAGATGCCTCTTGCGAGCTGTGGCGGCAAGCTGCACCGCGGCTGGCACGCAGCGGTGGCGCAAGGTGCAAATTGCAGGTTGCCAGCCGCGCCCTTGCCTCCTTTGCTCTTCGCGGCGTTCGGAAGAGGCGCCGCGAGGTGCGGGAAGGAAACCTGAAGGAAAGGCGGCGCCTGCGGCGCACGAAAGAAGGACATGGAACAGGACGAACTCGATGAACTACGACACAGGGTGGTCTGCGCGGCCGCGCTGGATCAGGCCGGCTATGCGATCGACAGACAAGAGAGTACGCGACGCGCAGTCAAATACCGGCGCGGCGACGAGATCGTCATCGTGATCCATGATGGAAAAGGCTGGTTCGATCCGCTCTCCGACGCGAAGGGGATGTGTTTTCGCTGATGACGCACGGGGTTGGCTTCGCAGAGGCGAAGATGCTGGTCGCCCGGCTGGTCGGCTACGAGCCGCGTCTGTGAATCAGCACCGAAGGTTGACCTCCCCAGCCGAAAGGCAATAAGTGCACGACTTGGCAGGCAAATTCGCAACCTCGGTGAGGTCATCACCGGCGCCGATCGTGACCCTCGCTCGATTTCCATTTCGTGTATGTAAATCAATGGCTTACGCAGCAACGGCGAGGGGTCAACCTTCGGATCTGACTCATATTTGATGATTTCGCAGTCGAAACTGGTGCGGTTATCAGAAAGGAATCAGCACCATGGCGACCAAATTTCGTCTGTCATCCCTGATCCCGGCCGGATTGATTGTTGAGCGTTCCGACGAGAGCGACGGGGTTATCATTGTTTCCGCGCGGGCTGCCGCTGATCGACGTTCCTGCCCTTTGTGCAGTCGAATGTCGGATCGTGTTCATAGCCGCTACGTTCGGATAATTGCCGATTTGCCTTGTGCTGGCGTCAGGGTCCAACTGCGGTTGTCGGCACGGCGCTTTGTCTGTGAGATGACATTCTGCCGTCGTCAAATTTTCGTCGAGAGGTTTGGCGAGCTTGTCGTTCCGGAGCGCGGTCGTCGAACTGCTTGGCTTGACACCGTCGTGCATCATCTCGGATTGGCTCTGGGAGGGCGGCCTGCAGCAGCCTTTGCCAAACGCTTGATGATCCCAGTCAGCAATGACACGCTCATCCGCGCAGTGAGAAGAAAATCCGCGGTGCCGGATGACGCGCTAAGCGTCGTCGGCGTCGACGATTGGGCTTTCCGCCGCAATCACCGCTATGGCACCGTCGTATGTGATCTTGAGAGGCGAAGGATTATAAAGCTTCTGCCCGATCGGGAGATCGCGACAGTTTCCACCTTCCTTGCTCAGCACCCCGAAATTGCGATTGTTTCCCGCGACCGAGGCGGCGGCTATCGTGAAGCTGCTGCTAAGGCTTTACCACACGCCATTCAGGTCGCAGATCGTTGGCATTTGATGGAGAACGCCAGCGCAGCATTCCTCGACGTCGTACGCAAATCCATGCGAGCAATCCGGGCCGCAATTGGTGCTACCACGATCAATCCTGAGCTGCTCACCCGCGCTGAACGACTGCAATATGACAGCTATCTGCGGCGCGAGGACGCGAATTCGACGATCGGCAAGCTCGCCTCCGATGGTGTTCCAATAAAGGAAATCGTCCGACAAACAGGCTATAGCCGCGGAACAGTTCGCCAGATCGTCCGCGGTCACAGAACCGATGTCTTCCGTGCAAGACAAAGTTCTCTTGAGGCGGCGCTGAACTCTGGCGGCAGCTAAAACGCAAAGGTTTCCGTGGTTGTTCTCGTGTCGTCGGGGAGTGGGCGGCAAGGCGACGGCGGTCTGAACGGGTCTGCGATCAGCAACTTCAAAAAGTGCCATCTGCCAGAACGATCGCTCGATTGATGACAACTGCTCGTGATCAACTGAGCAAAGCCGACACGATTACCGTCGCGGCCATAGAGGCCAGCGTCCCTACCTTGATCCAGGCCCGCAATCTAATTGATCGCTTCCAGACGATGATCCGACGGAAGGCCAAGACAGAACTCGATCAATGGATCGCTGATGCACGCGACAGTCTGTTCGCCCCCTTCGCCAACGGGATACTGAAAGACAAGGCAGCGGTGTCCGCGGCCATCACCGAACCTTGGTCGAACAGCCAGGTCGAAGGACAGATCAACAAGCTGAAGCTTGTCAAAAGGCAAATGTACGGGCGTGCCAAGCTGGACCTGCTTCAGGCACGGTTGATCGGCGCAATATGAAAGAAATCCTCATCAAAAATGCGTCAGACCCCGGATATGACCCCGAATAAAATGGACGTGCTCTAGGTGTAGCGTCATGGACGTAGAATTGGTCTGATGTAATACTTGTTCATCAATTGGTTAACGAAGCTTTTTCAGCTCTAATCCGTGTGGTGAAAACAGCGCATTCTGAATAGTGAATTCGCAAAACGGCAGCAAGGGATCGAACAGGATCGCCGCCTTCAATTGTCCATCATCAGGATGTGGGACCGTCGATATGGAACGGGTATGGACGTGTGCGTTATGACGCCGCACTCCGATTCTTCTCATAGCTGCGCCCGAGATCGTATTTCGGCAGGACACCGAAAGCCGCACGATACTCCTGAGAGAAACGGCCCGGCTGCATAAACCCCCATCGGCGCGCGATTTCACTGACCGTCGCGGACGGCGTGGCAGTCATCAAATCGCGACGTGCGCCGTCAAGGCGGAGCTGCCTCAGATAAGCCATTGGAGTGACATCCAAAAATCGTCGAAAATTGATCTGCAGTGCCCGCACACTGACACCGGCGGCAGCCGCCATGTCCGCGATCGTGATAGGCATTGCAATATGTGCCCTGGCAAACTCCAGCGCTCTTCGAAGCTGGCGAGGGGCAATGGTCTGCACCGGCGATCCCGTATCTGAAAGCGTGTGAGGCAGATTCTGCACCATCAGCAGACAGAACATCTCTTGGAAGCTGGTCAAGGCAATGGGAGAGACTACGAGGTTTTGATCGGCGCAGATCTCATCCCGGAAGAACCGCATGAGCTTGAAAAGAGGTGCCGCCGGTCCCGCTGTCAGGTCCTGCCGGGGAGCGAATTCGAAATCGACGGGCGGCAGACGTTCGAAGGTGTTGATCAGAGCGGTGTTTACCGCACTCCTTGGGACACAGAACCCTTCCGCAACAGAGCCTGCGTGAATGTGAACGCCGGAATAGCGATCAGCCCTCGTCAGCAACCCCGTGCAGGGCGTAATCGCATGACATATGCCGCCTGTTGCCAGGTCGTAGCAGGTGCCATGTTCGATGAAAAACATGAAGTCATCATTCTCGATCGTGACGGAAAAGGTGCGGTCCGTTGAAGTCGATCCGGTCCAGCCCACCATCTCGCCCGCGCCACGAACACCGAATGAGAAAAGACCACGGCTGTCGGTACTGAGAGGCCGATAGAAATTGTCGTGCTTTTCACCGTTAAGCCATTCGGAGACCTCACTCGTCGTGAGTGACGTCGCCTCGAGTTTAAGCGTCAAAATCTCGGTCAACTTGCTCCACCCAATTCACTGCTTTTTGTCGCGAGCTTGGAGTGACGGCAAACAACTGGACCCCTTGTCTATTTTTAATGAAAAATTGATTGACCTCAAATAGCCTTTTCAGGCTATTTCGCGCATGCGCTCTGGGCGATGGTGGAACTTTTAGGGCGGTCGTTGAGGCCTTCTGTGATCTTGTTCAGGACAGTTCTCCTTCTCCGGTCCTAACGATGGCGACATCGGGTGGCATCGTAAACTTAATGGCAATAGGGCACAGACTCTGATGCTGGCCGACTTTATCGTTCACGCCCGAGCGATTTTCCCCCACAGGCTCATGGCCGCTGTGCGCAGTTCTCGGTGATGGCTGGATGGGATGTCGTGGCGCGGGATGTGAAAGAGGTTGGCAATCGGGTCATGGATGGAGACGAAGCGTTGTAGCTGTCGCTGCGACTTGAAGCGTTTCATGATCCGTTCTCGCCGCCGTACGGGCTGATGGGAATTCTCCGCCCGATTGTTCAAGCCTTTGTGCGAGCGATGCTCGACGCCCGGCATTACCTCTCGCTTGGCAGCATCGTAGGACCGAAGCTTGTCGGTGATCATCACCCGTGGAGTTTGACCCTGGCCCTTCAGGAGTTTGCGCATCAGGCGCTTGGCCGCCTTCGCATTGCGGCGGCTTTGCACCAGAACCTCCAGAACAAAGCCGTCCTGATCCACGGCGCGCCAGAGCCAATGGATTTTGCCACGGATCGAAATGACGATCTCGTCGAGATACCATTTGTCACCGAGTTGACCGGATGATCGACGACGGATGTCGTTGGCAAAGGCCCGACCAAATTTCTCCGCCCAAAGTCGGACCGTCTGATGCGAGACAATGATCCCACGGGCAGCCAACATGTCCTCCACCATCCGCAGGCTGAGAGGGAAGCGGAAATAAAGCCACACGGCATGAGCAATGATTTCAGCGGGAAATCGATGGCGGCGGTAGAGCGGATCACGGTGTGTCATGGCCAATAATCGCACACCGATTTCCACGGTTCGTTAAGTTGACGACGCCATCGGCTGCTATCCAATAAACGCGCCCCATAGCAGACCTTCCGTTTCCGGCCCCAAACCAGCCGTACCAGACCGCCTAAGCTTCGGTGTAAACTAAGAAAATCGTAATGGTGTTAGAGTTCGTGACTGCGGGGTCTTAGGTCCTGATCCCTTCAAGAGCGTCAGGCGGACCTTTGGAGCGAATGTCATCAAAATCGAAGGGTGGCTCAAATCAGATAGCCGCACAAAAACCGAACGCTGGTACCGCCTTGATCATCCTAGAGGAGGCGTCCATTCAGCTTTTGGAAACATCTTCCGGCGACCCTACCGCCCACCAGTTGAGATTCGCTGGTTGGAGGTTAAATGAAAACGATACTGTTTCCAGCTGATCGGCGGCTGGCAGAAGTGAAACGCTGCTCGGCCCTCTTGCAGGCTCTTCATGGCGAAGAGGCGAACAGGTTCTGGCGATCGGAAATGATCCACTTCGTTGCTGCGATGAGGATTGCTGGGGCCGAAGACGAAGATATCCGCGCCCAGGCAGGCCTGTTCCTCAAGGCAGTCCAGATAGAGCTCGAAATTGCCGCCGGTCGGGAAACCAGCGTCGGCGGTTGATGGTACCGACCACAAACTCCTGGGTTTCCTCGTTTGCAACGTTCTCCGGCAGGTCGAACTTGAACGCCATGCCATTCGAGCTGCCGAAGGAGAAAGCTATAAGGTTACGGAGCTGGGGAGGGCGCTTTGTCATTTGGCAGATGCGATGATTGCCGTCCTTTCCACCCACGGCAAGAAAGCACGCCCGCCGGCGCATACCTGAAGCATCATTGACTTTCTGCTCTTTCGCCGGGGCCGGCGGCTTCCACCTCCAATCTGCCACGCCATGAGGCGAATGATTTCCTCCCCACTTATTTGCAGCGAACCCGACAAAGGTGGCGCCACTGTTTCACCGGATGGCACCAAGAACTTGCTAATTCATTGAAAACGAATGGGCGCGCCTTCTGGCACGCCCCTTGCTTTACGACTTGCGACATACACTCCGACGAAGAAGTTTTATATGCAGATCCGGATCTGTGATGACATCGTCGGTGAAGGTGAGAACCTTCCGTCCCGTGAAACGGCTGTTCCACTATCCATAGACGCAGGAAGCCCTACGACCCGACCCGCCGCGCGACAGCAGCAGCTTTCCTTGTTACAGCTTCGCCCTGGCCTCTTGCCTTCTACACAAGCTATTTCGATGATTTTTCAAGTATTAGCGCGATTTGGAGCGCTTGGCAAAATCACCATGGATCGACGAAGAGTGTCAACATTGGCTCGTCAGAGAACGTCGAGTTTCAATATGGAGGTGAATTTCAAACATGAGCCCAAACCCACGAAAACCCGCGCCGTGATCCATGGCGCAAATAGGCGTGATCCAAAGAATCAATTTTTCCAATCAGTCGAATGCCATTAGGAAGCGTAGAAGAAAGATGAAGATGCAAGAGCTGGGGTCGTCGCATGCGTGCAGATGCGGTGGGATTCGGTGTTGGCAATTCGTTATCGGTCGACGATCCCGAGCCAGCACCTACCAAAGTCAGTTGAGCACATTCGAACAACGCGCCAGCGTTCTCGCCGCCGCTCGCCTGGAGCTGAGTACTTTCGAGACATATGCAAGTTGAAGAAGATTCATGCGCGTGCTGTCGTGGTTAAGCGTAGCGCGAGTCTCTCATGGGCGCGGTCCCGTCGATCGTAGCCTGGTCTGTCGAGCATCTCCGCTCGTCGATGTCTTCTTACAATATACCGCCTCCCCCTAGAGTCTAAAACCCAACGGCCTACCAGCTCATCGGGATGACTAAATATCGGAAGAGATCACAGAAACGCCGCCGCGCAAGAGGTCACGTCGCCCCCCCGCAAGACAGTGATCATGTAAATTGAATTGTGAAATAATCTGATGATATCCATTCGTACTGCCGCCCCCGCCTTGCTTCTTCTTCTGGCAGGTTGCGTCAGCGGCCCCGATCATAAGCCACCGGAAATGCCGCTCGCGGCCAAATTCTCGGATGGCGGTACGAAGGTCAACGGCGACGTCTCCGGTTCGCAATGGTGGACCGCTTTCGGCGATAGGAAGCTGAACGCCTTGGCTGAGCAAGGACTTGCAGAAAACCTTAGCATCCAGCAGGCGCTGGAACGCATCAATCAAGCACAGGCTGAAGTCATCACCGCCGGCGCCGGCGGATTGCCGAGCCTTCTGGTGTCAGGCGGTCATAAGACCAACGGCGAAAAGGGCAGCCAGCGCACCAAGAGGGAAACGGAAAACACCATCGGCGGCAATGCCACGGCTTCGTGGCTGCTTGACCTCTGGGGTCAATACCGCCGTGCCAAGGAAAGCGCCAATGCATCGCTGGATGCGGCTTACTCCGGTGTCGACGTCGCTCGCCTGACCTATCTGCAGGATCTGGCTAACAGCTACGTCAACGTCCGCTACTATCAGGCCCGCGTCGCAATCGCGCAGGATAACCTGAAGTCTCGCCGGGAAACGTTTGAACTCACCAAATTCCAGTTCGATGCCGGCGCCGTGTCCCGCCTCGACGTGGTCCAGGCCGAAGGCCTCGTTAACTCGACGCTTTCGGAAATTCCGGGTCTCGAAATCAGTTACCGTCGTGCGCTGCATCATATTGCAACCCTGCTGAACGTGCCGTCGGCGACCATTATCGCTCAGTTGCACAGCGGCGGCAGCCAGCCGGTATTCCGGGGCCGCGTTGACACGGGCGTTCCGGCTGACCTCATCCGTAACCGACCCGACATTCGTGTCGCCGAGCGTAACCTCGCTGCTGCGACCGCCAAGATCGGCGTGGCGGAAGCCCAACTCTTCCCCACGATCTCGCTCAGTGGTGCGATCTCGCCGTCCTACATCCACACGAAGTCTATCAGTGGCAGCAAGACAAGCTGGTCGTTCGGCCCAAACCTGTCGCTGCCGATCTTCGACGGCGGCGCGTTGCGTGCCAACGTCAAGAAAGCCGGGTCCGCCAGCCGCGAACAGTATATCGTCTGGAAGCAGACCGTGTTGTCCGGTATCGAACAGGTCGAAAACGCCCTGTCGGCCGTCAGCCGCGATGCTCAGACTGTCGCCGCACTTCGCGCGCAGGTGAAATCCTACCAGGAAGCCCTCGAACTTTCGACGGCAAGCTACAAGGACGGCGCCTCCTCGCTGCTCGATGTTCTCGATGCACAGCGCTCGGTTTCTGATGCGCAGGAAAGCCTGGCTACGGCTATCCAACAAAGCGCTCTGGACTATATCTCTCTGAACGTCGCAATCGGCGCCGGTTTTGTTTCCGCGGAAAAGCCGACTGTCGCCGCAACGCCGGCCAAGGTCGTCAAGGTCGCTGCCAAGAAGACAGGGAACTAATGCAATCAATTGGCCTTGCGCATCGTCGATTGAATTAGAAAGATGTACCCACCGTACTGAGACCAGCGCATCTGTCGCTTCTTCCCAATGCTCTTGGCGACCAGGAAATTGACTGCAGATTCGGCAACGGTGGTTGCGACACGCAGGTCGGCGCGATAGCGGATTTCGTACTTGATGGAACTCTCGCGCGACAAAGCAGAGTTGTACTCCTGTTCAGGATTTCAAGTTACCGCTCGCCGTTATGCCCAGCTGAAAGAGTTTTTCCTCATCATGAATACCCTGCTGGTACAATTTGATCACAAAGGCGGCAATGTTTTCGGCTCGTTCGTGTTCACGACTTATACTAAGTTCAGCAAGAATGGCATCAAATGCGCGTTGGCAGGTGCCAAGCGCTTGGGAATCCAAGGGTATGTCCCTCTCATGAACGTACCTGGAGATCACTCAAGCCACCTCCGCAAACAGAGATACTCGGGGCGCGAAGTAGAAGCTAAGTGTTTATTTGCAGCATTTCAATCAACAAGATGAGCGAGCGAATCCATCAAGCGATCACAACCAATCCAAGACACAAGAGCCGAAGATCCTGGGCCGGCGAGCGTGAGACGACATCGATGTCGACGGCGGTCGGCGTGACATGCTCAAGCATGCGCGCCGCAGTCGGAAGGCCGGCGATGAAGGCGTCGGTACGGCTGCCTGACCAATGCCCGAGGGTGACTGCAAACAGCAGGACTGCGACCCAGCGGCTGCGGAGTGGGGTAGGCGAGATGTCTTGGTCGTCGACTGTGTCAATAACACCGTACCCGTGCTCGCCCTCGCCCTCGTCACCTTGAACGGGAAAGGTGTTGTCCGGCGCCGTGAAGAAGAGGCCTGCATCCTGAGCGAGAGATACTCGGCTCTCGTCTCACGAGCGCTCCGCGCCGAACTCGACACCGATCGCGGTGTCCTCGAAGTCTGCGGAGCTCGTTGTCCCGGCCGCCGGTTTGATGCTGGCCTTGACATGAAGCTGAGGGTTTTGATGGTGCCGTTGTAGGCGCCCGTTTCGTCGCGGGGTACCGATCTGAGCCATTGTCTTAATCTCCTCAGAGTTGTTCGAAGCCGTCCGATATGGCCTCGATGGCGGTCGAACGGCGACGGATTGGCCTGCTGCATTCAAGGACCAAAGCGTCCGTGGAAGACGGCGACAGCCGAGCTTGCTGGTTCGCGGGGAATGACCGCTCGCGGTGAGGGAAGAAGATCGGCGGAGCCGTTGCAGACCAAAGCTTCTGCGGCTCCTTGCGCGTAATTCCGGAACGAAGCGGGGACAGCTCCTCTCGACCTTGAGATCGTTCAGTCCTTCATTGCTCATTGGGCTCCTCGCGCTGATGCCACCTTTTGGCAACCGCGTTGAGCCCATTTAAAGAACCAAGCTCCGACTCTCGAGGCCTGCGAACCCGCAAGAGGCACCCGGTAGCGATCAGCAACAGAGCTCCAGCGGAGGCTTCCAGCGACAAAGCCGGGGAGAAATTCTGCGCTATCACACCCCACACCCAACTGCCTGCCGCGATACCGCCGTGCGTTAATGCAAAATAGATCGAGATGGTGCGACCTGCGATCCACCGCGGGCTCGCCAGCTGCACACTCACGGTAAGGCTAGACCAGGCGATGACCCAACCCGCACCCCCCAGGGCGAGTGCGACCGCCGCCAATGCGAGTTCAGGGATCAGAGCAAGGGAAATGGAGCACGTCGCACAGGCGGCGCACGCGAGCGCTATTAGCCGTTCCTGAGGCAGCTTCCGCCTGAACACGCTGTTGGAGATGCCGCCGAGGACGGCGCCGGTGCCGAACCCTCCCATCAAAATGCCATATGCGATCGCCCCGCCCGCGAATTGGTCGCGAACAATCAGAGGGAGCAGCGCGAGTATGGAGATGCTGGCCAGACCAAAGAGCGTTCCACGCGCGATCGCTACCTTTAGTTCCGAAGACGTCGCCGTGAAGCGCACTCCGGCATTGATCGCCGCAATCATCGACTCGCGCGGGAGAGTTGAAGAGCGGGCCTTCCAGTTGCAGCGCCGTAAGGCGCATAGTGGCAAAAGATAGCAAAGTGTGGTCAGGGAGAAAGCCGTCATAGCGCCGAGCGACGCAATGACGATGCCACCAAGCGCCGGGCCCACCGTCCGGACAGTATGGAATCCGACTGACGTAAGCGTTATGGCAGCGGGAAGATCGCGTCGATCCACAATATCGCCGATTGACGCCTCCCAAGCGGGACCGTTGAGAGCGGCGCCACATCCGAGCAAAAAGCTGCAACTGAGGATAAGCCACGGATCGACAAAGGCCAACGCTACAAGCGCGGTAAGCATCGCAGATGCTAGGATCATCAGGCACCTGCCGGAAAACATGACCCTACCACGGCTGAAATTATCGGCGATGGCCCCGGCAAAGACAGACAGAATGAACGTGGGCAGCGTTGATGACGCCTGTACAAGCGCGACCATCAGATCAGAAGGTGAGACAGTAGCCATCAGCCAACTGGTGGCTACTGCCTCCATCAACGAGCCAAGGCTGGAAACCTGCATGGCGAGCCAGATCGAACGAAAGGTCGGGTTCTTGAGCGGCGCAAAGGTGCTTAGTAATGTTGCATCCGCCGCTACGCCCGCCACACTGCTTATTTTCGCCAAGTCATTGCGCTCCGTCTAGTCCGGCTGACTGGCACCTTCCCCGCGCGATCGCTCGGGGAGGCCGCAGGGATCAGCTTCAAAGTCTTTCCGGTTTTGTGCGAGGGTCGTGATGATCGGAAATCGGCCAGACACAGTTCAGACCCCGCACGTTCACATCCTGGCCTTCGTTATCTTTTTGAAAGCATTTGCGGCGAGGTGACTTTTTGAACGCCTTCCAGATCGCGCGGCGGCTCATTCCGCCCGCGCGACGGGTGAATTTCAAAAGTCGTGCCAACTGCACAGAAAAATCTTCTGCAGACGAGTTCAATAGCTTAAGGGGGTGCGCAATAAGGTAGACCGAACGCCACCATGTCGCGGCCTCGACAAACTCGACAATCCGTTGCCTGACGTTTTCACAGGAATGCCGGACTGAATTCAACTGCGGGGGCGGAATTCACGTGTTAGTCAGTAGCGTTCCGCGTCGATGGAGGACCTCACCCGTCGTCTATCGGCAGCGACGTCACGCAATTTAATGAAGATCATCTTTTTCGCCGCGCTCCTGTTTGGCCTCGAGACGCTGCGCGAGCGGTTGGATGACGCCGGGCTGCTCACCGCCAGGTGCTCGAAGAGGGCGCGATCGCTGAGATTGAAGGCCAAGTACTGGAGGACTGAGGCGTTTGGCCTTGCGGCCGCCTTTACGCCCCGGTTTTCTGCTGCATCGGTCGACCAAGGAGGGAAAGCTTCCCCTCTCAGGGAGTCGTCCAGTAAATCCGTAAACTGGGTGACTCAGGTCTTCGGTTCGTCGACCGGTTTAGGATTGCTCTATCCGGATGATTTCGACCAACGCGCCGAAATAGATTGCAATTATGCATATTTTGTGCTTATCGTGCGTTTATAATGGAGTGATAGCGACTATGCTTCTGGAGTTTCGCGTCAAAAACTTTCGGTCGTTTCGTGATGAGGCCGTGCTGAGCCTGGCCGCCAGTCCAGATTCAACGCTGGAAAGCACGCACACCCGAGAAGCCGGCCTCGAGAAGGTCAAGCGGGTTCTCAATGCGGCGGCCGTCTATGGTGCGAACGCAAGTGGCAAGTCGAACATCATCCGAGCCTTTCAATTCATGCAGGCCATGGTTACGACCTCGAACCAGGTTCAGCCGGATCAAGAAAACAATCTTACGCCCTTCCGGATGCGCCCGGACTTTGACACTAAGCCGACGCTCTTCGAGGCGACGTTCATCATCGACGGCAGGCGCTATCAGTACGGATTTGAGCAGACGCGGCGGCGCGTCATCAGCGAATGGCTACTCGTTTATGAGCGTGCCAAACCACAAGTCTGGTTCTCGCGCGCCTACAACGAGAAGAAAAGAAGCCGCTACGACTATACGTACAGTGACTATTTCCTGGGATCGAAAAAGGTGTGGGAAAACGCGACCCGGAAAGAAACGCTGTTTCTGACAACGGCTGTCCAGCTCAACAGCGAGCAGCTTAAACCCCTGTATCAGCAGTTTTCCGAGGACATGGCCATCTTCCCGGAAGGCGGGAGCATAGGCTTTGACTTCTCGGCAAGGTACGCTCAAGATCCGAAGAACCTGCAGCGTGTCGTATCGCTGATGACGGCGGCGGATACCGGCATTTCCTCCGTGTCATTTGCTAAGCGCCCGGGTCGTCAATTCCAGCTTAACATCGCTTCTGGCCTCTCGGACATTCGAGATGCGGAACTTGATGTTCCGCAATTCGGGCACCTTGCCGAAGGGCAGCAGTACGAATTCGACATCACCGACGAATCTGCCGGCACCCAGATCCTTTTCAATCTTGCCGGGCCAATTTTCGATATCCTCCAGCGGGGTCGCCTGCTTATCGTGGATGAACTCGACCGGAGCCTGCATCCGCTGCTGGTGCAAAAGATCCTGGATATGTTCAACAATCCGACGACGAATCCTAAAGGCGCACAGCTGATCTTTTCGACACACGACGTCTCGCTCCTTGAGGGGCACAAACTGCGACGGGACCAGATCTGGTTTACAGAAAAGGACGCAGAGCAAGTTTCGCACCTTTTCCCGTTGCTCGATTTTTCGCCCCGCAAGGGTGAAGCCCTCGAAAAGGGCTACCTTGGTGGCCGTTACGGTGGCATTCCGATTCTCGGAACAGTGGATCGTTAGTCTTGGCCAGAAAACACCGCTTTGAACGTACTGAGAGTCGGTTAGCCCGTCGGCAGGGCCGAAAGCGGCCGTATGACCGCATGCTGATTGTCTGTGAAGGCGAAAAGACCGAAGTTAACTATTTTGAGGCCATTCGCCGCGAAAAACGGCTTCCGAACGCGGATATCAAAATCGTCCCGTCGGACTACGGAACCGCGCCGCTGCGGATCGTGGAATATGCCATCGATCAATTTAAGGAAAGCAAGGCTTTTGACCGCGTTTATGTGGTGTTCGATCGCGATGACCACGACAGCTACCACAATGCGTTCTCCAAAGCCGAAGCGACCAACAAGAAACTGAAAAACGACGAGGGGACAGCCGTTCCCTTCAAAGCCATCCCATCGGTGCCCAACTTTGAGCTATGGATATTACTGCATTTTCGCGATGTGCTCGCGCCGATCCATCGGAACGAAGTCTATGCAGAGTTGCGCAAGCACGCCTGCTACCCGACCTATGCCAAAAACAGCAAAACGGTTTACCAAGATACGAAGGACCGCCTTCCCGCCGCAAATAGCCGTGCTGCTGTTCTTCGCGACCGGTTCGACAAAAATAACGGCAACGACCCTTACACGGACGCCGACGTAGTGACAGCGGAATTACTGAAGATCGCCGACAGATTTCATTGAATCGCTAGAGGAGCTTGTCAGCGAACGCGGTTCGCGAGCTGAACCTCAATCCGGATGATCGCCGGCTGGCCCTCACGCTGAAACCGGCACAGCAGCTGATGGGTGCGCCCCGCCATCTCGGCCCTCATCTCGGCGGTTTCGTGCTAACCCACGACAGGCGCAACGTTCAGGAGAAAGCCCAAGGTCGTTCTGGCCAGATCGCCAACCGCCTTGTCCAGTCCGGTCTCGTCATCCTCGACGAGCTCGGATATGGCACAGGCTTTAGATTGTGCCGCGTCGATCGGCGACAGCTCTCTTTAGCTTTGCGTTGAGCTCATGCTTAATAATGCACCGTGCGACGGCTTGAAGACCGCATTGCTTGGCGCCGCAAGTAGCCGCGCCTCAAGCCGTTGCTACAAATTCGTCAGATGTCTCCTCGTCGTCGAAGCCAAGTTCCTCTTCGAGGCTCCCCAGGGTTGCGGTACCATCATTCGCGGGAAGCGTTTCGACATTCCTAAGTTTTCGCTTGATTGCCCTTTCGCGAACTTCGACCTTGTCGATTTGGTTTGACGCCTCTTGCAACTTCCTTTTTACCTTTTCCAGAACCGGGCGAAATTTGCCAAATTCGTCCTTTACCTCCGCAAGCACTTGCCAAACTTCGCTAGACCTCTTTTGAATCGCCAAAGTCCGGAAGCCCATTTGGAGGCTACTCAGAAGAGCTGTGAGCGTGGTGGGACCGGCGATGACCACCCGATGATTCCGTTGCAGGTCGTCGCTGAGGCCGGGCCGTCTGATGACTTCTGCATAAAGACCTTCGGTCGGAAGGAAGAGAATCGCGAAATCTGTGGTCTTTGGCGGCCGAACGTATTTACTGGAGATGTCTTTCGCAGAATTTTTGATGCGGGTTTCTAATGCTTTGGATGCCTCTTCGACAGATGAGATGTCGCCCACTTCTGACGCAGCCTGCAGCCGCTCATAATCTTCTATGGGGAATTTCGCGTCGATCGGCAACAACACCTCTTCGCCTTCCGCATTACCAGGGAGGCGGATGGCGTATTCAACGCGCTCATTTCCGATTTCCGAAATGGCAGCGTTGGAGATGTATTGCGTCGGAGTGAGGATTTGTTCAAGCAAGGCACCTAGCTGAACCTCGCCCCATGAACCGCGGGATTTTACGTTTGTGAGAACACGCTTCAAATCGCCAACCCCTGTTGCAAGACTTTGCATCTCGCCAAGGCCTTGGTGTACGGCTTCAAGGCGTTCGCTCACCATCTTGAAGGATTCGCCCAGACGCTTATCCAGGGTTCCTTGGAGCTTTTCGTCTACTGTGACGCGCATCTGTTCAAGCTTGTCGCCGTTCTCCTTCCGAAGAACGCCAAGCTGAGTTTCAACGCTGAGCTTCAGTGCTTCCCCCGCCTTGGCTCCAGTTTCGCTGAGCGCTTCGAGTCGTTTTGCAAAATCGTCGTGTTGGCCGCGTTGAATGTCGAAGAGCTGTTGCGTTTGCTCCCGGTATGCCAAAGCGAACCGATCAAGGCTGCCTGTGAGGTTTTCGCTCAGGGCTTTTGTCTGTGCTGCCCCGTCCTCCTTCATCGTCTCAAGATTTTTTCCGACCTGCTCGCGGATTTCCTTGACGGACGTTAGCAGGGCCTCCTGATTCTTCTCCTGCTGTGCAGAGGTATCGCTCGCATTCTGACGCAGGTTCTGTGACACTTGGTCCAAGTGCTCTTTCTGGTGACGCGATGTCTCGATAGATTGATTGCGAAGAGTTTCCGATAAGTTGCTTATATTTTTTGAAACTTCTTCGCGTAGCTCTTTGGCGGATGAGGCTCCTTCTTCACGGGCGCTCCTCAAATCCTCTCTTACGGTACGCTCCAGCCGATCTTGCGCCCCTTCAAAAGCCGTCAGATTCGAGAGCACTGGGTCAATGGCTGCAGTCATTGTCTTCGAGAGCTTGCCAAGTGTAACCATAGTGATGATCATGGCTATCAGCGAAGCCAGTGCCGCTCCTCCTAGTAACGCCCACTGAATGTACTCCTGTTGCAAGCTCATCTCTCCCCCATCGCTGCTTGTTAGCCCAAGGTAACCGCCGCTGCTGCCCATCATCGAATCATCCGCTGATCGTAAAGGTAAAGATGGGCTCGCTTATTCTAGCGCGCAAGTAGAAAATTGCGGACAACATTGCCATATCGATTTAGCAAGAACGACCTCTGAGCCTCGATCGCAAACTTTGTAAAATAGAGGGAAACGCGATTACTCGCATTTATTCAGTAGCAATTATTATGTTGACTACAATGGGAGGCGCAACTTGCTTAGCGATATTGAGTCCACATATTTTCGGAGTCGGATCGATGACGTCCTGCGCGAGGGAGATGCGACGCCGCTGGCCAGTTAGAAAGGCGACACTGGCACTGACGACCAGCCCCGATCTGACCGGCTGATCCGGTTGCAAGATCAGATCGGGGCGGGTGAAACGCACCCCTTCGGCTTTAGCCTTCTCACTAGCAATTGTTCGGTCGCCGGTTGATAGTCGCTTGCACCCGCATGGGGCGGGGTAGGGATCACAGCCACACGATGCTTCCAGAAATCAAACTGCAAGGTGACGTCGACATCGCCGCGCTGTCACCACTTCTTCGCGGCATGTTTCTTTCGGTTGCCTATGCTGACGGTGAGGGTGGCATAGGATTGACCGCGACCGGCGCCATGAACCGCAAGTTCGTGCATTGGGCCGCTGTGCACTTCCTCTGGCCAGGGTTCACAGCAGAAGACCTCTACAGCATGAACAAGGTGCTCAATGAAAGCGACATGCCGCCGCTTTGGGTCGTGCGCGACATGACCCGCCACCTGAAGCTTCTTCGCCGGAAAAAAGATGTGCTGTTGCCAACCAGACGCGGCCGGGAGTTTCTGGTGAACCCGAACGCCTTCTTCGATCTGATCGCCACGGATTATCTTTATTCGTATGTCCACGCCACCGAGCGCGAAGAGGAGGTGCGGGCGCGGTTACGCTGGTGGCGCATGTTCCTCAATCTTCTCAATATCAAGTCCAGAGAAGGTTGCACGCCAATGGACCTTGTGAAGATCCTCTATCCGGACATGGCGCCTCTGTCTGACACCGAAATGACCATAGAAGCCTGGGAGTTGAAATCCGATCTCCAGTACGGCGTCTTCCAACGTTTGTGCTGGCTCGGCTTGCTCTATGAGGCACGAGAGGGGCTGACTCTTCTCCAGGACGGACTCTTCCACAAGACGCCACTTTGGGCAGCCTGCCTGCAGTTGGAATCGGATACGCAAAGCGACATCGGCGTGCATTGACGATCTTTATTCCGCCGCTGGCTGCTTCAATAACGCTTTCTCTCGCCGCGCAATCACCGCAGGATCGTTCATGAAATCCGTCCTCGGCCCCGGCTTGCGTCCACGCTTCTGGTAGCCGTTGGCTGTGCTGCCGTCGCGAATGCCGAACATATGATCCGTCTGTCCGGTGCGTCGGGGGCCGCTCTTGCTGCGCTGCTGTTCTCTGCCGGCCTGCATCTCTGCGACGATCGACAGGATGTCGTCCAATCGCTTGTTCTCAACGACCGCCGAGCGATGCACCGATCGCAGCTTGTCGAAGGTTCTGTAGGGCAGGGAATAACTCTCATGCATGATCTCGAGGCGACCGTCCGGATAGTCACAGACGATGACCTTCTGTCCCGCCAATGGTCTGGAAATCTCTGTCGGATCGAGAATGAAGGGGTCGGTTCCGGTTTGGGGCGAAATGACACTGTAAGCGCGATTACGTTCAGCTTTCATTTGCGCTAGAGATTGGTGAGGTCGTCCGGATATTGACCGCCCCGCTGGACGAATTGGCTCCAGGTTTCCGTTCCTCGTTTCGAGACAACCCGGTGTGCCGGATCATCGGAAGCGTCCTCGATGAGACCAAGGCGAATGAGGGGTGCGATCGTTCTGTCACCGAAAGATTTCTCATAAGTCCGCTCCTGCAAGTCGAGCATCCATCCCGGCGTTCCACGTTCCGTGAGGGCAGGAACAAGACGTCCGCCGGGGGCAGGTCCGTCGCCACGCGACAGGGTGAACAGGCAAATGGTCCAGAACGCGTCCCTCGGCCGCGGCGGTATCAGCGCCCATTCTATCGGTCCGTTGTCCGGTTGCTCGGCTACGGGAACGGCCCCGTGCTCACCGTCATGGAGCCCGTCCCGGTATGCTCTCTCAAGCGCATTGGCGATAGCGCCCGCAGTGTCGACGGATATTCCGTATTTTCGGTTGTAACGGTCTTTCGCGACGATCTCACGTGCAATTTCTCTGAAGCGAGCCTTGCGATATGGATCGGATGAAGGGCGTGATCGCCTGTTCATGGCGAGACCCCTATCTTTGAAGGCGCGGACGATTTGCTGCGCTTTGCTATTTCCGCGACGGTGTTCTTGCTGATGCCAAGATCGCGAGCAATCCAGCGGTAGCTTCGGCCTTCGGCAACTGATGCCATCACTTTCGGCGCAAGCCGATCGGATTTGGGGCGCTCACCTGCCTGACGGCCGAGTTTTTTGCCCCGTGCTTTTGCTGCAGCGAGGCCGGATTTAACCCGTTCGCTGATCAGGTCGCGCTCAAACTCCGCAATCCCGGAGAGAAGCGTTGCCAGCATCCGCCCATGCGGTGATGAAAGATCAAAGGTCATGCCGTTCATGGCGATTACAGAAACCTTCCAGCTTTCCAGTTCACGCAGCGTGTTGAGCAGGTCGATTGTCGATCGTCCCCACTTGGACAATTCCGTCACCAAGATGGAATCGATCTGTCTAGCCTGGGCGAGAGCAAGGACTTTCTTCCGCTCCGCCCGATCGAGTTTCGCTCCGGAGCCCGTTTCCTTGAAAGTCGCCACCACGTCGTAGCCGGCACGGCCGGCAGATGCCGTCAGATCACTTTCTTGCCGCCAACACGACTGATCGGCGGTCGAAACGCGGCAGTAGATGGCGACCCGCTGTCCCAATTGAACCCTCGTGGATTTTGCTGCCGAAAGGCCTTGATTTGCAGGAGCCGATTGTTGTCCAGAACAGACTATACTTCAATAGGGACAATCGGGATGCCGAGGCGACATATTCTCACCGAGCGACAGCGCTCAGCACTGCTTGATCTCCCGACCGATGAATCGTCACTGCTTCGGCATTACACACTGGGCGACGACGATCTTGGACACATCCATGAACGCCGCAGGCCGGAGAATAGACTGGGATTCGCCTTGCAACTTTGCGCATTGCGATATCCAGGGCGCGCGCTGGCTCCAGGCGAGGTGATCCCGCATGAAGTCCTGTCGTTCATCGGGGCTCAGATCGGTGTCTCGGCAGATGCGCTTCTCACTTATGCCGCCCGGCGCCAGACCCGCCAAGAGCATATGGAGGCGTTGCGTGAGATCTACGGTTACAAGACCTTCGCAGGTCGTGGTGCCCGTGATTTGCGGGACTGGCTTTTCGATCAGGCTGAAGATGCCCGTTCGAACGAGGATATCGCTCAGCGCCTGGTCGCCCGTTGTCGTGAAACTCTGACGATCTTGCCAGCGGTATCGACAATCGAGCGACTATGTGCGGACGCGCTGGTTGCTGCGGAACGGCGGATCGATACGCGGATTGCGGAAAGGCTCGATAATGTTGCGCGCGAACGGCTTGATGGGCTGCTGACCGAATTGCTCGATGCCAATATCAGCCGTTTCATCTGGCTTCGCCAGTTCGAGGTCGGCAACAATTCCGCAGCGGCGAACCGGCTGCTCGACAGGCTGGAATTGCTGGGTGGCCTGAATCTCGACGCGCAGGTAGTTGCCGGTATCCCACCGCACCGTGTCGCTCGCCTGCGTCGGCAGGGCGAGCGCTACTTTACTGATGGCTTGCTGGACGTCAGCTCGGATCGGCGCTGGGCGATCATTGCTGTCTGCGCCGTGGAATGGGAGGCGGCGATCGCCGATACTGTGGTCGAGACCCATGACCGGATCGTGGGAAAGACCTGGCTCGAGGCGAAACGGCTGCATGATGAGCGAATAGCTGGTTCCAAGGCAGCGGTCACCGATACTCTGCGCGCCTTCACCGCTCTGGGAGCATCTTTGCTCGAAGCCCGCAATGATGGTGTGCCGTTGGAAATGGCGGTCTCCAAATCGGCAGAATGGGGTCGGCTGGAACAACTGGTCGCGACCGGCGCTCAGCTCAGCAATACGCTGGCCGACGATCCATTGGCTCATGTCGGACAAGGATATCATCGCTTCCGCCGCTACGCACCCCGCATGCTGCGATGCCTGAAACTCAAGGCAGCGTCAGTGGCTCAGCCTTTGATCGCGGCGGCGAAAGCCATCGGGCAAATGCAAGCGTCACCATCGGCAGCCGACAGCTTCTTACGTCCGAATTCGAAATGGCACCGGCATCTTCGAGCACAAGACCAGGGCGACAACCGCCTCCGTGAGGTGGCAGTCCTGTTCCATCTCCGGGATGCTTTCCGATCCGGTGACATCTGGCTCGATCATTCGCGCCGCTATGGCGATCTCAAGCAGGTCCTGGTGCCGTTGACCACAGCACAGACGAACACCAGGCTGGCCGTTCCCCTTGATCCGCAGCTTTGGCTGACAGATAAAAGGGCCCGCCTCAACGATGGTCTGAAGCGGCTCGCTCGGGCAGCGCGCAATGGAACCATCCCTCATGGCAGCATCGAGGATGGCACCTTGCGGATTGATCGGCTCACGGCTGACGTTCCGGACAGCGCCGAGGAACTGATACTCGATCTCTATCGCCGGATGCTGCGCTCGGATTCACCGAAGCCTTTACCCATTTGAGAACCGGGGTTCCATGCGGTGACCAGATCGGCCTGCTCAACGTGTTGCTCGCGGAAGGGCTGAACCTTGGCCTGCGTAAGATGGCGGAGGCCACAAACACGCATGATTACTGGCAGCTCTCGCGCCTTGCCCGGTGGCATGTCGAGAGCGAGGCAATGGATCAGGCGCTGGCGATCGTGGTTGCTGCGCAGGCAAAGCTGCCGATGTCCCGGTTCTGGGGCATGGGCACGACCGCATCGAGCGATGGTCAGTTCTTCCCTTCAGCCCGGCAGGGAGAGGCCATGAACATGGTCAACGCCAAATATGGAAACGAGCCCGGCCTCAAGGCTTACACTCACGTCAATGACCAGTTCGCGCCGTTCGCGTCACAAACTATTCCCGCGACGGTCAGCGAGGCCCCATACATTCTTGATGGTCTTCTGATGAATGAGGCCGGTCGGCAGGTTGGAGAGCAACATGCCGATACGGCCGGCTTTACAGATCACCTGTTCGGGACCAGCGGCATGCTCGGATATCGGCTCGCCCTGCGCATCCGCGATTTGCCCTCCAAGCGCCTCTACGTGTTCAATCCGGCAGGGACGCCGAAGGATTTGCGCAACCGCCAGAACGATCTGGCGGTTGCGCTGCGTGAGGTCGGCCGTGTGGAGCGAACACTCTTTATAATTGAGTGGATCCTCGACACGGACATGCAGCGGCGCGCCCAGATCGGTCTCAACAAGGGCGAGGCTCACCATGCTCTCAAGAATGCGTTGCGCATCGGCCGCCAAGGCGAAATCCGTGACCGCACCACCGAAGGGCAGCATTACCGGATTGCTGGCCTCAACCTGCTCACCGCAATCATCATCTACTGGAACACCGTCCACATCGGCCACGCGGTCGCCGAACGGCGAAGCGAAGGACTCGATGTGCCGCCCGAACTTCTGGCGCACATCTCCCCGCTGGGTTGGGCGCACATATTACTGACAGGCGAATATCTCTGGCCCAAGGCCGCAAGCGCTTAGAGTGTCATTCCGCCCCCAGCCGGAACCGACCCCTTCCCAAGCCTCGTGCGCCTCCCAGTAGTAGCTGTGATTGAAGAGATCTTGGCCCCAGGCGAAACTGTCCGAGTCCGACGGTGCTATCTCTGCCAGGGGCAGGGGACCGACGTGATAGCTGTGTCCGGCGGGATCTCGCACGGGATGCGGCTGGCGACCCGGCAGATAAGCATAATCCGGAAAATCTCTATGCGGTAACAGACGAGGACGTTTCAAAGCGGGAGCCATAGCACAGCAGCACGGCAATGATCATCGTCGCATATGAGGCAGCTGCCAAGCGATTTGAAGCGTCGCGAGGTTTTCGCCGGCCCCTTGGCCAAACGCTGAATTTGCCGCGACAGTGACGAAACTGAAAAGGCCAAACCGATTGCGAAGAAAACTCCGTCGCCTTAAAGCTTTCGGCGGCGGCAATCAGCCGTGATAGCTTCGAGGATTTGTTCATGGCCACTGGTACCGTTAAGTTTTTCAATGGAGACAAAGGGTTTGGCTTCATTACCCCGGATAATGGTGGGGCTGACGTGTTTGTGCACGTGTCTGCCTTGCAGGGTGGTAGCTCTCTCAGTGAGGGACAGAAGGTAAGCTACGAAGTCGGCCAGGATCGCAAGACCGGCAAGTCGAAGGCTGAAAACGTGCGGCTGATTTAATTGAAGCCCACGGAACTTGGGTCGGCTATGTAAGCGGACCGATCCACGTCACGCATGCGGACATGATCGACCTTCGGGCACGGCGCCGCCAACCTTCCTATACCACTCTTTAATCGAAGGCCCGCTTCCGGTTACAATTGTTGCCGGGACGGCCAGACAAAGTACGCAAATCAATTCGCCGTCCGGCAGCAGCTGCTAATTTCCGATAACGGCGGTCATCTGAATTTCGACGACAGCCCCTCCAGGCAACGAGGTCACGCCCACTGCCGCCCTCGTGCCAATCGCACCGGGTCCGATCTCTTCCAACAGGTGGTCCGAAGCAAAATCGGCAATCTGCGAATGTTTCTTGAAACCCGGGTTTGCTGCGATGAAAACAGTCAAGGTCAAGACACCCGCGATCTGTTCCCCTTCGGTGAGGACCGTTCGCGCTGCGGCAAGGGCATTTGAAGCGGCGAGTTCAACCGCATCCTTGTAGTCATCGATCGCATCCTCGCTGTCCACCGTCCCGACATGGACGATCACGCCTTTTGATCGCGGAGTCATGCCCGAGGTGAACACCAAGTCCCGATGCCGCTTTGCGATAAGATAATTGCCATTGGCAATTGGCGTGTTGAAATGGCCCGTTCTTTTCATGCGCCAGCATTCCTGTGGTAATGAAGGTTTTTTCTAGGTGACTCACGGAGCGTTGCCGATGACGCTGCTCGATTGGATGGGCACCTCAATTCAATGCAACATTCGATAGCCCAATTAGGCGCTATCTTGACTGGGCCATAACTCCAGCTTCGGGCTGAGGTTTCTGCCAACCGAACGGTAAGCCGCGATAACCGTGTTTGCCATCAGCATCGCGATTGTCATGGGACCCACGCCGCCTGGCACAGGTGTGATAATTCCGGCGACCTCGGCCACTTCGCTGAAAGCAACGTCTCCGACCAGACGTGTCTTTCCCACGCCGCTTTCTGGCGCGGCGACGCGGTTGATGCCGACATCAATCACGGTGGCGCCCTCCTTCACCCAACTGGCCTTGACCATTTCGGCACGGCCGACGGCCGCCACGAGGATATCGGCTTGGCGGCAGATGTCGGGAAGGTTTTTTGTACGCGAATGAGCCGTCATTACCGTCGCATTGGCATTGAGCAGCAGTTGAGTCATCGGCTTGCCGAACAGATTCGAGCGGCCGATAACGACCGCGGTAAGGCCGGAGAGATCCTCACCATGGATACGCCGAACAAAAACCATCGCACCGGCCGGTGTGCACGAAACGTGCCCGGTCTTGAGGTCTCCGGTTGCAAGCTTGCCGGCGTTGACGACGCTCAAGCCATCAACGTCCTTTTCCGGCTGGATCGCCTGGATGATTGCTTCGCTATCGAGATGCGTGGGCAGCGGCAATTGGACCAATATACCGTGAACGGTGCTGTCCGCATTGAGCGTGTTCACCAAGGTGGCGAGATCGCCCTGGCTCGTATGTGTCGGCAGGGTGTGCTGAACTGATTTGAAGCCGCACTCCTTGGCCATGCGGCTCTTGGAGGTCACATAGGTGTGGCTTGCCGGATCATCGCCGACAATAATGACGGCCAGGCCAATCGTGACGCCGTCCTGCTGCTCCAGGGCCGCAGCCGCGGTCTTCACCACGTCGATTACCGAAGCCGCGACCGCTTTTCCGTCGATGATCGTTGCACGCCTCATCCCATACGCTCCGACGCGTAGCTGCCAGGGCTGGCCGGAAAAACGACTGTTCGATTGCCGTTCAAGAAGACACGATGGTGGATGTGAGCGTGAATGGCGCGCGCAAGCACTTGGCTTTCGACGTCGCGACCTATCGAGACATAGTCTTCGGCGCTTTGCGCATGGTTGATCCGGACAGTATCCTGCTCGATAATCGGCCCCTCGTCGAGATCGGCAGTGACATAGTGTGCCGTCGCGCCGATCAGCTTCACGCCGCGCTCATAGGCCTGCTTGTAGGGGTTGGCACCCTTGAAGCTCGGCAGGAAGGAGTGATGAATATTGATGATCTTGCCGGACATTTTTCGGCACATCGCATCCGACAATACCTGCATATAGCGTGCAAGCACGACGAGCTCGGTGCCGGTCTGCTCCACAAGGTCCAAAAGCTGCGCTTCGGCCTGCGGCTTATTTTCCTTCGTCACCTTGATATGGTGGAAGGGAATATCGTGGTTCACCACGACCTTCTGGTAGTCAAAGTGGTTCGAGACCACCCCGACGATGTCGATCGGCAGTGCCCCGATACGCCAGCGGTAAAGGAGGTCGTTTAGGCAGTGCCCAAACCGGGATACCATCAGGAGGACTTTCATTCTTTGCGTTTGAAGATGTAGCTCCGCCTCCATGCGGAACTTCTCGGCGATTGGCTTGAGACCCTCGGTGAGTGCTTCGGCGCCGATCCCTTCTTCCGAGACGAAAGAGACACGCATGAAAAATCGGCCGGTACTAAGGTCATCGAACTGCGAGCTATCGACGATATTGCAGCCCATTTCGCAGAGAAATCCGGAGATGGCTGCTACAATTCCTCTCGTAGACTGGCAGGTTGCGGTAAGGACATAGGTGGTCATTGGTAGCCTTTACAAGGTTGCAGGAATTCGTCCGCTGTTTGGAAAGCGGGCAACTAAAGCGAAAGCTGGTATCCGAGTTGGCGCGAGCGACTGCAAAAGATGGGGAGCCACACTACAGTGGCGTCAGCCGGTCAAGTCAGATAGCCGCGCCAGGTATCGAGATCGACATTCCCTCCGGATACGATCGCAACAACCGTTTTGCCTCTCCACCTCTTTCGGTCCCGCAAAACGGCGGCAACAGCGGTGGCGCCGCCTGGTTCGGCAACAATTTTCAGATCGTCCGCAAGCGTATGCATCGCAGCGATGACATCGGCCTCTGAAACCGCATACCCCTCGGCAACCAGTTTCTGGTTGATGGGGAAGGTGTTTTCGCCAGGGATTTGCGTCACGATGGAATCGCAGATCGAACTGTGACCGGGCTCGTTTCCGATGCGTTTTCCCGCCACCAGCGAGCGCTTGGTATCGTCGAAGTGTTCTGGTTCGGCAGCATAGATTTTGGTGCCGGGAGAGGCTTGTGCCATCGCGGTCGCTATTCCCGCGATCAGCCCGCCGCCGCCGACCGGGCACACGAGAGCGTCTGCAGACGTTTTCAGCTTCGCCAGCTGGTCTGCAACTTCGAGACCGATTGTGCCTTGCCCCGACATCAAAACATAATCGTCGTATGGAGGGATCAAGGTTGCACCCGTTTCGGCCGCTATGTCTCGTGCAATCTTCGCTCGGTCTCCTGTCACACGATCATAGGTAATGACTTTTGCGCCATACTCCGCAGTATTGCGCAACTTCACTGCAGGTGCGTCCTCCGGCATGACGATTGTCGCGGGCACCCCCATCTCGGTGGCCGCGGCCGCAACGCCTTGTGCATGGTTTCCTGAGGAGAAGGCCACCACGCCGGCGGCGCGTTCTTCGGTGCTCAACGAAGCGATCTTGACGTAGGCGCCGCGGATTTTGAATGACCCCGTGCGCTGCAAGCATTCTGCTTTGACAAGAAGACGGAAGCCGATTTTGCGGTTAAGCAGTTCAGATTCAAGTAAGGGCGTGACCCGGGTGACGCCCGCAAGGACCTGGGAAGCCTTTAGGATCATGGAAAATTCAAGCATGGCACGGCTTTCGTTAGAACTGCATTGTAATTCGCATGGCGCTCGCTGATCAGTTCGATCAAACGTCGGCGTTGTCCGGATCAAGTGGCCGTCGAGAAGTTGGCACTGAGCCGCAAGCTTCCTCGAACAGCCGGATGTCGTCGGCGCTGTCGCAATAGGACATCACCAAGCGATATCCTTGGCCCGCGCCTTTCAGGTTCCACGGCCGCAACTGAATCTCCCTTTGCCGGAGAGCCTCCGTGAGGGTGGGCGGCAGCATGGCGAACACTTCATTGATTTGTACTGGATACGCCACCTGGACATCGGCGCACTGTTTCAAAGCATTCACAACCCGCGCCGCATTCCGGTTCGCCTGCGAAGCATTTCGATGCCATACATCCCCCTCCAGGTAGCTGAGGAGTTGAGCCGACATGTAGCGCATCTTCGAAAACAGGTGGCCAGCACGCTTGTGCATGAATGTCAGCCGGCCGGCGATCTCCGGATCGAAAGTAATGACGGCTTCCGCATTCATTGTTCCATTCTTGGTCGTACCGAAGGTCAGAATATCGACGCCTGATTTCCAGGTTGCCTCCGCAGGGGAGACCCCGAGATGGGCTATCGCATTTGCCAAACGTGCTCCGTCCACATGGACCTTCAGTCCAGCATTATGGGCGACCGCGCTCAATTCCTGCAATTCGGCCGGCTCGTAGACGACACCTGCCTCCGTTGCCTGAGTGAGGCTGATCGCACTGGCGGCCATGTGGTGCACATTGCCGATGCCGTGATTTTGCAGGGCCTGAGCCAACGTTTCGGCCGATATTTTATCATGGTCGCCAGAAAGCAAAGTCATCCGGCCGCCACCACTGTAAAACTCGGGCGCGCCGGCCTCCGTCGTCACGATGTGTGCGCCCTCGTGGCAGAAGATGGTGCCGTAGGGCGGGGTAATGGCACCGAGAGCCAGCCCATTTCCGGCGGTGCCTGTGGGCACTGGAAAAACAAACGCTTCGCGCTCAAAGAAGTCGGAGAAGGCAGGTCCTAGTCGCGCTGTATATTGGTCGGCACCGTAGGCAGTCTCAATACCATGGTTGCAGCTGATCAGAGCCGCCATCACCTGTTCGCAGACCGGAACACCGTTGTCCGAATTGAAGTGAAACGTAACTATTTTACGTCCTCCCGGTTCCGGCAAAGCCACCGCCGAATTCTGCGCAAGCATCTTCCAGCACATCCCAGAGGTAATCGGCCGAGGCGAAATCCGTCAGCATGTGGATCCCGTAGGAACCCTTGTCCATTTGACGGATCAAGACCGCGCCGATCCGTGCCACAACCGTTTGCGCCACCTCTCCTGGTTCGAATTTGCCATCACGCAGATCGACCCCGCAGATCTTCGACATCATCTGTGCGACAGAGTTTCCCTCCAGATAAAGCCAACTGTGGCTGTCAGCGCGAGGGAGCGGGTAGCCGATCCGGGTAGCGCCCTGCGCGCTGTCAGCATTCCAGGCGGCCTCCAGGTCGCTGCAGAATTCGCGTCCTGCAACTTTCTGATCGAGGATGAGATATTCTTCTTTTCCCAAACGCGCGATCAAAGCGCTGTCAGCAGAAGCGACAGCCCTGTTCGGGCGATCTGGGAGGATGCGGACTTTCGTCGTCAGCCATTCCGTCGTGCCCGCACCCTTAAAACCTGTCCGCCCCAACCGGGAAAAATCACGGATGATAACCCCTTTGTCGTTTCTGACCGGCGCCGCTTGGTCGAAGCGGTGGCCGAATGGGCTTTTCGCAACAGCGCCCATGTTCACATCTCCTGCCGCAGATTTTCGGGGTCGTAAAAATGAGAAGAAACGACTTCGGCCTGATGCTCGACGCCGTCGCTCGACCGCAGGGAAATTCGGCTCCCAAGGCTCGCGTCAAGCCTGTCGGCGTATGCCAATCCGATGACCTTTCCCAAAGTTGGAGAATAAGCAATCGACGTTATGAACCCAACGATCGACCCATTTTTCACGACGAGGTTTGATTCCTGGAGCGCAGAGGCGGGCATCCGATCAATCGCAAACCCGACGAGCTTTCTGCTCGACAGCGTCTTGCCACGAAGCTCCAGGCTGCGCTTTCCAATGAAGAAGGGCTTCGAATTGGCCACGGCCCAGCTCATGTCAAGTTCCTCCGGCGTTGTCATGCCGTCAGTGTCCTGGCCAATGATCACATGCCCCTTCTCGAGCCGCATTAGTCTCTGCGCTTCAAGACCGAATGGCCGAATTCCGAGGGCTTGTCCCGCTTCGCCTATTGCACGCCAAAGCTCTGCGCCGAAGCGGGAAGGGACGTGGATCTCGTACCCAAGTTCTCCGATGAAGCCGACGCGGAATACGCGTGCCGGAATGCCGGCCACCATTCCCTCCCGGTAAGCAAGATACGGGAACTCCTGTGACGAGAGGGCAATGTCATCGGTCAGCTTTTCCAGGACCCTGCGTGCATTGGGCCCTGCTAGGTTGACCCCCGCGTAAGCGGCCGTGACGTTCGCGATATCGACGTCGAGGCGCCATTGCGCATTCCACCAGAGCATGTTGCGATAGATCCGATCGACACCCGTCGTGGTCGCCGTGACATAGAAGTACTGTTCTGCGCGACGGCAGGCGACACCGTCATCGATCACGGTGCCCGCTTCATTCGTCATCAGGAGATAGCGCGTTCTGCCAACGGGTAGCTTGACGTAGGCAAACGTGTACATCCGGTTCAGAAACTCTGCCGCATCAGGACCGCGAATATCCAGACCGCCCAAAGTGGACACATCGATCATGCCGACATTGTTTCTGACATTCAGCGCCTCTTCCGCGATGAGCGTCTTGTCGTCTTGTCCGCGGCCGTAAAATGCGGGTCGCATCCAATTGCCGGCCAGGAGCCACGATGCCCCTTGGGCGGCATGCTGTTCATGCATCGGTGTTCGGCGCATCGGCGTGAACTTCCGTCCCGCGAGCGTTGCGATCTTCTCCGTGGTAACGGGAGGACGCGCGGTCGTGACGCCGACGTCGCTGACGGAGCGCTTGGTCTCTTTCGCGACGATCATAGCTGTCGCCAAGGCGGCATGGCGGCCTTGGCTCGGACCCATTCCGACCGTCGAAAAGCGTTTTACCAGTTCGAGTTCACGGTATCCGTCTGCGACCGCATTCTTAATATCCTTGACTTGCAGGTCCTCGTCGAAATCAACAAAATCCTTGCCCTCCGGATGGGGAAAGATCGGCCAGGGATGGTTGGGAGAACCTGGGCGACGCGCTGGCAGAGCGGGCAGATCTTTGATCTCGTACCCACATTTGGTTGCGGCCCGGGCGCCTTGCGCCGTCCCGTGAGCAACGCAATCTTCCGTGTCAAAATAGCCGTCGACCGATCCAGCAAGAAGGATCGCATCGTGCTGGCCGGATATTTTGAACTGCGCGGCCGCGCTGTCGTAAGACAACCTACCGCCTGATTGGAGCGGCAACTGGTAGGCGGGAACGTAGCCGACAGACATGCAGACGAGATCACAATCAATCTTTTGGCGCTTGTTACCGGCGGTACCCTGAGCATCGATCTCTGCAACTTCGACGGCGCGAACGTGAACGTAATCCTTTTCAGGCTGCGCTTCCCAGACGCACCAACCATCAAGGACCTCGACCTGCCGCGCAACGACCTCTGAGCGGTTCGGCCCGCTATGGCCATTCTTCCGCAAATCGCAGATCGCAGCCAGTTTCACGCCCGCGTCCAAGAGGTCGAGCGCGACGCCATAGGCTTCATCATTACTGGCGAGAACGACTGCACGATTGCCAGGCTTGACGCCGTACAGCCGGACCAGCCGCTGAGCGGCCGAGCCCTGCATAATTCCGGGCAGGTCATTGTTACGGAACTGAGATGGCTGCTCGATCAGACCGGTCGCAAAAACAACTTGCTCTGCGCGCAGCTTGTGCAGCCGGTTCCCGCGAATGACCGGAAGCCAGTTATCGGAATACCAGGCATTGCAGGTCGCATCGGTCCAGATTTCGATGTTGCGATGAGCTTCGACTTCGCTGATGAGGTCCCGCTCAATTTTCACGCGTGCGTAATTGAGTGCGCCGCCGATGATCGGGTTCTCATCCACGATAAGCACGGATGCCCCAGCATCAGCCGCGGCGATCGCAGCGGCCAGGCCCGCCGGACCTGCGCCGACAACGATGACGTCGTACCAGCCATAGGCCTTGTCGTAGTAGCCTTCGGTCGGCTTGCTGATATCGAGCTTGCCCAAGCCCGCCTTGGCCCGGATGCGTGGCTCCCAGATTCGTTCCCAAACACCCTTGGGCTTAAAGAAGGTCCGATAGTAGAAGCCGACCGGCATGAACCGCGAGAGCCGGTTCATTGCAAAGCCGCTATCCTTGCGCGCTGATTTGCTGACGTTTTGCGCCCGAACCGCCAAACCGTTCGAGATCGGATGACGATCCGCGAAAACACTCACCTCGTTTCCGATTTGGACGAGCGTGTTGGCATCCTGTGCCGCCATCGTGAGAACGCCACGGGGCCGGTGATACTTGAAGGATCGTGACAGGATCCATTCGCCATTGGCCGCGAGCGCCGAGGCGATCGTATCTCCCGCAACCCCTTCATACTCGCGGCCGTCGAAGGTGAATTTGATCGTCTCTGATGCGTCGATAAGCAGCCCCTGCCGCTGTGTCGATTTATTCATAACACCTCTCCCAGAGGTCCATCTGCCGGTATGGGGAACGTGGCCAAAATTTCATCGGTCATCGTGTTGCGTTCTGCGAGGAACCAAAAATTTGTAGGTGTGTGACACCACCACTCGCGTACGACCCCCGCCGTATTGTTGGACATCCAGATATAGGCTGCCCATTCTTTGTCGCCTGTGGTCGCGGGATCCGGTTGCTGATGGACCTCGCCGTGGCACTGGAATTCTGTGATGTTGCGCGGCCCGTTCAGAGGGCATGTCATGATTTTCATGTATCAGCTCCTCAGTGGCTCGCGGCCGTCGCGCCCATCTCGTTGACCAAATCGAACCGCTCAAAGCGGTCCAACTGGAATGGCTGGATCTCCTCAGGAATGCGATTGTCCGAAATAGCTTTGGCGAGGAAGAACCCGCTGGCGGGCGTTGCCTTGAAGCCCCAGGTGCCCCAACCGGCGTCAAGCCAGTAGTTCGAGAGCGGGCTTCGACCCATGATCGGGCTATAGTCCGGCGTCATGTCGGTGATGCCGGCCCACTGGCGCAACACCTTCAGTTCGCCAATAAATGGGAACATTTCGAGAGCCGATGCTGCTAGGCTCTCTTTGAGTTCGAGCGTCGAACGTGTGTTGTAGAGTTCGTAAGGGTCAGAGCTGCCCCCGATGACGAGCTCGCCTCGCGCGGATTGCGAAATGTAGCAATGAAGCGCGGTGGAGGAGACCATCGGATCAAGAAATGGCTTGATAGGATGGGTGACCATTGCCTGAAGCGGGTAGCTGCGGATCGGCAGCTTCAATCCGACCATCTTCGCGACGACCGATGAATATCCGGCGACACATTGGACCACGATCCCTGCCGAGACGTCGCCACGATTGGTACGAACGCGCGTCACCTTGTCGCCGACGACGTCCATCCCGACAACCTCGGTCCGCTGGTGAAGTTCAACGCCACGCTCACACGCGCGGATAGCATATCCCCAGACCACGGCGTCATGGCGCGCTATGGCCGCATTCGGATGCCAAAGACCGCCAAGGATCGGCATCCCTTTGATGTCGAGGTTCAGTGATGGCACAAGGTCTTTGATCTGCTTGCGATCGACGATCTCGTTTGCCTCGCCGCAGAAGTTGCCGGCGTCTGCGCGAAGTCGGAGCGAACGCGACACTCCGTCGGAGTGAGACAGCGTGAGCTGGCCCCGACGCGAATACATCATGTTATAGTCGAGTTCGTTGGACAGCGCTTCGTAAAGTCTGAGCGACCTCGCGTAGAACCTGATCGAGCGCTGATCGGTGTAATTCGACCGAATGACGGTGGTGTTTCGCGCGGTATTGCCGCCTCCGAGATAGCCTTTCTCGAGAATGGCGATGTTCTTGATGCCATGGTGTTTGGCCAAGTGGTAGGCCA
The DNA here is from genome assembly GCF_003627755.1 of Rhizobium jaguaris. NCBI lineage: Bacteria > Pseudomonadati > Pseudomonadota > Alphaproteobacteria > Hyphomicrobiales > Rhizobiaceae > Martinezella > Martinezella jaguaris. The sequence continues at coordinate 385,769 of NZ_CP032696.1, read as the reverse complement.
GCGAGGCGCCATGCCCCCCGCCGCCTACAATCACGACATCGTAATGCGACTTTAGATCCGGCGTTCGTGGAATCTCCTCACGTGCCGGATAGGCTTTCGAAAGACCATATTTTAGGAGCGCGAATACCATTTGAACCCTCCCTACGGGCGGTCTGAGAAGGGTTGGCTCTGCTCCATTGCTCGCGCAATGTCCAAAACCAACGCCTCGTTGAAGCGGGGACCCACCAGGCGTAGGGCGGCAGGAAGGCCTTCGCCCGCAGCCAACGACTGAGAGGCCGTCACGCTGCGATTGCCCCTCGATACGCTCGCCGAAAAGAGCCGCGAAAAACCTCGTCTTAGAAAGGCGCTTGGCATATCACCTGTCCACCTTAGGTCGCGGGATTGAGAACCTTTCGCTGCGCTCGATGGCGTGCGCGGTCCGCAAGACCGTCTTTTCGTCGAAGTAGCGGCCCACGAGCTGCAATGCGATCGGGAGGCCTTCCGTGTGCATCCCGCATGGCATCGTCAAAGCTGGGTGCCCGGTCATGTTGAAGAACGTCGTATAGCGGGTTATGGCGTTGCCCACTGCCTCGTCGATACCATTCCTTCTTACCTTGACGGTGCCAACCTTCTGCGCAATCTCCGGCGTTGCTGGAGTAAGAATCAGGTCGACGTCGTCGAAGAGTTTGTTCGTCTGCTGGCGATAAACTTCGACAAATCGCTTCGCCTTCACGTAGTGCTCCGCAAGGATGCATTGCCCTAGCGCCAGGCCGGCCCGGAAATCCGCGCCGTAGAGCTCGCCTCGTTCCTGCAGATAGGCCGAGTGCGCGCTGAGCGCTTCGGGCATTTGCACGGTTAGAGAAACGGTGCGGCTGTGCTCCATGTCCGGGAAGGTCACCGGCACTAGCTTGGCGCCGCATGAGACGAGATACTGTTTCACCCGTTCAAGGGCAGTCAGGATCTCGTCGTCGGCTCGGTCGTAGTAGAAGTTGCGGGGGATGCCGACGCGTACACCAGCTATTTCTTGACTAAGTGCCTCGGTGTAGTTGTCGACCGGACGGTTGACCGACGTGGAGTCGCTCGCATCGTAGCCGGCCACGATACCGAGGAGATCCGCACAGTCAGCGATCGTTCGGGTCATCAATCCGACGTGGTCGAGGGTCCAGCAATAAGGAACGACCCCTGAAGTGGGGACCCGCCCGATCGTTGGCTTGAGCCCAACCAGCCCGTTGAGTGCTGCCGGGGCACGAACTGACCCGCCGGTATCGGTTCCAAGCGCCGCCGGAACGAGGCCGAAAGCGACTGCAGCGGCCGAACCGCTCGACGATCCCCCCGCAAGACGCGTCGCATCGTATGCGTTGACGGCGGTGCCGTAGACCTCGTTTTCACCGGTCGCGCCGTAGGCGAATTCATGCAGGTTGGTTTTGCCCAAACTGATCGCCTGGGCCGAGCGCAGCTTGGCGACTGCATAGGCGTCGGTCTTTGCGACCCGATCATGGAAGACCTTGGACCCCGCAGTCGTCAATACGCCCTGGACGTCAAACAAATCCTTGGAGGCATAAGGTATTCCAGCAAAGGGCGAACGATCCAAGTCGCCGCGCGACACGGTCGCTGCCTCTTCGCGCGCGGCATCGATCGTCGTCGTGATGAACGCTTTTGACAGCCCGTTATGTCGCTCGATGCGTTCCGCGAAGGTGTCCACCAATTCCGATGGCGTTATCTGTCCGCCCTGAAGCATCGACTTCAGGCTCCGTACATCTTGGAATGCGATATTGTCAGTCATGCCTGTCTGCACCTTGAACGCTCATTGCAGGGGGCGTAGTCCCGAGATCGATTTTTCGGAGCTGTTCGAGTTCGCTGAGCAAATCTTGGAACCCTGTGATTATTCCCAATTGAGGATCAACCAGCTCGTTGATTTCAGCTTCAGACCAGCTGTGCGATGCCATCTGCGCGCAGATGCCGGTCAGCGTGTCTTTGGTCAGTTTCTGCATCATGCCCTCCCTTATCGTTGCGAAGAGCGTGCGCTGAGGCGTTTCCTCTAAGCGCACGCCCCAGGTTTCAGCGTACGATCAGAGTCTCGGGCGTTTTGTTCGTCAGGATCTCGCCGCCGTTCTCCGTCACCATGACGGTGTTGGAAATGAAATAGTCGGCGACCTTGGTGTTGGTGAACCAGGAGTGAGCGTGCACGACCATGCCGACTTCAATCTTGCGGGTAGACTTCGGGAACAGGCTGGTGACCATCGAGCCGCCTGTCCAGCTTGGCGGGAAGCCGATCCCGACAAGGTAGCCGCAGTGATGGCGGTGATAATCGACAAGGCCTGCGCTGGCTGCCACTTCATGCCACGCTTCGTAGGCGTCGCCGGCTTCCGCACCGGGCTTGAGCGCGTCGCAAATCGCTTTCATGCCTCGGATGGCTAATTCGGCGGACGCTTCAACGCCCTTCGGCGCACTCCCCACATAGACCAATCGGCCCATCGGCGACTGATATTTGCGATAGGCTGCGCAGGTTTCAAGGAAGACGGCATCGCCGTTCCGGAATATCTCACCGCGCCATGTGGTGTGCTCCTCGCCGAGGCGGCTGGTCGGACGGATAAACGGACCGAAGCCTGGATATTCGCTGCCCTCAAGGATCATCTTGTGGTGATAAGCCGCGGCGACCTCGTAGTCCGACGCGCCGTCCCGAACCGCCTCGACAGCTGCCAACGTTCCCAGGTCGACGGCGTGGGCGGCCTTTCGGGTATATTCCATTTCCAGCGGGGACTTGATGAGACGGATATCGTCGAGGATCCCGGAGGCATCGACCCAGACAACGCCAGTGCCGTCTGCCTGGATACGTTCAGCATGCCGCGCCGTGAGAAAAAGGCTGCGCTTTTCGATACCCACGCGCGCGCCGGCAAGCCCCAGATCCTTCATCGCCTGATGAACGTAGTCGGAGAGTTCTTCATGGTCCTTATGCCCGTAGAACTTCGCGTTCGTTACCTGGTTCTCGACGGTGATCCTTTCCATGGCGCGGCAGCTCAGCGCCATTTCCCCATTCCGGTTCAGCACAAGGACATGCGCTGCGAAGAAGCCCCAATGATCCAATCCGGTCAAATAGTAGATGTTTTCCGGGACGGAAATCACGACGCCATCAAGGTTGTTATCCACCAAAGCCCTTTTCGCTTTGGCGAGGCGGCGATCAAGTTCGTCCTGGGGAAACGGTGATTGGTACGTCATGGGTGTTCCTCGGTTAAATTGTTCCGATGTTGGCTAGAGGTATACCTTTCGTAATCTCGCCGCGAGGAAACTGCAAGCCAATTTTTTGCAGATCCCGCGATTTGGCCCGGATTGCGGGAATATTCGGCCGATCTTAAAGATTCTCTTGCTATACCCGCCCTCTCAGTGGTACACCAATAGAGCAATTCTGCAACAAGCCCGATAAAAGGGGGAACAAATGAGAATGACAAACATCTTCACCGCAATCGCCGCCGCGAGCGCTCTCTTTGTCGGTGTCTCTCACGCCAATGCCGATGATCTTACCGACCGCGCCAAAGCCGGAAAATCGATCCGGATTGGCTTTGCTCACGAAATTCCCTGGGCCTACCCGGGCGACAAAAATGAGCCGTTGGGCTTCGCGAACGCTCTCGCTCTCGGCGTCCTGAAATCCATGGGGTACACCAACATCGAGCCGGTCGTGACCGACTGGGGCGGCTTGATCCCAGGGCTGCAGGCTGGTCGTTTCGATATCATTACCGGCGGCATGTACATCACCGGCAAACGCTGCGCCAACGTGAGCTTTGCTGAGCCGATGGGCAAGTTCGGCGATTCGTTCATCGTCAAGAAGGGTAACCCGAAGCACATCGAAACATACCAGGACATCAAGAAGAACGACTCGGCGATGGCGACCGTCGCGGGCTTCGTAAACGTCGATGCGGCGCTCAAGGAAGGGGTAGCCGAAGACAAGATCATGCAGCTTCCGAGCCTCACGGAAGTTCTTGCCGCTGTCAAAGCAGGTCGTGCCGACGCGGGCGCCGGCAACGACTTCGCGATGAAGGACCTCGTCAAAAGTGCTCCCGATGACATCGAAGTGACAGACTCATCCGCCCTTCCCGAATGGACCTTCAACTGGGTCGCAATCGCGTTCAAGAAGGAAGACAAGGACTTCCTCAAAGCCTACAATGAAGCCCAGGCCAAATATCTCGGCACTCCCGAGATGCTCGAGGCTGTGGGCAAGTTTCAGTACACCAAGGCTCAGCTTCCGGGCGACGCTAAGACCGATTGGGTTTGCTCAAACCGATAACCTCCCAAGGTTAGGCGGGCTGCTTTACGCGCAGCTCGCCTATATTGTTGAAGTGAGCTTCAATGGCATATATCTCGTTCATCTCTGAGTACGGCGGCCGCTTTATTGACGGCGCGCTCGTCACCGGACTGCTGTTTCTATGTTCTTTGGCGCTGGCGACTGTGCTCGCGCACGTTTTCGGCCTTATGCTGTTGTCATCGCAACTCGCTGTGAAGGCGGCGGCCGTAGTCTACGTCGAGTTTTTTCGCGGCACGTCGCTCCTCGTTCAGCTTTTCTGGCTCTTTTTTGTGCTGCCGCTCTTTGGGGTCACGCTGGACCCCTTTCTCACGGGTTTCCTGGCAGTCGGGCTCAATCTCGGCGCCTATGGCGCCCAACTTGTCCGGGGCGCGATCCAGTCGGTACCCCGCGGCCAATGGGAGGCGTCCTATGCATTGTCGATGCCTCCTGCAAGGCGCATGCGGCGGATCATAATTCCCCAAGCGCTGGCCATCATGCTGCCGGCATGGGGCAACCTGGTGATCGAACTGCTGAAAAGTACCGCTCTCGTCGCCCTCATCGCGGTACCGGATCTCATGTTCGAAGCGCGGCAGCTCAATAACTCTACCTATCTATCCACGTGGACTTTCGGAACCGCTCTCGTCATCTATTACATCTTCGCTCGGTTCCTGATCACGCCGTTCATGCGTTTGATGGAACGGGTCATGGCGCGTCGACTGGGAAGGACTTGAGCCATGCAATGGAACTGGGAATTCACAACTGAGATCCTTCCCCGCATGCTTTGGGCCACGCTGAACACATTGATGGCAGCGGGCATCGGCTACGCGATTGCGGCTGTGCTTGGTCTGGTATTGGCGGTCGCCCAACGCACACCGTTTCGCCCCCTGACGCTTACAATACGGGAGATGGTGGAGTTTCTGCGCTCGACCCCTCTCGTGCTGCAAATCTTTTTCGTCTACTTCGTCGGCCCGGAATATGGGATCTCGCTTAGCCCTTGGGTGGCAGGCATGATCGCTATCGGCCTCCACTACGCCGCATACCTTTCCGAGGTTTATAGAGGCGGGATGGAAGCCGTTCCCAAAGGCCAATGGGAAGCCTGCACGGCGATCAATCTGTCAACCGTGCAGACTTACAGGCGCGTGATTCTACCACAAGCGCTCCCGCCGTCCGTAGCCGGAATGGGCAATTATCTGGTCGGGATATTCAAAGATACGCCCATGCTTTCGGTCATCGGCGTTGCTGAGCTCATGCAGACGGCAAACGCGATAGGGGGACAAAACTACCGCTATCTCGAGCCTTACACGATTGTAGGCATCATCTTTCTAGTCATCTCGCTGGTCTCGGCTAGCGCGATCCGTGGCTTCGAAGCCTGGGTCCGTCGCAAATTAGGAATGTACTGATGGAAGACCTCTCCTCCTTTCCGCTTGAACTCACCGGCCCGGACATCCCGATGGTGCGCTTCATGAACGTAAGAAAAACTTACGGCGACTTCGTCGTGCTCGACAATCTCAACCTCGATGTGGCGCCGAGCGAGCTGGTCACGGTAATCGGACCGTCAGGATCGGGCAAAACGACTGTTCTGCGTATGCTGATGACGCTCGAAAAGATCAATGGCGGCGTGATCTACGTTGACGGAAAGCCGCTGACCCATATGCCAAAAAACGGTGTTCTGGTCCCGGCCGACGCCAAGTATCTCCGCAAGGCCCGATCGTCGATCGGCATGTGCTTTCAACACTTCAATTTGTTCCCGCACATGACGGCCCTCCAAAATTGTATGGAGGGACCTGTGCAGGTGCTGGGGCTGTCACGCCAAGATGCACGAGGGCGCGCGGAAGAGCTTCTCTCCTTGGTGGGTATGATCGACAAGAAGGATCAGCATCCCGCTCGTCTTTCCGGCGGCCAGCAACAACGCGTGGCGATAGCCCGTGCCTTGGCGATGAGGCCGAAGGTCATGTTGTTCGATGAGGTGACGTCGGCGCTCGATCCGGAAGTCATCGGCGAGGTTACAAATGTCATCAAGGACCTGGTGCCGAAGCATAAGTTGACGATGTTGATGGTGACCCACCAGATGGGATTTGCACGAGACATATCGGACCGGATCTGCTTTTTCTATGCCGGCAAGATCGAGGAGCAAAATTCGCCCGATGAGCTGTTCACCAATCCTCAAAGCAAACGAACGCAGCAGTTTCTGAGTGCGGTCAAGGCAGCGGATTGACGTTGGAGCAGCGATGAAAGTTGGAATAGCGGGCATCGGGGCCGTCGGCTCAACAGTGGCAAAGGCGCTGGATCGGGGAGACATCGAGGGATGCCGGCTGGGCGCCTTTTCAGCGCGCAATGCGGACCGTGCTGAAAAATTCGTCCGCCACCTGACGGTACGCGTCCCAAATTTGTCGCCGCACGAGTTGGCGAGCGAGTGCGACGTCGTGCTCGAGGCACTGCCTCCACAGATCTTCGAGCTTGTTGCGCTTCCCGTCCTCAATGCAGGCAAGACGCTTATCGCGATGTCCGCGAGCCAACTTCTCACGAGAAATGATCTCGCGGATCTGGCTCGTTCGTCTGGAGCGCGAATTGTCATCCCATCTGGCGCGATGTTGGGGCTTGATGCGATCAAGGCGGTTGCAGTTGGAAAGATCCACGAGGTGAGGATCGTCACCAGGAAGCCTCCGGCAAGCCTATTGGCTGCTCCCTATATTGTACGAAACGGGGTGAACCTGGAGAACCTTCGGGACGCTGTCTGCATCCTACAGGGAACAGTGAGCGAAGTTGCCCGGGAATTTCCTGCAAACGTCAACGTAGCGGCAGCGGTCAGCTTGGCCGGAGTTGGACCGGATCGCACGAAGATGGAAATCTGGGCAGACCCTGGTCTGCAGGTAAACACCCACACGGTCAGCGTTCGATCCGACAGTTCTGATTTTTCGATGTCGATTCAGAACCGGCCGAGTGACGAAAACCCGGCCACTGGTCGGATAACGTCGCAAAGCGTTATAGCGTACTTGCGTCAGCTCAATGCTGTATTACGCATCGGAACGTGACGAAGCACGGCGGACCAAAGGGGGCGCAAGGAAGATCAATATGTCGAGTAGCGAATTCCCACTCTCCAACGGCGTCGGCGTCGTCCCCTTGAACGACGCTCACGATGGGTCCTCGGAAGAAGAGAGGTCCGCCGGCAAAATGAGTAAGCAGGAAATATACCTGGAACTGAGACGGCGGATTTGCCTTCTCGACTATCAGCCGGGTAGCCGGCTCAATGAGAGGGAGCTCGCCTCGGAGTTCGGTGTCAGCCGAACGCCGCTGCGCACCGTTTTGCAACGGCTGGAGTATGACGGTCTGATCGTAAGCCAGCACGGCAACGGAACTGAGGTCACCTCGATCGACCTCAGTTCGATGCGAGACATCTATATCGTGCGCATGCGGCTGATGGACGCGATGGCGGAATCGTCACCGCTTCCGGTAACCGACGACATTCTCGACGAAATTCAAGAGTTGGAACAGTCCTGCCGCCAGCTATTGGATGGCAAAGATAAACGGCAATTCGCCGAAATCATTATCTGCCTGCATAAGATCCTGCACGGCTTGAGCAGCAACGGACCGCTTAGAGACTTCAACGATATCTTGTTCTTTCAATCGGCAAGGTTCTGGTTTTTGCTTCTGGAAAAGATGAATTTTCGTCAGCAGGTCGAAGACCTTCTGGATGAGCTACGAATGATCCGCCGAAGCCTCGAACTGAGAGATGTTCGCTTGGTGGCCACCGTTCACAAATCACATCTGGCGATGGTGTTGTCCCGTCTCGATGCGATGGAGGCAGACAGTCAGCTGGTCTAATCCGGAAGGTCTCTTCCCTTTACGGACATTTCAGCGATAGCTGCGCGGCTCGAGGTTCCAAAGGCACCCGCCTCTCCCGGGGGCGGTGTTTCTGCGAATAGGCATATGGAGTCATGCGATGACGACTATAGGGGTTATTGGCACTGGAGATTTTTCCGCCTACCTGATTGCTGCCCTGCGAAGGGGTGGCCATACCGGGCGGATCCTACTCTCGCCGCACAACCTAAAAAAGGCTCGCGACCTTTCGACCCGTTATGATTGTCCTGTCGCAGTGGACGACGTCAGTTTGACTGAGCAAGCCGACTGGGTCCTACTTGCAGTGCGGCCGGAGCAACTCGCCTTCGCATTGTCTACGCTGACGCTACGGCCGAACCAGACGCTCATTTCAGCCGTCGCCGGTATCACGACCGCGGAACTTCGTGCCGCAAAAGGCGACAGCATCCGGGTCGTGCGCATCATGCCATCAAGCTACATCGAGGCCATTGATGACGGCCTTATTCCCATGTTTCCCGCATGTCCGGACGTCGAAGCCGTTTTGGCTGCGGCCGGCAAAGTCTTAGTTCTCGGCACCGAGGACCAACTCGACCTCGCGATGATCGGAGCCTGTTTGGCGGGCTGGACTTACCGCTTCATCGCTAAGCTGGAAAATTGGTTTGCCGAGCGTGGACTCAGGCCAGACCAGGCCCGGGTGATGGCTGCGGGTAACATCGCCGGAGCGGCCGCCTATGCAGCATTACGGCAGGATGTCTCGCTCGCTGCGATTTCTGACGCTATAGCAACTCCGGGAACTTTCACGAAGACCGGGCTAGACTATCTCGCGCGGACAAACGCGGCAGCCCCTTGGCTTGAAGCGCTGGAAACCGTTCATCGCGACTTGCCAGCATCCCGTGCTCGTCAGTCGGATATGCGGAAGCGCTCCAAGGAAAAACGGTAGGAAGTTTCAACATCCCCACGCGAATTGCCCGTCTTACCGGGCGCATCAGATCAATGATAACCACAGCAAAGCCTGCCTTGCGACCTGCCGCTCGCAAGCGGCACGGCAATGCCGCTGGCTCAATGCCAAGGCGTGTATTCATGGGCGATGTTGTCGGCGTTTGATCGGACGGCAGGACACCAACGCGACGAACACTCGGACGAGGTCTCGCCACCTCAGCCGCACCATCGCGCGGCACTGGTCGCAGTCCAGGTTTCACAACAAATCGACGGCAGAAACTCCGACCGAGAGCCGAAGTGAACAGAGCCTACTGAGAGTTTTCAGGCGGCTGTTGCGTGAGGGAGGCCGGAAATCCGTACTCGTTCTCCACCGTCTCGGTCTTCAAAGCCATATCGAGTGCGCCGTCCGGGCGACGGAAAACCTCGTAGGTAATGCGGTCGATGATCTCGTTTCCGGGACCGAAGACCAGGACGCGAGGCTTATGGTCGATAATGTCGTCGATTTCGCAGAACATGCTCGAAGCAATGATGATCTCGTCGCCTTGTTGGCATGTTCGCGCCGCAGCTCCGTTGAGGATGCAGCATCTGGAGCCCGCCTCGCCATAGAGAACGTAGGTGCTGATCCTCGCCCCCGACATCTTGTTCCAGATGTCGACATATTCCAGCGGCTTGAAGCCAACCGCACGGCAGAAGTCCGCGTCGATCGTGATCGAGCCGTGATAGTTGAGCTTCGCATCGGTGACCCTGATGCCGTGGAGTTTGGCGCTGACATACTTTTCCAAGAGCACTCCTGCTATGCGGCGGCTTCGTCGGGCAAAACCTAAACCATTCGTCGATAGGCCCAGAGCTGCGCCGGGGGAATATTGCGAACAACAAAGTCGTAATGTGAAACTTCGTAGCGATCCGGCATCTTGATCACCGGCGACAGTGGGCCATAGGTTATCTGGATCACCGGTCGCCCGGCTGGTATGCGGGCGAGCAAATCCTCAAGGAGTGCCACGCGGCGCTCCATCGGGAAACTCAACATTGGGACGGCGCTGACGACACAATCGAATTGTTCGTCGCTTCGCTCGGCAAGCACATCATCCAACGCGAAGGCGTCGCCCAATCGGAAATCCACGCCGGGGAACCGCCGCGTCAGACCGTCATAGAAAGGCTTCGAATATTCCACCGATACAAGTTTCTGCGGGTCGATACCTGTCTCCAGGATCGCCCGGGTGATGACGCCGGTTCCCGCACCAAGCTCCAGAACTGCGAGTCCCGACGACGGATCGACCACGCTTGCCATGCGGCGTGCGGCATGAATTGAGGTGGGGATGAGCGCACCGACGCCTTTCTTGTCCCGCTGAAGAACTGCACTTCCTCTTCAAACTTCTTGCCGAACCGCTCCTTCAGTCGGGAGATCATATCAACTCCACTCCTCGTGTTGGCGTGGCCAGCTCGGCCAGCGTCTTTCTGTTCGAGTTCTGCGACATTTTCAAGCCCCTTTGCGACCTCTGCCGTCTGAGCGTTTGTTGCCTCGGAGCCACACGAGAGGCTCGGCGTCCGGTGCCCGCGCGGCAAAGTCCCGGATCTCTGACAGGATCTAGTTGAATGGAGAACGCTGCATTATTCGGGCTGCATCCTCGAGGGTATCTACTCCCAGCACCGCCAGCGTATCGGCAAGGCAGCGCTCGATCACAGCCACGCTTTGGCCCTCGACATGAGCGATTTCCTTGATTGTCTTGCCGCGCGACAGCCACAAGAGGCATGCAGACTGAAGCGGGCAAAGGGTCGGCACGTTCATCGTCCAGGAGTCCAGCGAGTTTCGAAATCGATTGTCACTTCTGCGAAAGGTAAGGCACTGGCGCAGACTTGCGCGCCGCACTGGTGGAACGCTCCAGCAAGATCGTCGTCCGTGGCGGCCTGGTGTACTGGCTCAGTTTCATGAATTCGTCGTCGAGAAGCTTGTCGGCCGCGCTCAGACGATGATGCAGGCGATGGAAATCGATCCAGGTCGGAGTGCGAAAGGTCTCCACCCAACGCGACGAATCCTGAACGTCGCGGGTGAGCGTCCATTGCCGAGCACCAACGCGGCTTTGCACACGTCGACGCTCTCGCATCAGATCGAGGAAGGGTTCGGCATTTTCCTCAGGGATAGAATATTCGGTCGTGACGAGGATCGGGCCGCTTCGTGGTTTCAAGTCCAGAGCGACCGGCGGCGCGCTGAAGCTGCCCAACGGTTCCAGCTCTGACTCGGAGCGGTTGCTGATCGGCAGTTTGAGACCGAGGGCGGCAACCAGCAGCGCCGCACCGGCCGAGGCCGCTAAGGCCGCAGTGAGCGAATAATGTTCCGCGACCAGACCCCAGACCCAGCTGCCGCCGGCTATGCCGCCATAAGTGAAAGCGCTATAGATCGAGATCGTCCGCCCAACGACCCACCGGGGGCTCGCGAGTTGTACATTCGTTCCTAGCCCCGACCACCCGGTCACCCAACCGGCGCCGCCAAATGCCAGGGCGACCGTTGCCGGCGTGAGCGTTGTGGTCAACGCAAGCGAGATCGCGCAGACCGTGCTGGACATGCAGGCCAGCACCACGAGCCATTCCTGGGTGAGCATCCGTCTGAGCCTTGGGTTGATGAGCCCTGCCAACAATGCGCCGGCGCCGAAGCCGCCCATAAGGATGCCGTAACTGACAGGGCCTGCCTGCAGGATATCGCGGGCCACGAGCGGCAGCAGCGCCAAGGTCGAGGTGCTGGCAAAGCCGAAAAGGGTTCCGCGCACGATCGTCGACTTGATTTCGGAGGATATCGCCGTAAAGCGCAGTCCATCATAGATGGCAGTCATCAACGCTTCCCGCGGGAGGGATGACCCCTGCACCTTCCATTTGTTTCGCCATAAGGCGGTGATGGGAGCGACGAATCCCAGGGTGGTGAGCGCAAAAGTGACGAGCGGCCCGAACACCGCAACGATGATGCCGCCGAGAGCCGGGCCGACGCTGCGCACCGTGTTGAACCCGACATTGAGAAGGGTGACGGCCGCAGGCAGATGGCGGCGCTCCAGCATGTCGCCCAGCGAAGCGCGCCAGGCCGGGTCGCTCAGCGCTATGCCGCAACCGTCCAGGAAGCTGAAGGCGAGGATCATCCATGGGTCGGTGATGCCGAAGGCCATCAGGATCGTCAGCATTGCGGAGGCTGCCATCATCAAGCTTCGCCCGACGATCATGACCGCGCGCCGGCTGTAGTTGTCGGCGATCGCTCCAACGAAGATCGCAAGAAAAAAGGCGGGCAGGGTGGACGAAGCCTGGACCAGCGCAACCATCACGTCCGAAGTCGAAACGGTTGCCATCAGCCAACTGAGCGCCACCGTCTGCATCAGCCAACCCAGGCTCGAAAGCTGGGACGCGAGGAAGATGGAACGGAAGGTCGAATTCTTCAGCGGCGCCAACAGGCCTGTGGATGCTCTGTCATCAATCGCGTCCATGTCGATTAGTCTCTTTCATGCTTGTCGTCTGCGGTCGTCGAGACCGAAAGCCGTTCAGCGGTGATGGAACGGAGCGTTCGCTTGCCAGCGCTCGGCGAATAGACAGGGTTGCGTCGGCGCAGCGCGGCAAGACCTGAATCGAACATCGAATAAAAAGCGGCTGTCGTTGAAGCAGGTTCAAGGACAGCCGAATGAGCCTGCGCGGCTGGGGTTGATGCCGTCAGCAGGTCAGGAGCTGTGTAAGGCCGGGCGCTATTGCCTTCGGTCGGCACGACCGTGACTGACGATTTCCGGAGGTAACGCGGATTTGAGTGTTGCTGCTCTTCGGATGGTTTCATCGCGTGCTCACCTCAAGGACGCGACATACGCGTGACCGGCTGGCTCCGGCTCCGGCGTGCGTCTGTTGTGCGCTCAATCACAAGATCTGTTTCCGGAGGCTTGTCACTCATATGCAAAGCGGCGAGATGCTGGATGACGTCCTGATCCGATGGAGAAAGGCGATGATGCAGACGTAGGAAATCCATCCAGGTCGGCATGCGGAACGTTTCCGTCCACCGGGAGGGCTTTCGGAGATTTCGCTGGAGCGTCCAGTCGCGCGCGCCTGCCCGGGCCAAGGCGTATCTGCGAGTGCGCATATGATCGAGGAAGACGTCCAGGTCGCCGTCGTCTATGGCTATTCCGTCCTCGCTGCAATTGGGCCGCTTCGGCTTCAGATCAAGCGCCACCGCTGGCGCCGGATATACCGAGCCCTGCTGGTCTCCCTCTGCCGCCAGATGCACCGCCAGTACGAACCCTGATGCGGCGACGAGTAACAGAGCCGCTGCCGCAAGTTCGAGAGAAGATGCAAGCGAATAGGTCTGGGCGACGGTGCCCCAGAGCCAGCTGCCCGCAGCCATCCCGCCCGACAGGAACGCATAGTAGATCGAGAGCGTACGCCCGACGACCCAGCGTGGGCTGGCCAACTGCACCCAGACGTCGAACCCGGTCCAGGTGATGACCCAGCCGGCACCGCCAAGCGCAAGGCAGAGCGCTGCCACGGTGACCGATGACGTCATCGCGACGGAGATGCAGCAGAGCGCGCGGGCAACCGAGGCGATCGCCATCAACCACTCCTGAGGAACCAGCTTCCTCAAACGCTGATTGTTCATGCCGGCGAAGCATGCGCCGGTTCCGAAACCGGCGAACAGAACGCCGTAGACGATCGGCCCGCCGGCCAGTTGATCGCGGGCTATGAGCGGCAGAAGGGCAAGGAGGGCAATGGCCGAAAGGCCAAAGAGCGTTGCACGTATGATTGCCGCCCGGATACCGGAGGAAAGCGCCGTAAAGCGCATGCCGTCATGAATGGCAGTCGAAATCCGCTCCGGAGGCAGAGGAGACGAGCGGACGTACCACTTGTTGCGTAACACCGCGCCTAGGGGCGCAAGATTGCTGCACGCGGCAAAAAGGAAGGCCGTCAATGGACCGAGGAAAGCGAGGAGCGCTCCGCCGAGCGCCGGACCGATGCTGCGGGTCATGTTGTAACCGACCGACATGAGCGTCACCGCGGCCGGGATATCGCGCTTGTCCAGGATATCGCCGACGGAGGCGTGCCAGGCTGGATCGTTCAGCGCAAATCCGCAACCCGCCATAAAGCCCAGTCCAAGGATGAGCCAGGGGCTGACGAAGCCGAAGGCAGCGGCGAGCGCCAGGACAATCGACGCCAGCGCAATCAATGACAAGCCGGTGATCATTACCGACCGGCGGCTGAAGGTATCGGCTATCGCTCCGGCAGGAATGGAAAGGATGAAGGCCGGCAACGTCGTTGAGGCCTGAACAAGCGCGACCATCAGATCCGAAGCGGAGATCGTCGCCATGAGCCAACTGATGGCGACGGTTTGCACCAACCATCCGAGGTTCGCCACCTGCGTGGAGCTCCAGATCGAGCGGAAGGCCACGTTGCGCAGCGAATCGAGTGTTGTGGGCCCGCGAACGGAAACGTCTTCGATCTGCATTCTTGGTGGCTCTGAGCTTTGCATCGAGTAAGGTGACGCAGCAGATTAGCCGCAACTCCGTTACGAATTTCGGCGTTGTCGGGGGCTTAAGCGCAGGAACCCTGCGTTGAACGGGACTGTATCTGGCCGTCCACATCCGCCGATCATTCCGCTGGCTTACCATGAAGCTTGTAGGCGGTCCTTCCTCACCGACTGTGAATGATTATGCCTTTGGAAGCGCGTACCGCAGCACGCGCAGCTCTTCCTCGCCATCGAGGGAAATTCCAGGACCTGATTGACGAGATCATCGTCACGGTCGAGTTCGGCCAGAGCTTGTTCGAACAATTCGATCTGCATATCGAGGTCCATACCGGGTGGGCCGCTGAGGCAGATCAGCCCGACATGGATGGCGACGTCGGCATATTGGCCCTTCGTTCCCGGCCTGTCTTTCGGCCCGCGGAAATCGACCGAGTTCTTGGTGACGAACGTCCAGTCGCCCTCGAGAATAATTGGTTTGAGCTCCCAGTCTTTCAAGCCGCCGAGTTTCATCCAGACGACATGGCTCGTTTCACCATAACCTTTTTCCAGCGCTATCTTGGCCAGTTCAGGACTGAGGCACTCATCAATCAGAAACTTCATCCCGCCTTCCTGCGACGGGGGACGCAACGATCTGTGAGGATGACCGATCCTTCGGGAAGGTCGCCCAGGACGCGGGGCCGCCCACGCAAGGGATTAGCTTCCGCATAGATTGTCGCGAGCCTGATCTTCTCTGCGTCTAGGCTCGGCCAGGTTTCGAGAATGCGCTCCGTTGAATGGCCCGCGGATACAGACGCGGCAACATCATGGACAGGAACGCGGGTGCCCCGAATGACGGCCGTCCCGCCAAGGATCTCGGGCGATGATGTCACGGCTTCCCGCGCCGCGGTGAGGTCGTCCAGCCGCTCGCTCGCGCCCCTCATAAAGGGCATGAGATCGATCGTCAGAAACTCGTGGTGCACGGTCCAGTCTTCACGCAATAGAGCGGACCACGGGAGGCTGCGGGCGCTTGCGAGCCGGGCTTCTGCCGTCCGGATGGTAAACAGGCGTTCTTCCGAGGTAAGGCGGCGGGCGCTTTCGAAGTAAAACGTGATAAGCGAGCAGGCTCCGGCGAGGACATGACGACCGTTGTCGAGCGATACGAACGCTTCTGGCAAGATGTGCTCGTCGATGACGCGATTGACGTCGCGCAGGCTCACGCGCGAGACAACGGCAGCCTCGCTCGCCTTCAGCATCTCGGCAACTGCGGGCATGGTTGAGCCTCCGTATTAATTCTTCCGATGGGCCGGAATATATAATTTGCGGGGACGATATCAAGGCTTGGGACGGATCGGTGGTCGCCGGTTGGACTCGAAGCACTGGGTTGATAAGGACGAGCCAAGATCGAATCGCCGCTGGGCCACCGTTAAATCGTTGCGCTATTTCGCTCGAAATGACCTCCTGTTGCGGAATTCCGCATTCTCGTTTATCTTAAGGTCGTACGCAATTCCGGACACTCGGCAATAGATGGGCGACATTCCGCATGAGCACCACGATTTTCAACACCCTCGGCGAGCAACTGCTGGCTGCCCGTAAACAACGCGGTCTCAGTCAGCCTGCACTTGCGACAAGACTCGGTCGGGACCGGGCGCGAATATCGGAACTCGAACGGGACCTTGCGACCGATCGGCGGGGTAGGGACCGACTGACGCTGTTTGCGGAAATCTGCGATGCCCTTGACCTTGTGCCTGTCCTGCTGCCGAAGTCCCGGATCGCGGAAGTGAGACAGCTGATTAGCGATGCTGGGGAACAGCAGAGCAAAGGTGCGGCGGCCAGCGCATTTGAGGAACTTTTCGTCGATCTCGATGAAGACGACAATGGGGAACCATGATGGCGAAATCATCGGCGATCCTCGGCGTCCATCTTCTGGATCAGAACCTCGGGAAGATTAGAGTAGGGACCCTGACGCGCGACAGCGACGGCGCGGTCGCGTTTGTAGTTGCCGAGACGTTCCTGCGAGATCCAAGGCGGCCAATCCTAAGCCTGGGTTGGTCCGATCCTGACGATGACGAGGGCACACGCAATCGTCTGGCGCGGCGTGGCGACAAAATTGGCCTTCACGGCACATTGCCACCGTGGTTTTCAGGATTGCTTCCGGAGGGCGCCCTTAGGGATCTGGTATTGAACGAAATGGGGCCGGGCGATCACGACGAATTCGACGTCTTGACCCGCCTCGGTGGCGATCTTCCCGGCGCAATCCTCGTCGTACCGGAAACAGCAATACCAGCGTCAGCCGGGCCAATCACTATCGAAAAGGTACATGGCGTGGATGTTCCGCTGCCTGACGGCGCGGTTAAATTCTCGCTCGCAGGCGTCCAGCTCAAGTTCACCGCCAACGTCGAGGGCGACAGATTGACGGTTCCGGGTCGCGGTAACACCGGCCGATGCATCATCAAGGTCGCAAGCGAGCGATACCCAGGGCTGCCGGAGGCTGAACACGCGGCCATGCAGATGGCAAGGATGATCGGCGTGCGAACAGCAAACTGCCGGCTTGTCTCCAGCACCGCTATCAGCGGCGTCCCTGCGGAACTGTTGGCTCATGGTGAGCGCGTTCTCGTCGTCGATCGCTTCGACCGTGCCGACGATGATCGTCGCATTCACATCGAAGACGCGGCCCAAATTCTGGGAGCGATAGGCGATCGAAAATATACGATGGCGACGACCGAGACCATCATCAACATGGTGCGCCGCTTCAGCACCGACCATCGCGATGATATATTGGAAGCCATCCGCAGGGTTGTTGCAGACGTGCTTTTAGGCAATGGCGACAACCATCTCAAAAACTGGTCTTTCCGCTTCCCGGCGCCCGGCGAAATCCGATTGTCGCCGGCCTACGATATCGTCCCGACCGTTCTGTACATGCCGTCCGACACTATGGCGTTGAGGTTCGTCAAAACCCACAGCTTCGAAAGTGTGAACCTACATCGCTTTGAGAGGGTCGCAAGTTTTCTGCGCCTGGACGACAAGCTGATCACACGGGAGGTCGTGGCCACAGTCAGGCGGGCGCTGGAGCATTGGCCGACATCGGCGCCTGAACTGCTCGGAGAATCGAAAGCCAAGCAGCTTCTCGATCGCCTCGAGACTCTGACCCTAGTGGACGAAGTGCGGCGTCAATCGTAGTCTTTGGCTCACGTCGGTCCGGGCCTTGCACTCTCTCTAATATGTTTGGGGTGTATTAGAAAGGGTAATAGGATGGAACATCTGACAACGGCACAAGCGGCTTTTGTGGTTGGTGCGCCTCTAGACATTTTCAAAAAGGTTGTCGAGCGGGCGCCGATCAAGCCGCAACTCGTGAAGCGAGGCGGTCGGAATATTAGGCAGTTCGGTCAAGCCGAGCTGGTGTTTCTCCATGCCTATGACGAACTCAAACAGGCGCTGACCCCCAAGAGCCAGTCCGAATTCTACGAGGCGTTGCGAAGCTCTCTTAAACGCGGTCTCGCGAAAGAGGTCGTGTTCGGTAAACAGCGCTACGACATTGGTCAGCACCTGGTCTTCGTCGAGCGCAAGTTGAAGGAACTCGACAAGCTCACTGCTCAAATCGACCTATCCGGCAAGGAACCGCTAATCCGGGGAACGCAAATCGAGGCGCATCGGATTGCCGCTCTCCTCGACGCCGGCGCGACCGTCGAAGATGTCATGCGCGACTATCCCTCTCTAAAGGAACAACAGATCGTTGCAGCGCGAGTCTATGCGGAGGCGCATCCGAAGGCAGGCAGGCCGTATCCGAAGCAAACGGCAAAGGCCGCCATGCGCGGCGCCGATCTTAGTGCGCTGGATGATTGAGCTTGAAATATCTGCTCGATACCAATGTTCTGAAAGAGATAGGTCGACCCGTGCCGCACGAAAATGTGGCGGCTTGGCTCGATACGGTTGACGATACCGATCTCGCGATCAGCGTGATCTCGGTCCGAGAGATCTCGAAAGGCATTGAGAAAAAGCGGAAAACCGACGACGCTGTGGCTAACGAGATCGCCAAGGCGGCCGATGCCATCTTCGCCGCCTATGAAGGCCGCATCCTTCCTGTAGACGAAAAGGTCGCGCGCCACTGGGGACAAATGCTCGGACAATCCGACAAGAACACCGACCACACCGGACTAGCTGCGACGGCGCAGGTGAATGGCCTGGTCATCGTCACCCGAAACGTCGCTGACTTTCAGGGGCGCAGCGTCACAATCCTGGATCCGTTTAAGAAGGCGACTAAAGGCTCCCGAAATATCACACGATGAATTTCGCCCCTATATATCCAGCAATTTCAGCTATTTAGGCGTTTGTGGCGTAATCGGCATTATGGAACTTTGTAGCAACGCGCCGAAATATCGGATAGTCCTAGCGAACATAAACCACCACAAGCACCTCAGACCACGAACAGCTCGAGCGCCTCAACGAGGAAATCCGCCGCCGGATCTACGTCGTGCGCATCTTCCGCAGCGCTGAGAGCTGGCAGCGCCTAGCGCGCGCTCGCCGTCGAAACCTATCAGAACTGGATGGAGGCCAACCGCTGCATCAACATGGACGATCTCAGAGAGCACAAGAAACTCGCTCTCCACCAAGCCGCATGACCAACTTCATGGCCGCCCAAATTTGCTGAACTTGACGCACAAAACGCGACCATATGGAAGGTTCTAGTTCCAGAACTAGGCGCAGACATAGAAGCTCATAGTAGCTCATCGTGTCCGCTACCGATATCCGACCGCTGACCCCTCCGCTTGCCGCTTGCGAAGAATCGGAGCTGAGGAACATTAGATGTAAATTGGCTGTCACGTGAATATGCAATCGCGCCGGTCGCAGATAACCAAATGATGAGCTGCATTGCTGGATGATGCTAACGCTCAGGGTGCGGTCTCAAACAATTCAAGCTTATCCGCGGATGCTTGATCGCAGGCTTTGATGGAGGCATTCTTGTCTTCCGAATAAAGGAAGGGGCTATGGGCCAGGTTCTTCATGCAAGCGCCGCGACGACAGAGGCGTCCCTCGAGCGATGCAGCATCAACGGAGCCTAAGGACGCTTTCGAGGTGCGACCAGATCAATCAGAGGACGGTGGCCATATGGCGCAAGCGGAGTTCAGTCGCGGACCTTGCTAGCGGCCTCAGGAGGCGAGATCGATGATCCTCATTGTCGAAGAGGAGGCGATCATCGTTGCATCCCGCCGGTACACGCCGCTACCTCTCAATGATTGCCTTTATGCGGTTGCAACCGACAATCCCGCACCTCGCTCTTTCATCGGGGCACCGCTGTCTGCAGCGGCACGGCATCAGTAAGGGTCTCGACCGCTGCTGCGATACAAACTCCGGCACTCGCTGTCTGGGATATACGAATTACCGCTCGCTAGCTATTTCGGTCCTCTCTCAAGATCGCGTCAGCCATCTTCTCAGCTACCATGATGGTCGGAATATTTGTGTTGGCGCGGGGGCAGAATGGCATCACTGAAGCGTCGGCGATTCTCAACCCCTCAACGCCCCGAATACGCCCCGATGGGTCGGTCACAGCGGCAGGATCCGAGATTGCCCCCATCCTGCAGCTCGACGTCGGATGCCAATTGCCGGTCACGTTTTGGCGGACAAACCGATCCAGAAGCTCCTCGTTGCTAATCAGATCTGAAATGCAATGACCATCGGTTATGACGTGCCTAATAAGACCGCGGCGCACGTGCGGAGAGCTGTCCATGAGCAGCGCGAGCACCGAGGTTAGCCCGTAATTGATGCAATTGACCTTACTGACTTGCTTCGCTCGCGTGTTCCAAGCTGACGGGAACGGATCGTGTGCCACGGCCGACAGTGAATCTTGCTTCAGCAGGCGGGCCATGAAACGGAACCCCTGCTTCAATCGCTCGGCGTCTCGCTGGTCGCTCAACCAGTTGAAATCCACCTCCGGTTCTATGGTGTGACAGCGATCCCTGAGCACGATGGTTCCTGTCGAATAACTGCGATTGACCCACAAATAAAGGGAGCCGAGGCGCTTACCGAGCGGGTGCCAAGCCGACTTGGCAACGGCCGATATTGCCATATCCGTAGAAGGGCACCCATCATAGCCAGACGAGTAACGAGCATGCATCTGGATGTGACCACTCACCTTGGGCTCCATGCGGTCGCTCAGCTTCAAATATGCCGAAACGGCGATCCCCGGATGTTCCTGGAGGTTCTGCCCCACACCGTTCACCTCTGCAACAACTGGAATGTGGAGCTTTGTCATTTGCTCGGCCGGGCCAACCCCGGAGCGCATCAATATGGCGGGCGAATGGATGGCCCCGGCGCAGAGGATCACGGTCGAAGCGCGATATGACTGCCGCCCGGAATTGCTTTCCGTCTCAATGCCGGTTATGGCGCGTCCTGAAAAGTTTAGTCGCACAACCGTCGTTTCCGACAATATTCTCAAATTCGGTCGAGAGCGGACGCTCTCGGACAAGTAAGCCATCGCGGCAGAAACACGGTGGCCGTTGCGGTTGGTCAACGGAACAACGGAGTACCCGTCACCAAATGGGCCGTTGAAGTCCGGCCTGAAATGGATACCTACATCTTCATATGCCTTCGCTACCGCTCGGATAAAGCCGGACCAATCCCGTTGTCGAACACGACTTATCGTCAGGGGGCCATGCTTGCCATGAAATTCGTCGTCGAAATCCAAATCGCGTTCGAGCCGACGGAAATAAGGTAGAACGTCCTCCCAGCCCCACCCGGTTGCACCGCTTGATGCCCATCCATCGTAGTCTTCGGGACCGCCTCGATTGGCCACTTGGGCATTGATGCTGGAGCCGCCGCCCATCACTCGGGCTTGCTCATAGTGAATGGGCTTGCGTCCATCCCGTACCGCCACAGCGTCGAGTGACGGCCACTGATAATTAGGATTGAAGTAGGCACGTGTTGGATTGCCGTCGAGGATGTCATCAGGGATGGCGTTCGGGGGCGTATCAGGGCCGGCTTCGATGAGTAGAACGCGATTTGCTTTGCCGGAGAGCCTGTTCGCCATGACGCATCCAGCGGAACCACCACCGACGACGATATAGTCAAAGACCAAAGGCAACCCTCCCTCCGTATACCGCGACAAGGACAACATCGGCTGTTTCAGTTTGGCCAAAGGCTATACAGCACTCTTGGAGTGGCGGCCTTGGCATCCTCGAGCTCTGCTGTAGGCAAACGGTCCGCCAATTGAGCTAGGACCGAGCGAGCAACCTCTTCCGGATCCACCGCCGGATCTCGCTGGACCCCGTCGTGCACCCGGTCGAGAAACGATTTCCGGTTTCTGGCTATGGTACGGCGACCGTGATGCCAGCCCTCGTAGTAAAACCCGCGCAGTAAGGGCGGCAACTGGGCGCCTATGTAAACAGGCTCGTCGCCATCCAGGCAGTCGCGCAGAGCGTGCAACGTCGCGATAAGGGCTTGGTAGACTCGCTCGCGATCGTCCCAGCGAAGTCTCCACATCAGATCGCTGATCCAATTCTGGGTTGTCTGCAATGCATAGTTGAGGTCATGGCTCAGGCACATGAGCATTCTCCTGCGTTGAAGGCTGTCACGGTCCTGTCTACGCGGCCATACAATCGAGATGCTCTTGACGGTCCGGAGAAAAGGTTTTGTTGGGTATGCGCGCGGATTTGCGAACATGGCCGCAGGGTCCGCGTGTACTCGTGCGAAAGCGCCGCAGCCAAAAACACTCCCTTGGGGCCGATCATCTCGTTCCATCAAAGCCAATCGCTCCTCTTCGCACACCCGAAATTCATTGCTTCAGCACAGGAGGACAACGAAAGTCGTCGCGCTGCAGCTTCTTGAAAACGTACGACGTGGACAATTAGCGATGTGACGGCACTAGCGCGCCGCATTATGGCGCGCGCGTTGCACACTGTCGTGGCATAAGCGCGACGGCGGCACGATTTAGGTTCTACACTTGCGGCGCCCGACGCGGAGGTGCACCGCGCCGCCGCTTAGTTTCCACACATTTGAGGGATTCGAACGCTCACTGCAACTCCAGTGCGCGTCCAGCGCCAGTCCCGCGTTCCCAGATTGACTCGTAGTTCCGCAGCATCATTTCTGCAACACTGAAGGTGTGCTGCCTTTTCTGCGAAGTCAGGCGAGCGTCGATGTCAGGATAGATAAAGAAGGGGAGCGAAATTCGGTCAGTCGGACCACTGTGCACGACTTGATGCGGCGTACTCTGAAAGCGATTGTCGCTCAGGGCCTGAAGCATGTCACCCAGATTAACTACGAAACCGTCGGGCAGGCTCGGCACTGGGACCCAGCGCCCGCCGAACCACACCTGCAAGGAGCGCGTGGGCAGTTCCTCCTGCGGCAGTAGCGTGAAGAAGCCATTGTCGGTGTGTTTGGCGCAAGCGCCGCCGCTAGATGGATACCGGATCACGCGTTGCAGGACCGTCGGAGGGCTGAAATGGCGCCGGAACCAGCCCTGTTCCAAATTGAGCAGGTCGGCAAGCGCATTCCCAAGTTGCGGCACAACCGCGGTGAGCATGGTCGCCTGCAAAGTAAGCAGACTTTGCGCGAAACCAGGAGCCACAGCATCATCTGGAAAGTGCGTGCGCCCCGCAAATGGACGTCGGTCGCCTGCGTTTTCAATTCCGAGGTCGAACAGTTCCTTTGAATCGGCGCCCGCCTCGGGATGTAGCATTTCGCCGTGCAACGGACTGTATCCACGCGCGGTAGTGGGATAAACCTCTTGGGAGGCGTGACCGTAGCGTTCTTTGATCGACTGTGGCAACGCGAAGAACCGCCGGGAAGCCTCGATGGCTTGTGCAATCTGTTCCCTAGGGGTGCCGTGCTCGATAAGGTAGAAGAACCCATACTCCTCGCAAGCCATCTGCAAGCGCTGTCGCTCTTCACGTCGCGTTGCATCGGCTGTCAGTTTCGCCAGTGAGATTTGCGGTAGCGTACTCATAGTAGCTCCTCCGTTGGTGCTTTGGTATTGTGACGTTCCTGAACGACTTGGCGGTCGGCACCCTGTTCCGTGATGTATCCGCTCTCGTCCGGACAATATGCCCGCACATCGGCATGCCCGCACATCGGCGCCCGCGTCCTGTAGGCGCCGCATTTCCCCCTCAAAGGATGTGGCTTCCAGGTAGTTCTTGCGAGTGTTTGCGATGACAAGTCCGCTATACATGATGCGAGCCAGCCGCGCAGCCGATCCGACCAGAGGTGGCCGAAAGTGGAGGCGCCGTAACGGACGTTGGTGTCATAGTTCACTGTGGGGTGTCTGGATAGTGGCCAATTAAGGTCGACATTGCCTTCGATAGGGCGGTAAACGCGGGATGGTCGAACCTTCTTGGCCATCTCCCGTCCTGCGTTTGCCACAGTTTTTGAAGTGGACATGGCTCTTCCTTCACGCGCAAATCCGCTGTCGGACCGGATAGCAATCCTTGAACTACTTAAGTAAATATCAAACAAATTCTCCGCAGTGACAACGCCAAATATATAAAGAATAATCGTTCATTTTATTACCATGTTATTAACATCATTCAGCGTTTCTTTGATATTATGTTTACGTTTGTCACACTTGAAGAAGGTAACGTCATAAAATGTTCCTCAGTGTTTGATGAAGGCGGTTGTGGACGACATGCCGAAAATAGGCCGCGACTCGCTCGAATTTCGCTCGTGCGATTTGAACCTCGCCAACTGACCCATTGCTTAGGTTTTCCGGACCGTTTAGCAGGAAGCTGGGCCTTTCAGATGGCCCCAATGCGCTGATCGTTATACCGGCCTAGGCCTGTGACGCCCTGCTCCAGCAAGCCCTCACAGAAGATCGCACTCGATTAGTACGGCCTCTCATTGATTAAAACCCATTTGCCCATTCTGCGCCCGATGGACATGATGCGCCAAGGCTGGCTTTCGATCTTTCGCCATGCGTCGCAGCAATGGGCGGCGATGTCGTCATAGGATTTGAAGACACGGTTGGAGAGCCAGTTCTCTCGCATGAAGAGCCAGAGGTTTTCGACCGGGTTCAGCTCTGGCGATTTCGGCGGGAGCGGTAGGATCGTTATGTTTTCGGGCACGACGAGGTTGTTGGACATGTGCCAGCCCGCCTGATCCATGATGAGGATGGCGTGGGCGTCTTCGGCAACATGGCGGGCGATTTCGGCCAGATGCTGGGTCATGGCGTGTGTGTCGCACCACGGCATGACGAGAGCGGCTGCCTTGCCATGCTTCGGGGCAGATCGCTCCGAAGATGTAGGCCGATCTCGTGCGCTGATCGTGCGGCGCTGAAGGTCGCGTTCCGCGTCTGGCCCAGCGGCGCGTGATCTTGTTCTTCTGGCCGATGCGAGCCTCGTCCTGGAACCAGATCTCTATTCTTTTGCTTTTGGCGGTTCCGGCGGCAATTTCCGCCACTGCGGCAGGGATTGCCGCCTGATACGGCCGCGGAGTGCAAAGGTTGGTGAGGTGCTGATGGTGTGATGACGGACGGTCGAGCCGGGATCGGACAAACTCGCTCAGTGGGTGTCGCTTAAAAAGCGCGTTGACCTGTCTGGGATCCGATCAGCGGACTTCATCAGGGCCAGCGGCATGAATAGGCCGCGACGAAAGGCCGAATACATGCCTGCACCCGACCAATCCGCCGGAAACACTAAATTGTCCCTTGCCAAGCGGGGCCGTCCACCCCTTCAATTCAAGGGCGGTTAATCTGCCAAAGTAGTGCTTCCCAGAATGCCAACCCCTTTCGCGGGCGTGGCGGATGCGTCAACTATCAGATCTCGTAGTATCTGTGCTTGCCCGGGAACTATAGAAATTAGGTTGTTCGAGCGTACCAACTAGAAGGTGTGGACATGCAGAGTAGCCTGCATATCTGTTCGGCAGACGAGTGGCGTGGCAATTGGCAGTCGCGCTTCCGCGTTACGATGGCCGACCACCCTGAAAGTACCGGCAGACGTCGAGAAAGTCACCGCCACTCGTGTTCCGGTTCGAATAGTTCTCATCTTCACTGACATCTCTAGCGAATCGAGTTCGTTACTCGCTCGCTTACTTTGTCGGTGCGACGCCCGCGTGTAGAGAGGATCCCAAAATGAACACCGACGCTTTCGCGGCTCATGAGTCTAACGTTTGCCGCTATGGAAGGTCGTTTCCCACAGTCTTCACGAAAGCTACTGGCGCGACAATATGGGATGAGACCGGCAAGCCCTATATCGATTTCCTCGTAGGATCTGGCGCACTTAACTACGGACATAACAACCCGGATATTCTTGGCCCAGCAGTCGAATATATTGCTGGCAAAAATATCCTTTTGTCGCTTGATATGTATACAGCGGCAAAGCGCGACTTCATTGAAGTGTTTGTCAATTCAATCCTGAAGCCACGAGGCTTGTCTTATAAGATACAATTTCCGGGCCCTACGGGCACTAGTGCCAATGAAGCGGCGTTGGCGCTTGCGCGCAAATATACCGGCCGTTCGAGTGTCATGGCGTTCACGAACGCGTTCCATGGCATGTCGCTCGGCGCCTTGGCAGTGTCGGGTTCGGCCTCGACTAAGGAGCTTGGCGGCGTGGCGCGTCATGACGTAATCCGCGTCCCGTACGACAGCTACCCTAACCAAACTTACGATTCCGTCGGTTACATCGAATCCGTTTTGGGTGATCCAGGCAGCGGTGTAGAGAAGCCCGCCGCAATCATTCTAGAGACCATTCAGGCAGAAGGCGGCATGAATACCGCATCCGCTGAGTGGCTATCAGAAATTCAGCGAATTTGCCGTAAACACGACGTTGTTTTCATTGTCGACGACATTCAGGCAGGTGCGGGACGAACCGGCGATTTCTTTTCATTTGAGTTCGCGAAAATTGAACCCGATATCGTGTGCCTTTCGAAATCCCTAAGTGGTTCAGGAAATCCGTTCTCAATTGTGCTGATTCGCCCCGAGATAGACGTATGGAAGCCCGGCGAACATAGCGGGACTTTCAGAGGCAACAACCTCGCCTTCGTGACTGCGGGCGCCATGTGTAAAATGTGGTCCGACGGGCAGTTTACTGCAGGCGTCGAGCGGACAGCCGTTAAACTGCAAGGACACCTTGATCGACTCGTTGAGAAATTCCCAAAGTGCATCGAACAGAAGCGCGGCCGCGGTCTGATGGCAGGTCTCAAATGCCGATCACAGGCCATTGTTACCCGTGTGCATGACGTCGCTTTCGAAAATGGCCTGTTGATCGAAGCGTCAGGCCCGAACCGTGACGTTATCAAAGTCCTTCCACCGATAACCATTGCCGATGACGAACTCGATCATGGCATCAGAATCCTCGATCACGCACTACAGGAGCAGCCTATGACGATTAACCATGTGTCTCACGCCTCGGCCATCTCCCCCCTTACGATCAGAGAACGCGTAGGCTTAATCAACACGTCGGACATCATCTCAGTCCTCAAAGGCGAGATCACCGGTCTGCATGTCAAGAACGCGTTTAGTGACGAAGTAGCCGAGGAGATCACTCAGAACTTCAGTCGCAGTCCCGGTCTGAAGGACCGCAGAGATGGAGTTCCCGGACAGTATGTTGGCGCATCTCATTACAAAAAGGCTGCGGTCAACTATTTCGCAGACTCGGAAGATGCGCGACCGTTCATTGACCTGCTTTTTGGCGATCTCGTCGATCCAGTTCGCGGAATATTCGACGCATTGAAGCGCGACCTTCAGCATCAAGGCATTGAGCTGCGGCTCGCCCAGTCGGAGCAAGGCCAGGCTAATATTTGTCGCGCTATCAGCTGGTGTGGTAGTGGCCCGTATGCTTTGGCGCCTCACGATGATGTTGCTCAAGTCCTATGTGCAGGAGGCGATTTCGAGCCTTCGGCGGTGGCGGCGAACACAGTTGTGGCGCTCAACTTCTACCCCAGCATGGCAAAGGAAGGTGGCGATTTGCGTATGTGGGGCCACAAGCCGACGGCGGCCGATCGAAAGCAACAGGGTGTGGAGACCACGGGTTATCCCTATTCGGCAACCTACCTCGAAACCGTTCCCTGCCAAGATTTGGAGCTCAGGGCCGGGGATATCGCGCTGATCGACGGCGGCTTCATTCACGGCGTCACGCGTAAATCAGACGGTGAAGAATCTCGACTCGTGCTGAACAGCTTTTTCGGCTTTGCGCGACCCGATCTAGTTTTATGGTGGACCTGAGTTTGACTGTCACAGCGACTAATCGGCTTGCGCTAGGTTGAGGGTCGGGAGAGTGGTGTAGCCGAGTAAGGATTGTCATCAGTGTTTTCCGATAGGCGGCCCGTTAAGGAACAACCCTATGGCAAGAACGGCCACGACCCCAGCGAAATGACGAACCTGACCGATCGCTCGTGACACATGCACTACTTTTTTCTGGTCGCCGCTTTCTACAAATCGATAATTCCGAAGTTCACGGCTTTTATCGCAGCGGCTGTTCTACTGGTGACATCCAATTTGCGCATTGCGTTTTTTATGTGAAAATTGGCAGTGTTTAGGGATATGCCCAGAATCCTTCCTATTTCCCACGACGACTTCCCTCTTGCCGTCCACAAGATGCACTCTTTCTCTCTTGGAGAAAGGTCAGCAATCTCCTCCATACCACTGGAATTCACCAACCTCGCCGCCCTAAGATGAAAATGAAGCGCGGCAAGTTGCAAATAAGTGACTGTTCTATTTTGGAATTCGCCGCCCTGTGCAAAGCTCGTGACTGCAAAGCTGCCTTTGGGACCGTGCAATGGAATGCTAATGCCTGACCTTAAACCGAATGTCGCGGCTTCATCAAAAACGCGCCGTTCATCTTCGGTCGTGAGCCCGTCGTTATAGACCTCACTCCATCGAAAGGCATCTGCGCGCTTTCGACACGTCCTGTTGATCGGGTCTATTTTGTCATAACCCATTTTGAAATAATGCGCCTGCCATTGATCAGGATAGTTGAGCATGGCGGCTCGCTCGCGTCGGACCGGCGTCAGAACTCTTTGATCGGATGTAAGATGTTCATACGCCACCCATGGGCAGTCAAAATTCAGAGCAAATGCACACAACGCATCGAACAACTGCTCGGTTTGCGCAACGTCAACAGTCTGGTCGAGAAATCGGCCGAACTCGACTGCGAACGCCTGCGCGGCAGCCGGCGTGAAATGCATCGACGGGACAAAGCAAAACTTGTCTGACACTATCGTTGCCAGCCTCCAAGTTGACAGAGAGCAGTCATCATCGGGAGTTGCGGAGCCTCTCTGCTCCGCAGCGGTTTGCACTGGCAAACAGAGATGCCGACTGCAAAAGCTACGCTCGCCATCCCCGGCAGACCGGCATCGTTAATGCTCTACCATATCATGGTAACCGCTGGTATTAATTTTGACTTAAATTTATGCTTCGCCATCGTTATAGAGGTTTCTGCCGGAAGAAACTAAAGCTTAGATTCTGAATTGTTATTGTAGCTTGCATTCAATAAATAGGTCGATATATGAAAATTGCATCAAAGTCCCGCAATCGACGCAACTGTACTTCGAGAAAGAGTCAAACAAGGAGCCCCCGCATCCGCGTGCATCTAACGCGCTTTTGGCAGGTTGCCGCGTATTCCAATGCAAGGTGCGTCCTACCGGAAGCTGCTGAAATGG
Organism: Rhizobium jaguaris; assembly: GCF_003627755.1. NCBI lineage: Bacteria > Pseudomonadati > Pseudomonadota > Alphaproteobacteria > Hyphomicrobiales > Rhizobiaceae > Martinezella > Martinezella jaguaris. Next base: position 356,733 of record NZ_CP032696.1, on the reverse strand, counting down.
CTTTAGCGGTTTCTATCACCGGGTAATCCGGTCGGTTGTGAAAAACGCGCGGTGTAGCCGCCGTACCAGCAGCTAAGATGCACGGGATATGGCATATCTAACGCAAATAGGCCGAAACGCTGCGGTACTCAAAATTCCGCGATACCCATAGCTGGCCGATTGGCGCCAAGCTAGACTAGAGCATTTCATGTTTTGTTTGAAGCGTATCCAGCATTGACGAGGTAGTTGGTGCACTCTGAGTTGGCTCGGTTTGTCTGAACAGTTCCGGGCGTTTCGCTAAGTGGATTTCCGCCTCGATTATGCTGCTACCATCATCGGTGTCAGCGCGTTGAAGTAAGCCTGATCCGGCGTCTGCCGGTCAAGCGATGAATGTGGGCGTCGTTGGTTGTAAAAGCTTATATAACGACCAATTCCGGCACGAGCCTCCGGCACGCTTTTGTAGGCATGGAGATAGATCTCCTCATATTTGATCGACCGCCAGAGCCGCTCGACGAAGACGTTGTCGCGCCATGCGCCCTTGCCATCCATCGAGATTTCAATCCCGGCCTTCTTAAAAGTCAACGGAGGTGAACTGCGATCCCTGGTCGGTATTGAAGATCTCTGGCCTGCCATATCGGCAAAGAGCTTCCTCGACCGCCTCGATACAAAAAGCCGTCTCCATCGTGATCGACAGCCGCCATGAAAGCACTCGGCGACTGAACCAATCGACGACGGCGCAGAGATAGACAAAGCCCCGCGCCATGGGGACGTAGGTCAGGTCCATTGCCCATACCTGGTTGGGTCTGGTGACCGCCAGCTTCCTGAGCAGATATGGATAGACCTTGTGACCAAGTGCTGGTTTCGACGTATTCGGACGACGGTAGATCGCCTCAATGCCCATCTTCTTCATCAGCGTCGCGACGTGAAGCCGCCCCGCGACAAGCCCGTCGGCCTTCAAAAGCCCTTGCAACATGCGACTTCCGGCGAAGGGATAATCGAGATGCAGTTCGTCAATCCGCCGCATCAGAGCCAGATCGCCGTCTGACGCAGGACGCGGCGAATAATAGACGCTGCCACGGCTGAAGCCGAGAAGCTTCGCCTGGCGAACGACGGACAGTTTGTGCTCGCGATTGATCATTTCTTTCCGCTCAGCAATCCGGCTTTGCCGAGCGCACTGGATAAAAAATCATTCTCTAACGTCAGTTCCCCAATCTTGGCGTGCAGGGTTTTGACATCGACGGTCGGAGCCGCCGGTTCCGCTTTGGCGTCATCGCCGAAAACGCCCGTCGCCCCCTCAAGGAGCTGGTCTTTCCACTGCTTGATCTGATTGGCATGCACGTCGAACTGCTGGGATAATTCCACCAGCGTCTGTTCGCCCCTAATGGCGGCAAGCGCCACTTTCGCCTTGAAAGCCGGGCTATGGTTCCGGCGCGGTCGTCTTGTCATGGTATCTCCTGTTCCCGGCATCTAAGCCGAAGTCAGGCAGAAATTCCACTTATCCTTGCTGTCCAAATTTCCCGAGCCAGCTCTGAAAAAGTGCACTTCGCGGTCTGCAGCATAACGCATACGGTGCACCGATAATCGACCTCCGAGCTAGCGCGCCACTGATCTCGCGTGGAAGTCGCCGCCTTATATTAGAGACATTAATGTCGCGGGTAATTGAATTTCCATCTTTCGATCGTCGCTGAGGCTTACGCATGGGCAGGCAGTCGGTTACCAAGTTTACAGACCAAGCCATTCACCAAGACGACGCGATCTCATGTTGATCTGGTGCTTGCATTAAGTGAGCGTCGTGCGGCGCTGTCCCTTCTTGGGCGAGTCCGCTGCCGCCAAAGTACTCTCGTCCAGCGCCTGCCATACCGACGTGCACGAAAGTGTGGTCAACAGTTCGTCTCGCGTTAGCCAAACGAGCCAATCGGCGTCGTCTATTCCATGAGCAGGCAAGTGTAGTATTGATCCGTGCGGCTCTCGATGCAGATAGCCGTAGCGATCGACAATTCCTTTTTCGATGTGCCAGCCGGCGACCAGCGCATAAATGAAATCCGGCGACCATTTAGCCCATGCCAGTCCAAATGCAATGCGACCGATAAAGGTAGAGAGACCGCGGCCTCTAAAGTCCTTCCGCAGCCAGATGTCACCCTGATACGCAACCCGCCCGGTTATGCTACGCGCACTCGGTGCATTGCACTGAGACGAGGTATCGGGTCCGGCACTGAGGTTAGCATCCGCAAACCAGGCTCTGAGCGATCCGAGGTGCTCTGCAAGGTCCGTGTCGCACAGATCGTCTAAACGCAGTGCCTGGACATGCGCTACTCTCCCTTCTCGATCCCGCCCGATAATCCAAAAAGCCTTCCCAGGCGGAAGATCTGAACAGTCAGGGCGGAAGCTTGGATACGTCGGTGACTTTCCAGGAAGTTTGCTCGTAATCTGCACATACTCCTCGAAATCGTCGCCCATCGCGATATGGAGACCGGATGTGCGCCCCAGCTCGTCTGCAGCACAGATGTATTTGGAAACCTTCAGCGTCGTCACATTACTCTGCATGCCAATGCATCCTATTTATTGCGATGAATGTACACGGTTTGTAGACTTACCGGGGAAGCACCGATACTACGGCATATGGTAGTTGACCAACCTGCTCATGCCCGCAAAGTCGGCCTGCCCGTGAACCGCGACTGTGCCGCAGGTAGCAAAGAATCAGTGGACACCATCAGGGCCAGCGGTCAGTGTGCCGCTGCAACAAGCCGTAGACCTGACCGCACCAACGATCTTTCCATCGCTGAAAACAAACTCTTGATCCGCGGGCGCCAATGGTATGGACCCCGCTCTCCCGGGGAGCTGGAATCTCGAACGTTAACTGTGGTGAAGGAGGATATCATGCAGGTCGTTCGAATAGGTCTGGATCTGGCGAAGTACGTCTTCGAGGTTCACGGCGTCGACAGTCATGGGAAAGTCGTCACGCGTAAAACGCTGCGACGCGATGCGGTAACTCAATTCTTTGCCAATTTGCCGCGATGTCTGGTTGGAATGGAAGCGTCGAACGGCGCACATTACTGGGCAAGAGTGCTCTCCGGTCTCGGCCATGAAGTTCGGCTGATCAGCCCGCAGTTCGTGACGCCATATGTGAAATCGAACAAGAATGATCGAAACGATGCGGAGGTTATCTGCGAAGCGGTTGGCAGGCCTTCGATGCGTTTCGTACCGCCGAAATCAGTCGATCAGCTGGCTGTCCAGGCTGTTCATCGCATTCGCCGACGTCTGGTTGCTGACCGGGTCAGGTTCGTCAATCAGGTTCGCGGGCTTCTGTCCGAGCATGGGATTGTTATTGCTCGTGACATCACGCAGCAGCGGCGCGGTCTCGCCGTCATCGTCGGGAACGAGGCTGACGGCCTCAGCGACATGGTACGATCGCTTATGAGAGACTTGCAGACGGAGTTGACTGAACTCGATCGGCGCATCCGAACGTATGACCGTCGGATACGGGAAATCTTCCGCACTAACGAGCAGTGCCAGCGGCTTGGGAGAATAGAAGGCATCGGGCCAGTGACGGCGACCGCCTTGATCGCCGCTGTGGGCGATAGAACCTGCTTCAAGAATGGACGACAATTCGCGGCTTGGCTCGGCCTGGTGCCGAAACAGCGATCCAGTGGAGGGCGAGCCCGCTTGTTTGGCATTAGCAAACGCGGCGACCGTTATCTGCGCACCTTGATGATCCATGGGGCTCGCGCCGCGCTTGGAAAAGCAGCTGGCAAGCAGGATCCGAGAAGCCTCTGGCTGACTAAGCTGCGAGCGCGGCGTCATCCCAACGTCGCCGCCGTTGCATTGGCCAACAAGAATGCGCGGGTCGTGTGGGCCATGCTCTCGACCGGCACATTCTACGAGCCCGCGTTGGCGTTGGAAACGGCCTAAGGCGAAGCGGTAAACGAAGGAATAGATAAGGAGGTCTCACCCCAGCAATTGCAACAAATGGCAGGAGATGGCGAAACGGTCATTCCGTCGCTTCCCAAACCTGATGTGTGGACCGGCTTGGCTTTGACCAATGTCTAGGGGCCGATGAGGTGGAAGCGCGCCAAAATCCATCGGGGCTCGCGGCGACGATTTATCGAGCCGCATTATGAAGCCGGATATACGTCAGCAGTTCTGACCGTCGATCCTGATCTTGGTCAACCGTTGCAATCGGGCGGGGTCCATATACGTCCACACATGACTATGTTGTATCGCCAGATGGACTGCCTCTGTCGTCGTGGCACTCCCATGAAGAACCGACCTATGGCGCATCAATTGATTCGGAAGACAACGATGCACCGTCAAAGCCTGGGATCAGCTAGTACTTACAGTCTCCAGCCCATCTCAACAAGACTGCTCTGACCGTCAGAATACGATCAAAACCGGAAAATTCCAGCTCCCGCTTGCCCAGATTCAAGGAGCACTTCAAACCTGAACAGAGCTAACTTATCGACGCGGACGGCCGGGAGAGCAGGTCAAGTTTCTGCGCCAGATTGACATAACACTGGATATCGTATTCGGACGGGAGGAATTGAGGATGTCGCCCGTATCGGAAACCTACCTTGCCTCCAGTACGGCATTAAGAAACTGCCGTGTCCGCGCATTCTGTGGGTTACCAAAGAGCTGTTCGGGTGGGGCTTGTTCGGCAATCTTTCCGCCATAGAAGAAGCAGACGCGGTCGGAAAATTCCTTGGCGAAGCGCATCTGGTGCGTCACCATGAGCATGGTAAGATCGTGCGCGGCACCGAGTGTGCGGATGACATTGAGAACAATGTCGCAACTATTTCAGAGCCGCAGGCTATGGGTTCGATTAAAAGTACGATGCTCTAGGTGTGGAGCGTCAACATGTTGTCACTGGATCGATTGAGGCGACTGATGGGTGTCTTTGAGTTTAGGCTGCCACGAGGGCGGTGCCAATTGTAGAGATGCGTCCAGTTGGGTAGGTGCGCTTTTCGATGCTCTGAGGAGGGATAGGAGCGTGCATAGGCCCATTCGCGCAGGGCGGTCTGAATGAAGCGTTCGGCCTTGCCATTGGTCTTTGGCGTATAGGGTTTGGTGCGGATGTGCTTGAGGCCGAGCACCTTGCAGGCTTTTGCGAAATCCTTGGCCTTGTAGCAGGAACCGTTGTCGGTCATCACCCGGGTGACGGTGATGCCCAAGCCCTTGTAATAGGCGATCGCGGCCTTGAGGAAGGCAATGGCACTGACGGCCTTTTCGTCGGGAAAGATGTCGGTAAAGGCGATGCGGGAGGCGTCGTCGATGCAGACGTGGACGTATTCCCAGCCGACCCACGGGAGTTGCTCTGGCCTGTCCTGTCGCCGGTGATACGGTGTCCGACGCGATCGAAGCGGCCAAGACGCTTGATGTCGAGATGGATGAGGCCGCCCGGTTCGGCATACTCATAGCGCACGACCGGTTCGGCAGGGGCTACATCCTTTGTCCGCGACAGGCCTGCACGCTTGAGAACACGGCTGACAGTGGCGGGCGACACGCCGGTTTCCATGGCGATATGCTTGCCGGTCCAACGCTTTCGGCGAAGAGCGATGATCCGCCCGGCCAGACCGTCATCCGTCTGTCGTGGACTGGTTTTGGGGCGCGATGAGCGATCCGTCATCCCGTCGCGCCCGTCGACCTCATAACGCTCGACCCAGCGCGAAACGATCTTCGCCGAGACCCCGTAGACCCGACCAGCTTGCGCTTGGCACAGATGACCCTCGATGACAGCCACGGCCATTTCCTCTCGACGCAACGGCGTCAGTCGGGCATTCTTATGAATATTCATTCGGAGCGATCCTGGAAAACTGAGGTGTGGTAACTCCAGTCTCCTAAATCCGCTCCGAGTGGACAACCTCCCGAAAGCTCACATCTAGGTCAATCACCTCAACCGAAATACCTTCTTCGGCGAGCGCGTCGGCAACTACCATCGTCGGCCGAAATGGTGCCTACAGGTGCGCGTCGGCTCGATGTGTGCGTTCGGCCTAGGGAATGCCGATTCCGAAATACCTCATATGGGCGATATCGATAATGCGGTTGACGAGAGTTGAGAAGCTATTTCCGGCGTTCGTCGCGGCCAGAACATACGCGCTGTGCAATCCGATAGCCGGCATGGAGTTGATTTCTAGCACGAAGGGCCTACCGGTGAGATCGATTCGGAGATCGACGCGAGCATAATCCCGGCACTCGCAGGCACCGAAGGCCGCAATCGAAATATTGCCCAGAGTCATCGCGAGCTCGCTTGCGATTTGCGCCGGACAAATCTCCTGCGGCGCCGCGACCGCAATATTCTCTTTGTCTTCCCAAGTATAGAGACGCGTTGTGCGGTCGCCGAAATCTCGTTCCACCAGAGACAATACCTCTGGCTCTCCGTTTCCCAGCAGTGCGACGTAGATTTCCCGCCCCTCGATGTATTCTTCCACGAGGGCATCCTGCGCATACTGCGTGACGATCACTTCCACAGCCTGCCTCAACTGAGCAGGCTCACGGACGAGCTGCAATCCGACGCTATTGTATTCATGACGGGGCTTCACTACAACCGGGAATCGGAGGTTGTGGGTACTCTCGGTGCCGCGACGCATCACGCGAAAGTTTGGCGTTGGCACGCCGGCATCGCGGATGAGCCTCTTGGTAATGACCTTGTCGAGCGCCAGTCCATGCCCGAGAGGGCTCGACCCGGTGTACGGAATGCCGGCCATCTCTAGCATGGCGGGAACGTGGGTGAGACGACACTCGCCCTGAATTCCGTACGCCATGTTGAAGACGAACCCCGAGGGACCAGTTTGCGGATCGGGCGGCATGAACCGCTCCAGCGTAGCGAGCATTTCTTTGTCGCCTTCGCACAGCAGCGTCTCATGGCCGCCCTCTTGCAGTGCCGACGCGACGCTTTCGACCATCTCGCGTTCGTGGTACTGTGAACGAAGCTGCCCAAACCGGTTGATCACACCCGTGCGATTATTGTTCCACACGACAGCTATTCGCATAAGTCTACTCCTTAGATGCTTGGCTTGTTATTGCGTTCATGCGCCCGGATTTGTTTGATCGAACAGATCAGCTCGGCCGAACGCCGTCTACGCTTCAATGGCGCAGTATTTCCCTGAGCATCGTATCGTTGCCGCGTCAGAATTGCCGCGCTCAATGGCGGGTCGACGATCCGCTCGAATGGCTCGCCGCCTTCCACCCGAAGTTAGTGCGAATACCATCATAACGCGCCCTATTCCGTGGAAGACGGACTGCAGGCAGCCTTATCCGGCTCGCCGCGAAGCCGTAGTCCAATCTGCTTGGGACAGTCCTCGCTGCCGCCCGCCAGACGCGAACGTAACCAACGCCGCTACTGGGGAATGACAGGGGCATCCGCCACGGGCGCTGCAAGCTTCTGTGGCCGGACTGCGCGTGAAGCGTCCATCGCATTGATTTGGATTGTTCGAGCAAGTTTCATGTTGAGCCTTCGGCCGGAGACCGCTTCAATCGGAACGGACTTTCACAATGTCCCGTGCAATCGGCGTGCCACCGAAACGGCGTGCGAGCATTTGAGAATCCACTTGTTTCGTGCCGCAACGACGAAATGGGTGCGACCCAGTGTGTCAGATCCCGAACATAGACGTGTTCTACGGGACACAGCTCGGGGCGCTGCGGCAGTTCGGTGAGGACGTGCTTCAACCATGCGAATGGCTCGACGCCACATGCCCGGCAGGTCAGCATCAAGCTGTAGATGACGGCACTGGCTTTGGCCCCCTGGACTGTATCGCTAAAGAGCCAGATGCTATGACCATTTCTCCTTGCGAAGTGGCGCTCAGAGCGCAGCGTAGCCGGCGGCCATTTCGGCCGGGAGAAGGAGCTTTCATCATGCCTGATTACGATGCATATATTGGGTTGGACGTCCACAAGGAGGCGATCTCCGTCGCCGTTGCCGACGCCGGGAGATTGGGTGAGGTTCGTCTCATCGGCACAATTCCTAACGAACCGGACGCGATTTCTAAACTTGTAAGCTGGCCCGTGTGGATACAACGTATTTCGACAGATTGAAGCACTCGGGTTTGACTGCAGGGTTGTTGCGCCAAGCCATACCCCTGTTCGGCCAGGCAATCGGCAAAAGAACGATACTCGCGATGCTATGTTGCTCGCACGACTGTTGCGTGCTGGCGAACTGACCTTCGTTTGGGTACCTGACGAAGTGCATGAGGCGATGCGGGACCTGGTGCGGGCTCGATCTGTTGCTTCTCACGATGCGCGGAAAGCACGCACATTGATACAACTCTTTTTGTTGAAGCATGACCTGCGATATTCGTCGAAGTGCTGGACTTCAAGGCATAGGACATGGCTACGCAATCGACATTTCCAACACCAAGCGCAGCAAATCGCATTTCAAAGTTATCTAAATCGGCTGGAACAGGCCGAGGCCCGCAAGAAGGAGTTGGAGGAACAGATCGCACTCCTTTCGCAAACTTGGTTCCTGGCGCGAACTGTAGTTAATCTGCAGGCGTTCAAGGGTGTGGGTTTGGTCATTGCCGCGACGTTAGTAGCCGAAGTCGGTATATTCTCGCGTTTCGACAGCCCGCGGAAGCTCATGGCATACCTCGGCTTGGTGCCAGGGGAACACTCGAGCGGTGGATCCGTCCGGCCACGAGGAATAACCAAGACGGGCAATTCTGCCCTACGCGCCTTGCTCTTCGAAGCCGCTTGGTCTTATCGCGGACATGCCAAGGTTGGAAACTGGATGCATAAACGTCGCCCCGACGTTTCGCAGGCCATCAAAGACATTGCATGGAAAGCTCAGGTGCGGTTGACCGCTAGCTATCGAAAGCTGATCGGGTCAGGCAAAAAGACTACCGTGGCGATCACTGCAATTGCGCGTGAACTCGTTGGATTTCTCCGGGATGTTGCTCGTAGATCTGAAGACGCAACAGTCTCCCTTACGATTTGAAATGCTACCTGACATCAACAATCGGGAATGGTTAGGGCGTTGGGAGCGGAGAAGGAATCCTCGGGAAAAAAGTTTGGACAGGTTATTCCTATGTCCGCAGCCAGATCGAGGCAGCCTTCCGACGCATCGTCACCATTGGGTAGCCAACCCCAGGACAAGAGTTTGAGCAACCGCCGAGTATTTCCGGCGCTCTGACCCATCCCGATCGTGACGTGACGCTGTACGCTGCCTGCTTAGCGAGCGGTGCTTTAAAGTGTGCCTCCACCCTTGATAATGGTCATAAGAACTCTTTCTTCCAGTTGCAATGCCCCGTTCATTCTGCCGATGTCGGCGATGAAGTCGAGGTTCATTATCGCTGGCATCCGTATTTCGGCCAGAGGGTCTCCATTCGCCGTGCCGAAGAACGAGCGACAGGACGGTTTCTAAAGGTCTTGGGGCCGACAGGTGTCGTGGTCTCGATTTCGGGATGGATGATTGATCCTGCGGTGTGCAGCGGCATGATCATGGGAACGCCACGCGTCGAACTTGCGGCGCTGATCGAACTGAACAGGCTGGTCACCGGCGGCGACAAGCCTGCACACTTCCGAAGTGGACGTAGAATCACTCAGGAGGACCATGATAAGATCCCGCAATACGCTCGCGCCGGCGTCGGGCCGGCAACTCGACCTGATATTCAAAGCCCGGACGCTCGACGGACTGAGCGACAAGGATCGCAAGACGGCGATATTAACTCTGGCCTGCCTGCTGATGCAGGCGGCCGGTCTGGTCGTCGAGGAGTTCAACGATGACCAGCACTGATTTGATGCCGGCAGCGCTACTCGCGCGCAAGGCTGTCGTCTACGTGCGGCAATCCACACAGTCGCAGGTCATGACCAATCTGGAAAGCCAGCGACGGCAGTACGATCTATCAGCGAGTTCGAATTGGGCGTGCTGAGAGCCCGCATGCTTGATGCCGCCAGATCGAAAGCGCGGCGTGGCGAATTACGCCTTTCCGTTCCGTTCGGCTACATTTGGCATCGGGAGGCGGGGCTTGGACTTGATCCCGATCTGCGTCTGCAAGATGTGATCCGATCCATCTTCGTCCGCTTCCATGAGCTCGGAAGCGCCCGTCAGGTGCTATTGTCGATGACGAAAGATCAGATCCACTTTCCACGACCGTCGGATGAAGGTCGCATGACCAACTTCGTCTGGAAGCCAGTCCGTTATCGCAATGTGATCGGCATCCTCAAAAACCCTTTCTACGCCGGCGTCTACGTCTATGGAAAGAGCGAGAAGCGCACTGCCATCGTTGATGGACGAGCACGCCGCAGTTACGGGCACGGCAAGCCGGCTGGAACCTGGGAGGTGATGATAAGGGACCACCACGAGGGTTATATCAGCTGGGACGAGTACGAGCGCAACCAACAGCAACTGGCGCTCAATAATTATGGCCGCTCGGGCGGGACTAAATCGGGCCGCGGCGGCAAAGCGCTATTATCGGGTCTCCTAACCTGCGGACGGTGTGGGCGGCGACTGAGTGTTGCCTATAGGGGCAATCCACAAAGTCCTGTCTATCGCTGCTACAAACAGAATTTGATGATGGGCTTGCCCCGTTGCATGACGTTCGGCGGCCCGAAGGTCGATGCGGCGGTTGCGCGCGAGTTGTTGCGCGCGGTAGAACCGTTAGCGATCGAAGCGACCTTTGAAGCAGAGCGGATGCACCGGGAGCGGCAAGAAGACCAGCGCCACCTTCACGACCAGGCTCGCTACGAGGCCAGCCTGGCTGAACGTCGCTATGCGGCATGCGATCCCGATAACCGTCTCATTGCCGCGCGGCTTGAGAAGAATTGGGAAACCGCGCTACGCCGCGTGCGCGATCTGGAAGTGCGCAAGCCTACCGAAAGTCCTTCAACCATCGAGGTTGACCCGGGCACCTTTGCAAACCTTACCGATAATCTACACACGGCCTGGGAATCGCCCGATGTGACCATGCGGGTGCGCCAGCAATTGCTTCGTACTTTGATTGCCGACATTGTCGTTGATGTCGACGATGCGGTGCGTGACGTGGTTTTGACGATCCATTGGAAAGGCGGTCAGCATTCGGAGCTCAAGGTCCGCAAGCCTCGGACTGGTGAACACGGTTGTGCCACCACGGAGGATGCCCTTGCGGTGATGCGCAGCATGGCTGGTCGCTGGTCCGATGAACATATCGCCGCGTCGCTCAATCGAATGGGCATGCCCACGGGGCAAGGAAAAACCTGGACCGCGCACCGGGTCGCTTCGGTAAGGCGGGTACGTGCGATCCACGCGTACAAATCAGCCGACAAAGACGGCGAATGGCTGACCATCACCGAGGCTGCGGCGGCATTAGGCGTGACCAATCATCGGATACGCCATCTGATTAAGATGAAGGTGTTGTCCGCCGAACAGGTGGTTCGCGGTGCGCCGTATCAAATCAGGGCCAGCGACCTGATTTCGCCGACGGTTCAAGCCGCGATAGCCCGAAAGGGCCGTCCGTGTCGCATTGCTGACGCGGAGACGCTTCCAATGTTTACAGATACTTAGAGAAGGAGTGCGCAATGACTCAGGTCCGGCAAAAACTCTGATGTCACGCTCCAGCAAATTGTTGTCGATCGGCATGCTGCCGTCGTCGGTGTAGCGGGTCAGGTAGTCCTATTGATTGAGCACTAGGAGACGGCATCGCCAAGTTTGGTGTCGGGCACGACCTTCGGCGCGATTTTGTCGAGCCATTCCTTGAAGGCGGAAAGGACCGCGATGGTGTGTTTCTGGCGAAAGCGGCGTATATAATGATCTCGCGTTTCGCCGTCGTCGGGTTTTTCGAGCCGCACCTGCCTTTCGATCCGGTAGAGCTGGTCGAAGAACTTGATGGCCTGTGCCGGCGGCCCACCGGGTGTCTTGCGCGCTTTGAGAGCATCGACAAACTTCCGTCTGGCATGGGCCGTGCACCCGACATGCGTGGCGCCTTTCAACGTGCGCCAGGCCTGATAGCCATCGCTCATCAGGATGCCACGGTAGTCGCCAAGGAAGGCCTGCGGGTGTTCCTGCCCGCGGCCGGGCTGATAATCGAACAGCACAATCGGTTGCTGGCTGTCCTCGCCGCTACGGTAGCCCCACATGTAAGAGATGCTGGCGGCCTCTTTGTCTTTTTCCTTGAGAACCTGCTGTGCTCGGGGTTGCGACGCATCAGCGAAGTTGGTCGCCCAAGGACGGAGAAGTCGTCGAGCGAACACGCGGTACTCCGCAAGGGGGCGTTGTCACCCCCTGATCGCAAAAGGTAATTTTACGTTCGAGCGGACGATTCCACTCGATCGTTCTCGTTCTGTGCTTGATCTTCGTCTCAAAAAGTAATATGTATATGTCACATGTCGCGATCGACCGATGCGCAAAAAGCGGAACGTCTCAATACGGCCCATGGGTTACTCGCGCGCGGGCTGAGTGTGACGGAGGGTGCCTTGTCGTTGTCGCGCGAATTCGCAATGTCCCGACGTCAGGCCTATCGTTACCTCGAGGAGGCGCAGTTGATCGGTCGCCCCGTGCCGGTTGTCGAGCCAGCCGCAGCAGTGACGTTCAAGCTTCCGCCGAACCTGGTCGATGCCGTCCGGGCGCGGGCAGCGGCGGAAGGAACGACGATCAGCGAGATGGTCAGCCGGGCTCTGCGGGCGTTCCTCGGCGAAGCTGGCGGCCATGATCAAAAGCTTGAACATCCCGCGGCAGACGCCCGGGACGCTAGCTGAAATAGCCAAACAGCTCAATCCACTCCTTCGGGGATGGATTCCATATTATGGCCGGTTCAGTGGTCCCGGTAGGGACGATGGTTACCCATCGCCCCCCGGTCAGTTCCGTACGTGCGGTACTACCGCATACGGCTCCTATCGGCTGTAGTGACGGTAAGCCGAGCATCAGGATGCGGATGCATCAGCCGGCACGGTGGCAGGTATTTGCGGACGAGCCTTTGGAAACGATCCCAAAGCAAGCGGTGTCGCTGGGTTCGGCGCATCAAGGCGTGTCGCCAAGCTCGACCAACTTCCCAGCGGAACCCTCCCAATCGTCGCAGATTGTCAGGCACCGCATGGTAGTTAAGATACCCCTGTAGCACTTGCCGTAACCACCGACCTACCTTTGCCATTGGTTCATGGCGTCGTCGCATCAGCGTTTCCCGTATTGCCGTCAGCGTCGTGCGCATGCGCTTCTTGATCGTCAGACGGACAATCTTGAAGCCTCCATCATTTCGCCAGACACTGAGTGTCGGCTGCACGCCCACGACGTAGTCGAGTCCGAGCGCCGACAGGCCAGCGCGGAATGCGCCGTCGGCGCCATAGCCGGCGTCGGCCAACGCCACGCCGGATGTAACTCCGGCCGCTTGGGCGGCGCGGATCTGATCGAGTGCGATCCTTTCCGCGCCAAGGTTTGGGTGGCAACGGGCCCTCCCCGGGTTGCCGTCTTGGTCTGGAATGCGACGCTGTCAGGGATCTTCGCCTTGCGCCGCCGCTCGGCATCGCCGGCCCAAATCTCGGGCAGATACAGCCGGTAGGCAATTGGCAAACTCGCTGCGACGTTGGCGACCGAAAGGCTGACCGCGACCTGGCAGTTGTCCTGCTTGCCGAGCTGACCGCAATATTGCCGCGCAACCCCGACCGAATGCTTGCCCTTCTTGGGAAATCCGGTGTCGTCGACGATCCACGCTTCAATCGACCCATGTCGCTCGATCAGCGCCAGCACCAAATCGCCAACCCGCCGCAGGAGCGCCTCATCCGACCACGGCGCTTGGCCGACGAAATGCAATAACGACTGATGTTTGGACGATACTCGCGCCGGCGCCGTTACCGCCGCCAAAGGCTCGACACTCTTGCGCTCCACCGGTAGCATGAGGCCGAGGCAGTAATCTTTCAGCGGCTCGGCTCGATCGGCATGGCCGATCACATCGACAAGCCCCTCGACATAAGCTGCAAAGTCTGATTCACTTCCTCTGCTCAGGCCATTCATCTCAGCTCGCTCCTGCTGACCACGAATCGCTACGCTAACACATCATCGCAACGCGCGAATCTCCCATTTTTGTGACTCAGTGAGACTAGATTAGGAGGTCTCTACAATCTCGATCAGAGAGGGCTTGCTGCACCCCCTGACCGCGGCCAGACAGGCACCAAGGTTTTCGAGCCCCACCAGTATCTCAGCGTGCCAGTCAAAGGCCTGCGCGAGCTTCCGGAAATCAGGTGTAAAGATGTCAACACCGACCGGCTTGATCCCAGCATTCTCCATATGTGTCTTGATCTGGCCATAGCCGTTGTTGTTCCAGACGATCATGATGACTGGACAGCCAATTTCGGTCGCGGTTGCCATTTCCGCGAGAGTGAATTGAAGTCCACCGTCTCCGATGACACAAACCACGGAGCGGTCCGGAGCTGCGATTTTAGCGCCTATCGCGGCGGGCAGCGCATATCCAAGCGTCCCGTAGCCGGTCGCCGAACAGAAGAAGGTGCCGGGCGCGTCCGCACCGAATGCCATGCAGCCGGCATAGACTGGTTGGGTGGAATCGCCGACGATGATCGTACTTGGCGCGCTGTCGCGTAACGCCGATAGTAAATACAGGCCCGCCTGCTCCATGGGCGTGGCTAACGCCGCCACCGCTGCCCGTGCGGCGGCCGCGCGTCCCTTCCCCCTGCCTCCTGCACCGCAACACGCGATCAGTGCACTGATTTGTTCGACGGCTTCGGCCGCATCGGCCACGATCGCCAGATCCGGGGGCATGCCACGCACCGCCTGTTCAGGGTCGATATCTATTCGGACGAGCTTGCCAGAGAAGCTGGTGAGATCGAAGAGCTTGTCCCCGAAATCGGTCGGCCCCATTTCGGTACCGATCGCTAGAACTACGTCGGATTTGCTCAGCAGTTCGAAGGCGGGCGAGCTGGCAGGAATAATGGGAACAGCTAGCTCGTGCGCGTACGACAAGATTCCGCGACCGTTCACGGTCATCAATACCGGCGCGTGTAAGGCTTCGGCTAGACTCCTGATGGAAACACTTGCGCGCCTGGCTCCTCCACCAGCCACTATCACCGGCCGACCGGCGTTTTCGAGCAGTTCTGCCGCTGCAGCCGCTATTTCCTTTCCGATGCCCGGGCGGGCCGGCGGGTCAAAGCGGCGCGCACCTCCCAAGGACGTGCTGTCGCATCGCAGCAAGGTCGTGGGAATCTCTATGTGAACTGGACGCGGCCGGGCAGAACCAAAAATCGCGAAGGCTCTCGCAAGAGCCAGTTCGAACTCATCCATCGTCAGAACCGTGTGACTGAAGGCACTGACCTGCCGCATCAGCTGGCGCTGATCCGGAAGTTCGTGAAGATAGCCGGCACCTGAGCCCATCGCGCCGAGTGGATTTACCGCGGAGATCACTAGCAGTGGGATCGAGTCGCAATAGGCCTGCCCCATCGCAGTCGCGATGTTGGTCACTCCCGGGCCGCTGATGACGAAGCAGACCCCAGGCTTGCCGCTGACCCGGGCGTATCCGTCGGCCATGAAACCGGCGCCCTGCTCATGGCGGGACGTAACGTGCCGCAAACCTGTGTTTTGCAGGCCGCGGTAAAGCTCGATCGTATGTGCTCCGGGAATGCCGAAAACGAGCTCGACTCCGTTGGCGACCAGCAACTCAACAATGTAAGTTCCAAAGGTTCTCATTACAGAGCACTCCACTATTGGATGAGAGCTGGACTGGCTCTCAGGCCGGGGCTGATTCCGCTGCGGACAGCATTTTTGCGTCGCATCAGCTTTCTCAACCGTGTCTAACCATCAGACTTCCAGTGAACTTACCCATTGTTTGTGATTTGGGTAGCAAAGATTCTGTAAAGTTATTTGAAGGTTCTGTTGCGACCTTTTTGCCAACGACCGGCGACAGCTCCGTAACCGCCAGTTGTTACCGCCTGCCGGAGTGATCGCCAAAGAGACGGTTTAGCGACGGCGTTAGCTACTCGATGAGCTGATGCAGCAATGTCGCCCACAACGGCGCAATGGATCTTCTCCCTCTCTAAAAACCGAGAGAACGGGCACGGAAGGTCTATAGGACTCACGACGACCAAGGCGGATGTGCTCAAGATAGGGCCTAAGTTGAAGAAAACGGCTACTGTAGCCATGGATGAATAACTGTGCTGCGGGCGGAACCTTCACTTTGACTGCGCGTGATACGGTTGCGACGCGTCACGTCGATTATGCGGCGGCGCAGCGGGCTAGTCCCGCCGGAGCGTTGGGCATCAGTCAGGCTGCTCATCAGTGCTTGGTTCCCCAACATCCCGTAAGGAGAGCTCCTCAAATGCACACTTCTCCGCATCATCGGATTAGTTCAATCCTAATCCGTTATTTTAGCACTACGGCCTAGGCCAAACGTGTCGAGTTTCGGAGTCGCGGACACGAATTCCATTGCAAAATGCAGAGCGATTTCCAAATTTGGGACTCAGCCCCGAACTTGCCGGGACAGTGTTTCTTAATCCGTCATCGGCATCTAACTGCGACCAAATTTCTAAGGCAGCTGACCTGCCAACCATGGCGAGGTCAGCACAGGCGGTGGAGAAAAATTTTTCCTGCTGCTCTCGACTCCGCGCTATCGCGCGCATGGCGGTGAGGAGAATTTGTATTACTTAGGGGCATAATCCCGCCGCCTTGAGAAGGCACCATCACCCGCCCGGCATCCTAATGCCGGGTCCATTAGTGCAATGGATAGCGCGAATAGTCAGTGGCACCGTTATCGCGTCGCGGGCAACGCCAGTTTGTCCATCGGGTATGCCCGCGAAGAAGATACTAGGCAGGCATATCCCATTTTGGCGAGTGGTAACCTTCGTTAACGTAGAAGCGCAGATTGCGCGACCGGAGCCGCGAGATAGCGGCCATCTCCTCACCGGAAAGATCAAAACGAATACGTCGATGTTTTCCGCCAGCCTCTCCTTGCGCTCGGTGCGCGGAATGGCGACCACGCCCGCCTGCTGCACGTGCCATCTAAGCACGATCTGCACCGGGCTCTTGAGGTGCAACTTGGCGGCTTCCCTGATTACCGCCTCCTCGAGCAGCGTTCCGCCTCGGCCGAGTGGGCTGTAGGCGACCATCGCCATGCCGGCCGCGCGGCAGGCGGCATGAACCCTGGTCTGATCGAGATAAGGATAATATTCGACCTGGTTGGCCACCAGCGGAGCATTCGACAGGCACGCCGCGTCCGAAAGCAGCCCGGTTGGGAAGTTCGACCCACCGATGTACTGCGCCATGCCGGAATCGCGAACGGCGTTCAGCGCCTTAATGGATCCGGCCAGCGGAATTTCCGGGTGAGGCCAGTGGATCAGTAGCAGGTCGACAGCGTTTAGGCCAAGTCGCCTCAGGCTCTCCTCTGCTGATCGTTCCAGATCTCCCGGTGCGATATCGCTATACCAGACTTTGGTTATAACAAAGACCTCGTCGCGCGGTACGCCGGAAAATCGCAGTCCCTCGCCCACCGCGCCCTCGTTGTCGTAGATTGATGCGGTGTCGACATGGCGGTAGCCGAGCGAAAGTGCATGCGCGATTAACTCCGAGCACACTTCGCCCTTAAGGGTATAGGTTCCAAGCCCGATTACCGGAATTGCCGCGCCGTTCACTATGACGTTATGCATAATACGGCTCCTCACTGAATTCGACTCGCTCGCCCCAAAATGTGATGAATCTGAATCGATGGTGCAAACTGCAGGTTTGCGATGGCTTCAGCGATTTCACTACGAGGAGATTTTGACGGGAAGTGTCTGCGGCGGTTGGCGCGGCAGACCAAGGATGCCGCTCAGGCACGGCGACTTTTGGCGCTTGCCGTGATCTATGACGGCGGTTCTCGTTCGGATGCGGCGCGGCTGGGCAATGTCACGCTCCAGATCGTGCGGGACTGGGTCATACGTTTCAACGCACGCGGTCCTGATGGTCTGATCAATGGCAAGGCTCCCGGTCAGCAGTCGCGGTTGAACGATCACCAACGTGCGGCCCTGGCGCAGGCCAGTGCGTTGGCGTCTGTGCGATCTGGTCCAATGGCTGTGGGAAGAATTGCGCGTCTCGGTCAGCGAACAAACGCTGAGCCGCGAGGTGCGGGCCATGGGCTACCGCAAGCTCGCCACACGACCGAAACATCATGCACAGGACCCGGAAGCATTGAGGAATTTAAAAAACGTATGGCCCGCCCGTCTGCAAGAGGATTTTACGGTGTTCTGATCACTCTGCGTCAACGTATACGGTCTCATGGGTTACACCCATGGCCAAGATGGACATCCGCGCGTGTGGAGCCCCATAAACTTCTCGGCATCAAGTGCCATTTTTTTAATCGGGCTTTCCAAACGCCGGTCAACTGTCGGGCCATCTTCACGATCCTTCCTGCAAACCTCGTTGAGCTACATGCGCGATAGGGCATGTTCCAGACGCAGATTATGCCGCCACCAGATCCCATGGGTGTGATTAGGCATGGAATAAGGGGTCTGACTCATTCTCGATGATGTTTCGGATTCTACTGGCCTGGTTCCCGACGGAGAATCAGCACCATGCGAGCCTATTTTCAGCCTTCCGATTTAATCCCTGCCGAGTTGAACGTGGAGGCAGTGCATCACAGACCCGATGTAATCGTCGTCACTGCACATGGTCAGTCCCGAGGTTGCAGCTGTCCCGAATGCGGCACGACCTCCCATCGTGTACACAGTCGCTATGCTCGAATTATCACCGATCTGCCGTGTGCGGGCCGAAGGATCAAATTGCATCTGACGGTCCGACGCTTCGTCTGTGATGTCGTCCATTGCCGCCGAAAGATTTTCGCCGAGCGCTTCGGTGATGGCGTGATCCGACCCATGGCCCGCCGGACAGCACGCCTGGAGACCTTGGTTCACCATCTCGCTTTGGCATTGGGCGGTCGGCCAGCAGCACGGTTCGCAGATCGTCTCGGGTTACCGGTTAGCAATGACACGCTGCTTCGAACCGTTCGGCGATATGATCGTCCGCCACCGCCGCCGCCGAGCGTTATCGGCATTGATGACTGGGCGTGGCGTCGCAATCACCGATATGGCACGATCATCTGCGATCTGGAACGGCGAAAGACGATCGCGTTGTTGCCCGACCGAGAACCGTCGACCGCAAAGGCCTGGCTGGTCGAGCAGCCGCAAATCGAAATCGTGGCAAGAGACCGCGGCGGCGGATATGCACAGGCCGCTGCGCAAGCCCTGCCACAAGCCGAACAGATCGCCGACCGCTGGCATCTCATGGAAAACGCTAGCCACGCCTTTCTTGACGCCGTTCGCAAGTCGATGCGGCAGGTCCGCATGGCAGTCGGTACCGCAACCGTAAATCCCAGGCTTTTGACTGCCGCCGAGCGCTTGCAATATGAGGGATATCTGCGACGTGAGGAGACAAACTCTGTCATTCGTGGACTCGTCGGCGATGGCGTGTCCATCAAGGAAATCATGCGCAGAACCGGGCATAGCCGTAAGCTGGTTCGCAGTGTCATCCGTGGTCAAAGGACCGACATCTTCCGAGTCCGGCAAACTTCGCTCGAACCACACCTACCCTGGCTTGAAGCGCAATGGGATGCGGGATCACGAAACGGCGCTGAACTGTGGCGGCAGCTTCGGCTGGCTGGTTTTGGCGGAGGTCTCCGGGTTGTTACGGAATGGGCAACACGACGAAGGCGGGCCGAAAAGGCCGAGAACGGGCTCGGCCACGCGCCGGCGGCGCGCACCATCGCCCGCCTGATGACCCTTGAACGCAACAATTTGACCAAGGCGCAAACGATGACGGTCGCTGCGATCGAGGAGCACCTACCAGACCTTGTCGAAGCTAGAGATGTCGTGGAGAGCTTTCACGAGATGCTGCGGCGCAAGTCTAGAAATGATCTCGACTCGTGGATTGACCGCGCAGAAACAAGCTTGGTCGCGTCATTCGCCAACGGCGTTATCCGCGACAGAGCAGCCGTTCAGAATGCAATCACTTCAATTTGGTCGAACGGCCAAACAGAGGGCCAGATAACCAAGCTGAAACTTATCAAGCGCCAGATGTACGGACGTGGAAAGCTCGATTTGCTTGAGGCACGGATTGTGGGAGCACCCTGATGTCATCGAGATTGCGTCAGACCCCCTTTTGGGAGCCGATAAGGGGTCCCGTTACTACACGATGACGTAATTGCTCGCCTTCGTTCTTCGAATGACGCTCAATACTTGAGCCCCATCCTCGAAGGAGACTCGCATGAAACACTATGTTGGCCTGGACGTATCGCAACGGGAAACAGCCGTTTGTGTCGTGGACGAGACCGGAAGACCGATCTTCGAAGGTAGGGCTAAGTCGAATCCCGGAGCCTTGGCAGAGCTGATCCGGAGGAAAGCGCCGTTTGCGGAACGCATTGGCTTTGAAACTGGAGCTATGTCGAGCTGGCTGTGGCATGAGCTCAGGCGTATCGACCTACCTGTCGTCTGCATCGACGCACGGCACGCGAAAGCCGCATTATCGGTGCGCATGAACAAGAGCGACGAGAATGATGCCCGAGGCTTAGCGGAGCTGGTTCGCATCGGTTGGTACAGGGAGGTGAAGGTCAAGAGTGCCGAGAGCCAGCAGGTTCGCTCCCTGCTCGTAACCCGCTCGCGCCTGATCGAAATAAGACGAGCGATAGAAAACCAGATACGAGCAATGGTGAAGGAGTATGGACTGCTCTTCGATCGCGCCATTGGATCGATGTTCCGGCGTAAGGTGGCGGAATTGGTCGATGCCGAACACGCTCTCAAAGATGTCATCGCCCCGCTGCTTTCCATTCATGAACAAGTTTGCGGCGAACAGGAGAAGCTCGACAAGCGGATCGCCGCTCTTGCACGCGCCGACGAAACAAGCCGTCGGCTGATGACCGTGCCAGGCATCGGCGTCGTCACAGCGCTGACGTTCCGTCACACCATCGACGATCCGAGTCGGTTCCGATCGGCCGCGACGGTTGGCGCATATCTCGGTCTGACACCCAGGCGAAAGCAATCTGGGGAGAGCGACACGAACGGCAAGACATCGAAATGGGGCGATCGACTGTTAAGAACGTATCTGTTCGAGGCCGCGTCGGTCCTGCTGCACAGGACGAAGAAATGGTGCACATTGAAGGCGTGGGGGCTGCGGCTAGCGAAGCGCATCGGGATGAAAAAGGCCAAGGTCGCCGTTGCCCCGAAAGCTCGCTGTCATCCTTCACTGCATCTGGGTCGACGGCACCACCTTTGAATGGAGTGCTCAGAAAACCGCTTGAACTAAACTCGAGTTTGCAGGCCCTAGACGGGGTCTGCAATGTCCCCGCCGGGACGGTGGTTGCGGTGACTTCGGTCAATCGGCTGATGGCCCAACAGGCACATCGATGGACACGTTGAAGCACTCGATCCGAACAACATCATGAGGCAACGACCTCGGAAAGGACCATGACCCCGGCAAGGATGTTGCAGGCGCTTGACAAACACCCGCAATTAAAGGGCCGATTGACAAAAAGATGTCTCCTTGCGTAAAGCGGCCCAGGCGATGCGTGCCAGCTTGTTGGCCAACGCCACTACCACGGCGTTACGGTGTACGCCTCGCTCGATCATTGCCTCAACCATCGACCCATCGGCGTATCGCTCTTCGAAAGTGATGGGAGTGCCGCACGGGCGCCGTGGATCAGCAAAGTTCGTAGATACGTATTGCCGCGCTTCGATATCCCGAGCAGCCGAGGTTTGCCGCCCGTGCTGTATTGCCTCGGAACCAATCCAAGCCAGGAGCCGAGGTCTCGGGCCTTGGCAAAGCTGCTGGCATTGCCCACTGCCGCGACCAAAGCCGTCGCGTTGAGCACCCCAATGTCAGGGATCGAGGTTAACCTATGTGTGGCGGCATCGTTACGAGCCAGTTGGACAAACTCGTCGTTCAGCGCCCCAATCTTCGCGTCGAGCTCCTTCCATTCAGCACGCAGCTCGCAAATCAGCTGACGCATGCGCGCCGACAAGCTCTCATTGCCCTCGGAAAGCATACAATCCAAATCAAGCTCGAATCTTCGCCGGCCCGCCGGGAAGATCACCCCGCGTTCCAGCAGGATCGCCCGCAACTGGTTGAGGAGGTTCGTTCGTTCGGCTACGAGGCGCGAACGCACCCGATGCAACGTCTGGATGTCTAACTGCTCCTGGCTCTTGAGTTCGACGAAGCGCATTGTCAGTCGTGAGGCGGCCTCCGCGATCCCCTCGGCATCGCGGTCATCATTCTTCTGCGCTTTGATATATGGGCGAACGTATTCCGGCGACATCAACCGGATCTGGTGGCCTTGCGCCATAAAGAGGCGTCCCAGTTGATGCGCACCGCAGCATGCTTCCATTGCGACCACACAGGCCGGAAGCTTCGTCACATAGTCGATCAGCGTCTGTCGGCGCATTGTTCGACGAACGACCACCGCACCGGCCGCGTCGACGCCAACTATGCTGCAAGAGTTCTTGCCCAGATCAACACCGAGGATAGCAATAGACATTCGCTCGTTCCTTTCTCCTTCCGGATATCAGCATCCTACTCGATGCTGGGTGAAAGGGCGGGCCATTCCATAAACTTCCCTGCCGCAGTGGCGGAAATTGCCGCCGGAACCGCCAAAAGCAAAAGAATAGAGATCTGGTTCCAGGACGAGGCTCGCATCGGCCAGAAGAACAAGATCACGCGCCGCTGGGCCAGACGCGGAACGCGACCTTCAGCGCCGCACGATCAGCGCACGAGATCGGCCTACATCTTCGGAGCGATCTGCCCCGAAGCATGGCAAGGCAGCCGCTCTCGTCATGCCGTGGTGCGACACACACGCCATGACCCAGCATCTGGCCGAAATCGCCCGCCATGTTGCCGAAGACGCCCACGCCATCCTCATCATGGATCAGGCGGGCTGGCACATGTCCAACAACCTCGTCGTGCCCGAAAACATAACGATCCTACCGCTCCCGCCGAAATCGCCAGAGCTGAACCCGGTCGAAAACCTCTGGCTCTTCATGCGAGAGAACTGGCTCTCCAACCGTGTCTTCAAATCCTATGACGACATCGCCGCCCATTGCTGCGACGCATGGCGAAAGATCGAAAGCCAGCCTTGGCGCATCATGTCCATCGGGCGAGAATGGGCAAATGGGTTTTAATCAATGAGAGGCCGTATGAGTCCATAGGAGCGGCAACGATACCGGTTAGCTCGTAGTTCAGGCGGCTGTACCTACTGATCTGCTTGGCACGCCCGGTCCAAGCTGTTGGGAAAGGGGCAATGGCTACGGAGGACAGATTTGAATCAAACAATAAACGCGAGATGAAGCAGAAGGCCGACTTCAATCTATCGAAATCGCGCTCGTCACTAAGCATATTGAACTGCACGTCCGGTCCTATGAGGTGCGACGGGCCCTTCAGCCGCACCGATCCCGTTGAATATGAACGATTGACCCAGAAATAGAGGGACCCGAGCGCAGGCGGATGTAGTGCGCTTGCGCTAAGCGCGACGTTGGCGCCCTCGTAAGTCACGCGGCCCTCTTTGTTCTCCGTTCCAATGCCGGTGATTGCCCCGTCGACGGAAGTAAGCTTGGTGACCGTCGTGTCAGC
Organism: Rhizobium jaguaris; assembly: GCF_003627755.1. NCBI lineage: Bacteria > Pseudomonadati > Pseudomonadota > Alphaproteobacteria > Hyphomicrobiales > Rhizobiaceae > Martinezella > Martinezella jaguaris. The sequence continues at coordinate 333,272 of NZ_CP032696.1, read as the reverse complement.
CAATATTCGAAGATTATGACGCGCCCTTACGGCCGATGTCAGGTAACCCATGGCCGCAGAAACACGCTGCCCATTTCGGCTTGTCAGCGGAACGACTGAGTGGCCGTTCATGAATTCACCGTTGAAATCGGACACGAAGGGAATGCCCTTTCTAAGGTAGGCCTCAGAGACGGCTTTGATATAGCCGGTCCAATCGCTCCGCTTTATGCGCTGAATCGGCAGCGGGCCGTCCTGGCCATGGTACTCGTCGTCGAAATCAAGATCGCTTTCCAGACGGCGGAAGAAGGGTAACACGGATTCCCAATCCCAGCCGGTCGCTCCGCTCGCTGACCATTCGTCATAATCGGCCGGCGCACCCCTGTTAGCCACTTGCGCATTGATACTGGAGCCTCCACTAATTACTCTCGCCTGCTCGTAATGCTCGGCAGCACGGTGGCCTTGCTCCATGGTTGCGTCGAAATCTTTCCATTGGTAGCGGGGATTGAAGTAAGCTCTCGTTGGGTTACCGTCAAGAATGTCGTCAGGGACGGAATCTGGCGGAAAGTCAGCTCCCGCCTCGACCAGGAGGACGCGCTTGCTGGCATCGGCCGAAAGTCTGTTGGCCAAAACGGTTCCAGATGACCCGCCACCCACGATAATGAAGTCGTACATGAGATTGCCTCACGCGCCCACTAAGGTTATTGCATTGTCAAACCTGTGACACAGCGAACCAGCGCCGTGTTGTGCGGGATTCCTGCGCAAGCAATTTTTGATTGCAGCTTTTGTGCGCCGGACGAAGGAAAATCTGGCAAACGCTCTATAGCCGCTTGCCGCTCAAGTGCAGCCGCATAGGGCGTAGCAGATGAACAACTGTATGGCCGGTCAGCAAAGGGATAGGTGCGTGATATTTTCCAAAGCGCATCATGCAGCAAACTCACACTTTCTCCACATTAGTTTCCGGGCAAAGCGTCCATCTTGACGAGCAGACATGATGAACATCAACACTCCAGAACCTTTACCGACACTGGGTCTCGATTTCCTGCGGACATTCGTTCACATTGTAGAGCGTGGGAATTTCACTTTGGCGGAGGTTGCGATGTCGCCCACCACGTCAGCTAAATCCATGCAGATCAGGAAGCTAGAGGAAATGCTGGGCGTCGATCTCCTCTGGCCCTTTTCAGCCGGCTCCGCTTTTAGGGCGTTGTATAACGCAAGGTTAGGAGGACCACCACCATCAGCGCCGCGATGATTAGCCGATGACAGGACCGTTACCTGAAGCCGTGGCCACGTTTCTGAGAGCTGTCTCAAGATGCCAGGCGACATCAGGCTTACTATATCGTCAGGAGCCTTAATCTGGATTATGCCGTTCATTTCGGGGATGACGAAAAGTGACACGACCTCGTCGTTGAGCGCGAGGATGCGCTTTGCATATGGAAGGAGGATTTCGTTCTGTCGCGTCAGTTGCACGGACCGAGCGTCACGCAGACGTCACTGCCCGCGTAATCGCTGTTGCCGACTTTCTTCGCAGTGGGCTTGCCAAATATTGCAGCCGGCCGACCGGATCTGCGGTGCAACTTTAGATGGTTGTACCACGCGAGTGTTCAAAGGCCCCAAGGTACACGGTTCCGGCTGGGGGCCGGAGCGGTTGCCTGGCCGCGTCTGACCTGCTGCTCCGCATTTTAGCGGAGTTCATGAAGCGGATGCGCCGTATTTCTGCGTCGCTTGCCAAAAATTGCAGCGAAACCTATTCGTCTTTCCCTAATAATAGGTGGCCACAACGTGGTATCACGACACACGTAAAAGTTGAGGTTCTGGCCAATAAGATGACCAAGTCCAAGCGGTCTTAGAACAAATCATTAATATGATCGGGAGTGAATTAGAAACATGTCGGCAGGTGCTTCGAAAAGTGTAAAAAAAATCGGTGCCATTGTACCCGTTTCCACTCGCAATCCTATTCCGTTCGAAATCATAGATGATGCTTTGATCTCGAATTGGCTGGTGGAGCAACACTTGGCCAACGTCGAGTATAATTCTGTGCAGACACCCGAGCCTGATACTGAAATCTATGACTTCCGATATTATGAAGGGCTAGCAGACGAAAGTCTACTGAGGGCGGCCGCATTGAAGTTGGGAGAAGCAGGATGCAATTCGGTCGTATGGGGGTGCACCTCAGCTAGCTTTCTGAAGGGGTTAGACTACGCACGGAACCAAGCGCGATTGCTGGCGGAAAGTGCCGGCGTGCCGGCAACGAGTACATCGATCGCGTTTCTGGCAGCGCTCGACATCCTGGGCTCAACAAAGGTAGATGTGCTATTGCCCTATTCACCTGAGATAGCAGAAAAACTTGTCATATTCCTCTCTGAAGCTGGAATCAGCGTGGGTAGCGTGTGGCACATGAAAGCACCCGCGCGCGGAAGCTTTTTCGAAATAGATATTGAAAGTGAACTGGCCCGAGTCTCATCAACGCTAAGCTCTCACGATCCAATTCTGCTTCCTTGTACAGCAATTAGTTCGCTGGCTCGCATCGAAATTCTCGAGAACGTTTCAGGGCGGCCAATTATCACCGCCAACCTGGTGACAATCTGGCATGCGCTCGTGTTAGCCGGGGTCAAGCCAAGTATTACTGGCGCGGGGTCGTTTCTACGGGCGTATGCCAGACAACTTGCTGGCCTTCCGCTTGGCCGGGCACTTAAGCGATCCTGATCTCGTCAAGACTGCCTCAGGTCTGGTCGGTATTGTCTCCTCTTGCCGTAGCACAGTGTCCTAGTTGGGGCGAAGCGCTGCAACGCCTGTTGATGCCGCGCGGAATTGATCCGTAGACGCGAAATTTCCATTGAGAAAGCTTCAGCTTTTGTCCGCCGTCCGACCCTTCTCAAGTTTTCAGGCAATTCGTCAAAGTGCTGCGCGATAGATCGCGAAGGCGTCGCCTTCCGTCACGGCTCGCGGGTTATTCACCAAGAGTCTCGTTTGTTTCATCGCATCCTTTGCTAGACGGGGCAACTGGTCCTGAGTGATATCCACTTCACGCAATGTCTGGGGAAGGCCGCAGTCGCGGCTAAGCGCGCCAAGCGCATCGCAGAAGGCGGCTACCCGCTCACGACCTTCGAGTACTGCGAGTGCGGGAAAGGCATGAGGCACGAGATCGACGTATGCCTCATGCGCGGTCGCGGCATTGAACCGCAAGACGTGCGGCAAAACGAGCGCATTGGAAAGGCCATGTGGAATGTGAAAGTGCCCGCCGAGCGGATAGGCAAGCGCATGAACTGCAGCGACCGGTGAGTTGGCGAATGCTTGGCCAGCCAACATGGAGCCAAGCAACAGATCACTGCGCGCCTTCTCGCTTTTACCATCGCGAACAGCGTCGAGCAGTGAGCCGCTCAAGAGTTTCAGCGCCTGGATTGCGAGCGATCGGGAAATCGGATTGTTGTTCGCATTGGTCGAGGCAAAGGCCTCAATGGCGTGAACCATGGCGTCTATTCCCGTGCTAGCAGTAACGCTCGAAGGAAGGTCGTAGGTGAGCTCCGGATCGAGCAAGGCTACGTCCGGCAGGAGGATAGGTGAGACAACGCCCATCTTCTCTGAAGTGCCTGTCGTCACGATGGAAATAGGTGTCACCTCGGAGCCCGTTCCCGCCGTAGTTGGAATGAGAATTAGCGGTAGGCGCGGACCCATGGCATTCCCGACGCCGTAAAGGGCGTTAAGCTCTTGTCCGCCGTTCGCCAACACTGCGACAAGTTTGGCTACATCGAGAGACGAGCCGCCGCCCAACCCGATGACGCCCGCGACGTCGGAAGAGCGAGCCATCTCAGTTGCGCAATAAATAACTTCCTCAGGAGGATCGGCTTTGACCTTCTCGAACAGCAATACCTCCACACCAGCAGCACTCAAAATTTTCACTGTGCGCTCGACAATACGAGTCTTCATCATGCCAGGGTCGGTGACTAAAAGCACGCGCGTTCCGATTGTCGAGCGGGCAATATCACCGAGCTTGGCGACAATTCCGGTACCGAACTGGATGCTCTTAGTCGTGTTGAAGATGAAATGGGACATGAATTTTCGGCCTTCAGTTTGGGGACGCAGGAGGACGTGGAGCTTCGGGAACACAGGCTGAAGAGCGCGTCCTTGTTAAGACGTTCATCTTTTCACGCGTGACGCTATTCGCAATTGGAGCGGGTCAGTGTGAGGAACTATTCCCGCCCCTCTCAGGACTACAACGCCGCCGACACATGTTCGGCCACTTGTCGGTGGGTTGCGAACCACACATCGCCCTTGGCTTTGGCGGCAAGGATCAGTTCTTCAAGGATCCAGATTCTCGAGCGATAGCCAATAACGTGGGGATGCAGCGTGAGTTGGAACATCTCCCCTTCCTCGTATGCCCGCTCAAACTCTCGCATGAAAATCTTCAGGACATCATCCGGCGCAGGACCATACATGTTGGCAGTCGGCCAAAGATATGCGGCGTCATCTCGAATCCATTCGACGGGTATTTCAACAATGCCTGTCCGTTCGCCTCGCTCCAGCAGTTCATAGCAACTATCATCGGCCATCAAGGATGAGTCATAAGTCAACCCCATCTCACGGGCAATAGAAAGCGTCTTTTCAGAGAAGTCCCACGCCGGCGTGCGCATTCCGCACGGGCGAGCGCCCGTAATGAGTTCGAGCGCCTCTGCGCTGCGCAACATCAAATCGCGCTCGTCCGCTGCAGGGAGTTCTGAATTGCGCTCGTGAATCCAACCATGCAGACCAACTTCATGGCCTTCTTCCGCGATCGCACGTTGCTCTTCTGGGTACAGCTTTGCAGCGACGGCCGGGACAAAAAAAGTCGCCATGACATCGTGCTTATGGAGTAAAGACATAATGCGCGGCATTCCGCGCCGATGCCCGTATTGCCCCCAAGATAGACGAGCGATGGATTTTCCACCGTCTCGCAGTTCGTTGGTTTCATGATCCACGTCGAACGACAGAGCGACAGCACAGCGCTTGCCTTCCGGCCATGGTGGCGTCAATCGCTTGCCTGCGCGGACTAGGTTGACGCGGTCACACCACTGATTATCAGGCCACTGCCACGGTTTCGAATTTTCTGCTTCCGTCACAATGATCCTCCATCGTATCGCGGCTGGGCAATTTTTCGCCAAATGCTGCGCGAAAAATTTGGCGCCGGAACCGTCGTGCAGTCGCTTGATCTCTGCTTTGCATACCGCTTGCCCATCCTAGTGGGTTCTAAGCGGTCGGATGCCAAAGAGCATTCGCTGGTCGCGGCCACGCTGGGTTTGCAAGGCCAATGATGAGCGAGTCCCCGGCGATCCCTACAACTCGAACAACTGACTTTCCCGTATCGTACGCCCCGCCATGTCCGGATAGGTCAATTATTGCCCAGAACACTAGGTGACAGCTTTAAATATAGACTCAAGCTCCGCCATTCCAACCGGAAGCTGTCGCTGCTTCAACTCGCGATCGAACGCCGCAGTGATCTTTATGAAGGTCCAGTCGTCATTAAGAATTGGCAGTGCAATGGCAGGATGAGACATGAGCGAAAGCTTCTTACCTTCGGTGCGGACCACCTGCCCATGGACTCCAGAGGCTAGATCCGAAAGAAGGAAGCAGACAACCGGCGCATTGCTCTCTGACGATGGAAACACGGTCTGCTCGGAATCTAACTGCACAGATTCTGGGAGATGCTTGCTCCGGTAACCAGACCATTCCTCGTTCATGCGGGTTCTTCCGACCGGGGAAATGGCATTAACCCTGATTGGAGTGCCGGAAGTTTCCACCGCCCAAGCGTAAGTCATGGAGGCTACCGCGCCCTTGGTAGCACCATAAGCTCCCATCGCCTCTTCTCCCATCTCAGCTCCGGAAGTGACATTCACGATCGAACCGGCGTTTTGACGGCGCATGTGTGTGATAGCATGGGCTGCGCAGGCCAATGTTCCCATAACGTTTACTTCCAGCATGGCGCGCGCATCGCTTTCACTCTGCTCTTCGAGCCGTGCCATCCGAAACAGCGCAGCATTATTGACGAGGCCATCAATCCTACCCCACTCCTCAACGCACGCGTCAATGAGCTTTCCTGCTTGATGCCATTGACTGATATCTTCCGAGTTCGCCAAAGCTATGCCACCGCGCTTTCGGATTGTTTCGCAGGTCTCGTCGGCACGCTTGCCATCAATGTCATTGACCACGACCTTAGCGCCGAGGTTTGCGGCGGCAATCGCGCATGCGGCTCCAATGCCTTGGCCAGCGCCGGTCAAAACAACCGCCCTGCCCAGAAGCGGTTTTCCTTCTGTGATGCCGGGCTCTATGACGGACCCGCTCGCCGCGTGAGATATCATATGCTGCTTCCTTTAATGTTGCGGTTGGATATCCCGGCCCCGTGAACCTGGTTGTCTGGGCCGCGTTATTGTGTGCTTAGACAGACTGGGAGCAGGTTTCTTGTTCGGTGAAAGAGTCAGCTCGGCTGATACTCGCCTTGATAATCGGCCATATTGGAACAGTTATATTTCACCAATCGGATACTCGCGCGGGAACCTACCCATAGCCCATCCTCCATCGACTGTAAGGACCTGACCTGTGATAAACGATGACTCGTCGGAAGCGAGGAACCGCACTGCAGGAGCAATGTCTTCCGGCTTGCCCGTTCTTCGCATAGGCGCCCCGTCAATCATCACATGCCGGTACCATGCGTCTGCATAAATATGTTCCGCGGTTCGGCCGTGCTCGATAACGCCTGGGGCGACCGCGTTTACACGTATCCCATTAGGTCCAAAATCGGTTGCCATCTGGCGCGTCAATCCAAGGACAGCTGACTTAGAAGTTGAATAGCCGCACATGCCCGGCACTCCCACCTCCCCATAAACGGACGAGACGTTCACAATCGATCCACCTCTAGTCATCATCTTTGAAACGGCCCAGCGCGATAGGCGAAACACCGCTACGAGATTAACGTCTAGGCAAGTCCGGAACTCATCTTCGGAGGCAGTTAGTGCGTGACCACCGTCGCGGCCAAGTCCCGCATTGTTCACAAGAATGTCGAGGGATCGGCCAGCGTCACGGAGGAGCGCATCTAAACGGTCTGGCAAGGTGGGGTCCGTAACGTCGGCTTCCAACGTCAAAATGGCCTCAGCAGAATTCGCTGGATTGATTTTGGAAGTGTCGCGATCAACGACTATTGCGCATCCCCCCGCCGAGCAAAAGGATTCAACTATAGCCCAGCCAAGATTTTGAGCTCCTCCTGTGATGACAGCCGTTCTTCCTTTTAAGCTACCAAATTCATGACTCAATGTAGCCTCCCCAAAAGCCTGCTCTACGACAAGCAGCCCAAGTCTCGCGATATCTGCTCTATACGATAGCGCCCGCCGGATTGCGGAATGGGGCGATGTGACATTGTGATCGGCAGATAAGCGGCTCTTTTCCGCGTAAAGCGCAGGAAATCCCCGCGACGACACACTTAACGCAGCAGCGGAAACAAAGAGGCATCGGTCACCAAGGGCTGCGCTCGGACAGGCCGGATTATGCGACATCACTACCAGAGCTTCTTGAACCTGGCCCGGATTTCAGCACTCCACAACTTCATCGAGACGGATTTGGGCTGGCGCGCGCGCACCCCCTGACTGATCTGCGGATTAGAATGTAATTTCGGGCAAGTTCGACGCCGGCCTACCGTAAGCGCGCGTTTCAGTGCACGTCGCTCCCGTTTGCCACAGGATCTTGATCCAGACCTGGCCCCGCAGGCGCTTTTGGTCGAGAACGACCTCGCAGATGATGAGGCGCAGGATGCTCTTTCGCTCGGCCGCTGTGGTTGATGGGGCATGCCAGATGCCAGGCAGGTTCTCCCCAAGTGCCAGTAACCCGTCGCGATCTGCCTCGCTCAGGACGAGGGGCTCGTCGGACCGCCATCGTTCATAGTCCTGCTCGATGGCCTCGGCTGCACGCAACTTTTCCTCCCATCCGCGTTCCAGCGAACGGGCCACCAAGCGGTTCTCAGGCTCGACTGCATCATATTGGCGCCGTGCCCTCTCCGCCTCGTAGCGCGCACGTTCGCGCCGCAGAGCCCATTGACGCTCGAGTTGATGTGCCTCCTCTTCCATCTGGCCCAGTGCGGCGACGGCGATCGCGATCCTATCCGGCGTCAGAGCCTCGAGTAGAATGCTTTCGACGCGTGCATCGACCGGCAGAGCGCGCACCTCCTGACATAACGGCCCTCCGTCGTGGCCGCGGTCGGCGCGGCACGTGTAGACGGGATAGTTTCCGGCAGGGCCGCTATAGCGCAAACTCATCCGGCGACCGCACCGCCCGCAGACAGCGATGCCCTGCAGCAGTGCGGCGCCCTTGCGCGGCACGCCCGAATGGCCGGCTTCGTAGCGGTTGATGTTGTTCTCCAATCGCCGTTGATTCTCCATGAATTGCTCCCAGCCGATGTAACCAGGATGGGCCGCTTCCAAACAGACCTCCCAGTCCGCGATGGGGACCTTAGTCGTCCGCGGACGATAAACGTCCTGACGAACGCGTCCGCCAGTCTGCCGCCGCCGACCATAGACATAGGCCCCAGCATAGCCGGGATTATGGAGAATGCTGAGCACGCGCGGGTTGCTGGCCTCACGCCAAACCACTTCGTGCGGCGCCGGACCACGAAGGGGGCGCATTGGCAACGGCAAATTCTCCTTGCGTAGATAGCGCATCACTGCCCGCGCGCTTTCCAATTCGCGGAATTTGCTGAAGACCAGACACAACCTTGCCTGCACCTCCTCATCGGGATTGAGAATGATTTGGCCCGAGCGGTCATGAGCCAACCCGGCGGGGAGGCCAAGGCGCAATTCGCCGCGTGCCGCTTTCTGGCGCTCACCCTGATGAAGGCGCTGCTTAATCTGGCGCAGCTCCGCTTCGCACTCATGATGCCGGACAAACCCAGCAGCAGGCGGTCGTGATAAGCGCAGGGATCGTAGAGCCGTTCGCCGTAAGCGATGATGACGCCAAACAATGAGCACAGATCGAGAAGTTGATGCCAGCCAGTCACGGTTATTGCGGGCAAGCCGGGAGGCGTCGAGGCTGATGACAAGCCCCGCGTTTCCAAGCCCGATCTCCGCGATTAGTTTCTTGAAGCCCTCTCGCTCGACGCAGCCCGAACCGGACTTGCCGAGATCTTCATCGATGACGTGCACGCGTTCATGTGGCCAGCCAAGAGCGACAGCACGATCGATGAGACGATACTGCAACTCCGTGCTCTCCTGATGATGCCGTACTTGGTTCACGGAAGACTGGCGGACATAGATGTAGGCGAGCTTGCCGCGATGCTCGGCCGTGACGCGCTCATCCGGGCTATTCGTCGCTCTCAGCATGCCGAGCTACCTTTGTCGGCGCGCGTATTGACCGCATCCGCATCAACAGGGGGCAAGTTTTCGAGCGACTTGTTTCCGCGTCTCCGGCGGCAAATCGAGCCACGGACGCGGGACTGTCGTGCTCGGGGTCTGAAGTTTTACGAGGGACTGAGACGCTACGCGGTACGGTTTTGATTGCACGTTCATCGCGAATCACCTCCTTGGAACGTGAGGTAACCATGCTGTTTAAATGGCGCATCAATGTGAGCAGGGTTCGAACGCTGATGCGAGGCGCCGACTTCGACTCGCTCCGCGCTTCCGGCGAAGCGGCTACAAGATCGGTTGCTGATCGGCGAATTGAACGGCGGCGTCCGTCAGGTAATCGAACGACAACGAATGCCGCACCGCGTCCGGACTGGACTGACACCAGCTCAAGACGCTGACCCGCAAGGCCGTGGCGTGGGTCAATGATAGTCACGTGATGCACTACCCCGTCGACAATAGGGGCAGTCTGCGATGCTTGGTTCGGCGCTAATGTCATGCCAGCTTGCCACTGGAACCTGGGCTGTGATCAGGGTGGATTTTCTCTGATATCGTTCCTCGACGATTTCGAAGAGATAGAACCGCTGCTGATCGGTGAGCGTATGGGTTCCAAAGTCGTCGAGGATGAGGAGCTGGACGCGGGTGAGCTTGTCGATGAGGCGGGGAAAGGAGCCATCGAGGCGAGCAAGCGCGAGATCCTCGAACATGCGCGGCACGCGCGCATAGAGCACCGAGTGACCGAGCCTGGCCGCTTGCCTGCCGAAGGCACAGGCCAGCCACGATTTGCCGGTGCCGGTATGGCCGGTGATAATCAGGCCCTCATGGGCGGTGAGCCATTGCCCCTGGGCCAGCGCCATGGTGTTGCGTGCCGATTCCGATGAAGCCGCCCCTTCGTTCCGAGATGATTGCGCCCCTTGATTCCGGGATGATCTCGCCCCCTGTTTAATGGGGTCTGCAGGCGATGATTGTTGTCATTTCATTCAGACGACGTGTCAAGCTTTGCGCGGCAGATTCCGGCGCAGACTATCGCCGCTCAATTCGATGCGATGGGCGTTATGAACGAGGCGATCCAGAATCGCGTCGGCATAAGTTGGATCTCCTATGACACCATGCCATGCCGACACGGGAAGCTGGCTGGTGATGATCGTGGATCGACGGCCATAGCGATCTTCGAGGATTTCGAGGAGGTCGTGACGGGCCTGATCGTTGAGCGGTTCGAGACCCCAGTCGTCTAGGATCAGAAGCTGAACATGGCCCAAGGTCCGTTGCAGCCGGGCATACCTTCCATCGCCACGAGCGAGCGCGAGCTGGGCAAACAGCCTTGGGACACGTTGATAAAGAACGGAACGATCATCTCGGCAAGCCTTGTGGCCGAGCGCACAGGCTAACCAGCTTTTTCCGACACCCGAAGGTCCGCAAATGGCCAGATTGTCATGAGCGTTGATCCAGTCGCCGCCGAGCAGCTTCATGAAGAGCGCGCGATCAAGGCCGCGCTCGCTGCGATAATCGACGTCTTCCGGGGGCGCCTGGTGGCGAAGCTTGGCAAACCTGAGGCGTGCCGCAAGCTTTCGATCGTAACGGGAGCTCCATTCCCGTTCGAGCAGCAGTCCGAGCCATTCGGCGTGCGACAGATGTTCGGCTTCGCCGTTGGCAACGAGTTCGCTAAAGGCCTTTGCCATGCCGGCCAGGCCCATGGCATTCAATTTATCCAGTGTTGGATGAGCAAGCATCTTTCGTTCTCCTTAGTGGTAATAGCGGGGTCCGCGGATGTTCTCGTGATGGATCGGTTCATGCGACGCCGCACCATTTGAGGCAGCCGTTCGGTCGAGGTGGTTGTCGAGGATGGAGCGTACCGAGCCATAGGTCCTTGCCCCGATCTCCAACGCGCGGCTGCAGGCGGCATTGACCCTGTCGCGGCCAAAGCTCTTGTTCAGGCGGATGATGCCGAGACAGGCTCGAAAGCCCTGCTCGGGATGCGGCCTGTCGGCAAGAATGCGCTCGCACAACAGCGCAACATCCGGCCCCATCGCAGAGGCTTCGCGTTGAATCCGTTCGATCGTCCAGTCGGCGAAGCGGCGATGCGCCGAAGGCATATGGTCGGGGATCGTCGTGTGCTTGCCATTGCCGCTGGAGCGCCGGTGAGCGGCAATTCGCTCGCCCTTGTGGAAGATCTCGATCGTATTGGCGGTGATGCGAGCCTCGATCTGCTCGCGGGCGAAGCGATAGGGAACGGAATAATAGTGCCGCTCGATCTCGACGTGATAATCCAGCCCGGCGCGCCGGATGCGCCATTCGGCAAAAACATAGCGCTCCACAGGCAATGGTCGTAAAGCCGGCTGGTCAAGCTCCTCGAACAATTGGCGGCGGGTAACGCCGACACGGCGCAGGACGCGCTTGTCGTTGAGGTCATGAAGCAAGTCGCCGATCGCCGCATTGACCTCGGCCAGGCTGTAGAAGATGCGATGGCGCAGCCGGCCCAACAGCCAGCGTTCGACGATACGAACCGCAGCTTCCACTTTCGCCTTGTCGCGGGGACGTCGCGGCCGCGTCGGCAGGACGGCGCTGCCGTAGTGGCCCGCCATCGCACAATACGTCCGGTTGACCTGGGGATCGAAGTGACACGCCTTGATGATCGCCACCTTGGCATTGTCGGGAACCAGCAAGGCTGGCGCTCCGCCAAAAAACTCCAGCGCCTGGATATGGCATTCGATCCAGTCAGGAAGCGTCTCGCTCCAGCGCGCATGAGCGTGTGACAGGCTCGACGCGCCCATAACCGCCACGAACAGGTGGGCCTGTCTCGTCTTGCCGGACAGCCGATCAACGATGACGGTGACCGTGTCGCCGGCGTAATCGACGAACAGCTTGTCGCCGGCCGCATGATCCTGCCGCATCGTCACCGGCAGCTTCATCGCCCAACCGCGGTAAAGGTCACAGTACCGACTATAGCGATATCCATCAGGATAACGGCTGATGTATTCGTCCCAGAGGATCTGCAACGTCACATGCTTGCGCTTCAGCTCGCGATGGACGTGCGCCCAATCCGGCTCAGGAGCGCGACGGTGCCCCGTCTTCGTCCCGGCCGCTTTGTAAAGCGCCGCTTCCAGAACTGCGTCACTGACGTCGTCACCCAGAGGCCACGTCAGCCCGGCAACCGCCGCACGCCGTAGCGTCTCACGCACCGTCGAGGGCGCAGCCCCAACCCGCACCGCAATCGACTTGTGCCCAAGTCCTTGCTCGAAGCGATATCTCAATATCTCGCGGACACGCCGCATCTCCAGTCTCTCCGCAGGCATCCCGTTCCTTCCTCGTCACAGTCGAAGGAAGAAACTTCACACCGGCAGAACACCCACGCCAGATGCCTTCCAAAGGGGGCGGCATCATCTCGGAATAAGGGGGCGACTATTTCTCGGAACTGGGGGGCGACATCATCTCGGAATCAGGGGGCGGATTACCTCGGAATTTGCATGTTGCGCCGGTCGAGACCACGGGCCGCGGCGAAGTCGATATCTTCAATGCAGGCCTGGGCGAAGCGTAGCTTGGCGGAGGCGAGCCGGTTGCGGATGCGCTTGTCGGCACGCAGGGTAACTTCGCGATCGAGCATTAGGCCGAGCCACTCATCGCGGCTGAGCTCATTGGTGCTGGACTGCTCGGTCAATTCGCGCCAGGCGGCGGCCATGCCGGTGAGCCCGAGGGCCTGCATCTGGTCGAGGGTGGGGTTTGTCAGCATTCTTGCTTCCTTCACTGATAGTAGGATCGGCCACGGATATTGGTATGCGCAGGTGTGGCGGCCGCATGTTCAGCCTGCGGTCGAGGCCGGATTTGAGGATGGAGGCGACGGAGGAATAGGTGATGGCATTGATGGTGAGCGCCCGCTCACAGGCCGCATCGAGGCGTTGCGATCCATAGCGCGGTGCCAGTGACAGAATGCCCATGGCCGAGCGGTATCCTTGTTCCGGATGCGGCCTGTCGCGCATCATGCGTTCGACCAGGATGGCGGCATTGGGGCCGATCTGGGTCGCACGGCCGATCAGATTGGCTGGCGTGGTGTTGGCATAGCGCTGATGCGCCTTGGGCATATAGTCGTTGACAGTGACGTGGCCGGAACGCTGGGAGCGGCGAACATGGCTGGCGACACGCTGGTGATCGTGAAAGATCTCGACCACCCGGTGGGTGAGCCGCACCTGGAGGGTGCATCCAATCAACCGATGTGGCACCGAGTAGAAGGTCTTGTCGACCTCGACATGATAGTCCGGATGAACCTTCGCCGACTGAGTTGGCTCGGTTTGTCTGAACAGTTCCGGGCGTTTCGCTAAGTGGATTTCCGCCTCGATTATGCTGCTACCATCATCGGTGTCAGCGCGTTGAAGTAAGCCTGATCCGGCGTCTGCCGGTCAAGCGATGAATGTGGGCGTCGTTGGTTGTAAAAGCTTATATAACGACCAATTCCGGCACGAGCCTCCGGCACGCTTTTGTAGGCATGGAGATAGATCTCCTCATATTTGATCGACCGCCAGAGCCGCTCGACGAAGACGTTGTCGCGCCATGCGCCCTTGCCATCCATCGAGATTTCAATCCCGGCCTTCTTAAAAGTCAACGGAGGTGAACTGCGATCCCTGGTCGGTATTGAAGATCTCTGGCCTGCCATATCGGCAAAGAGCTTCCTCGACCGCCTCGATACAAAAAGCCGTCTCCATCGTGATCGACAGCCGCCATGAAAGCACTCGGCGACTGAACCAATCGACGACGGCGCAGAGATAGACAAAGCCCCGCGCCATGGGGACGTAGGTCAGGTCCATTGCCCATACCTGGTTGGGTCTGGTGACCGCCAGCTTCCTGAGCAGATATGGATAGACCTTGTGACCAAGTGCTGGTTTCGACGTATTCGGACGACGGTAGATCGCCTCAATGCCCATCTTCTTCATCAGCGTCGCGACGTGAAGCCGCCCCGCGACAAGCCCGTCGGCCTTCAAAAGCCCTTGCAACATGCGACTTCCGGCGAAGGGATAATCGAGATGCAGTTCGTCAATCCGCCGCATCAGAGCCAGATCGCCGTCTGACGCAGGACGCGGCGAATAATAGACGCTGCCACGGCTGAAGCCGAGAAGCTTCGCCTGGCGAACGACGGACAGTTTGTGCTCGCGATTGATCATTTCTTTCCGCTCAGCAATCCGGCTTTGCCGAGCGCACTGGATAAAAAATCATTCTCTAACGTCAGTTCCCCAATCTTGGCGTGCAGGGTTTTGACATCGACGGTCGGAGCCGCCGGTTCCGCTTTGGCGTCATCGCCGAAAACGCCCGTCGCCCCCTCAAGGAGCTGGTCTTTCCACTGCTTGATCTGATTGGCATGCACGTCGAACTGCTGGGATAATTCCACCAGCGTCTGTTCGCCCCTAATGGCGGCAAGCGCCACTTTCGCCTTGAAAGCCGGGCTATGGTTCCGGCGCGGTCGTCTTGTCATGGTATCTCCTGTTCCCGGCATCTAAGCCGAAGTCAGGCAGAAATTCCACTTATCCTTGCTGTCCAAATTTCCCGAGCCAGCTCTCATCGTCCCTACCGGGACCGGCCTACCTAAGCAACGTAAATGCACTTAGATGTCACTTTACCGTGTCGATGCCGGTCCCGGTTTGCAAGTTGGGCGTCGACCTTCGCGCCCCTCTTCACAGGACGGAAAACTCCGAATGAACACGTTGCATTGCACTGTCATTCTGCAGATCAGCTACCAACCAAGTGTTCGCGTCACCGGTCGCTCACTTTTTCGCACCAAAGCACGAGTCTAGGTCCATTGGTGCAACGAAGCGCCAGTTTGCTGCCAACGTCAGCGAAGAAAGTCTTGCCAGCGCGATGCGGCTTTCAAGAGTTCTCATCCGATCGAACTTCCATGGGTGACAAAGCAGCGAAGGCTCCAAGAAAGCGTCTACGATGATTAGGATATCTCGTATAGGCCATTGCGGTAACTCCCAGATGAATGTCGCCCCGTTGTTCGACACCATCAGGCCCAGCAATGCGCGTGGCGTGGCCTTCGAGAAAGTTGATGCTGGCATAGAGCCCTGTGTGTTGCTTCGGTATCACCTAAGTCGAGAAGCAATCGCTTCAATGCCACGGCAACCGCCGCGACATCCCCTCCCCCTGGCTCGCGTCGCCAACTGCATGCGAAAGATGACTTCCAGCGGGACCTCAAAGCCAAGCGAAACAATTGTGTTTGTTTGGCCGTGAAAGGCAGTGAAACACCTTTCCGGCAATGTATCTGCCCATGGTCGGTACGTCGTCTGCGAGAAAAGGTTTCCAACGGCGCTGATCACCTCTTGCTAAACGGGCGACCGGCCGCCGCGCGTCGATATAGAAGAAGATCGGAGCTGTTCGAACGTAGCGATATATCGCAGACTCTGTGAGCGATACAATGGAGTGTCCCTTCAATGAATGTATATCTGGCACGCCCACCCAATGCGTCGGTGAATGGGGCGATCCACACTCGCTTACTCAGCCGGGTTCAACACGATCCGCAACTCTGTCGCCTCATCGATCGCTCGGCACGAATAGAGCAGCGGCTTGTAGTCGCCGCCAAGCCAGGTTTCCTTGAGATCCCGATAGTGCGAGCAGCGCGGATCTCCCGACTGCCCGGGGAGGTTCACGAAGAGGCAGTTGTCCCAGTCTCCTACGTCGATAACCATTCGCATCGACGGACCGGTTGTTGTTTGAAAATCGTGGGAGCGGTATGCCGCGTACATGATGGTCGAGTCACTGCCCCCAATTTGCATCGGTTCAATGTCAAAGGATGCCGAGAGTTCGGGGAAGGCGCGGCTCACCGCATGGTTCAATGATAATCTGTGCATCTGGCCCCATTGCCAATTTGTAGGGTCTGCTCCGAGGCATGCCTCACAGTCGCGCCATGCGGCTGCCAACGTCTGTTCCAGAATTTCCTGGCGTGTTTTCTCAGCATCAGTGCCGATCCATTGTTCAGGCCTTTCCACCACCGAGAGGATAGATTGGATATTACCGGGTTGTAGTAGACAGCTGTACTCTTCCTGGGCGAAGATTTGGAAAATCCTCGGCTTTAGGTGCTTGGTGAGCCAGTTTTCAAACAGCACCGCAGGTGACGATTCGGCGTTCAGCACGCAATCCCAGGAAAGCATATGAGCAGCCGCCCGACGAGCTGTGTCTCCTTTAAAACGTTGCTCCCGCAGGACAGCTTGGAATCGCTCCGCCGGCATTGAATAAAGATCGTTTTGCAGTCTGCAAGAGTCGTAAACCGTGTGCTGCGGCTGGCCGTTCAACACGTGATGGATCCGCTGCGCTCGGCTTCTTTCCCCCCATTCGTAACCAATTGGAGACTTACTCTTCTCCCCACCGTCGGGTAAATTCATTTCGTTGGCTGTCGCAAGGAAGCCCTGTTCGGGGTCGACCGCTGACGGCAGATCTACTAACGCAACAAAACCGCTCCACTCGTATCGGCCATCACCTGGCACTGGCAGAAGCCCATTCCAGTTTGGCCGAATTGGAGTCCTCCCGGCGATCTGCCAACCAATAGTCCCACTCACGTCTGCATAGAGATGGTTTGTTGAAGGCGTCCCCCATCCCCTAAGGGCCTCGCAGTACTCGCTGAAAGTTTTTGCACGCATAGCCGATAAGCTTGCTAAGTACGGAGCGCTGCCCGGTTCGTTCCATACAGTCCGTATGGCAAATGATTTGCGACTGTCAGGATCTTCGTAGATAACTGGACCGTGCCGGGTGAAGCGCAATGGTAGTGTCTGCGGTTCACAACCCTTGACCTCAAATATTTCCTCAACGATCCTCATGGATTCCCATCCGTCGTTGTAACGATATACAGCGGGATCGCCCGAATGAGTTTCGTAGACATAAATATCTTCTTGGTCAGCCCCGGAGATGGTGAGCGAGAAAGCGCTGTGGCCGTTGTGGCCCAACGCAATGCCTGGAACAGCTGGCTCGCCGGCGCCAATCAGATTCAAGCCTGGCATCGAAAGGTGGACCATGTAGCGGAGCGACGGCACAGTTTGCGCCCGGTGCGGATCCGTAGCCATAATTGGACGACCGGTTGCGCTGCGCTGTGGCGAAACCACCCAGTTGTTGGAGCCTTCTGAAGTAGTCGATTGCTCCACCTCACCGTTAACATCCAAGCGATTCCAAAGGCGCGCCTGACTCAAAGTAGCGGCAAGACGTCTCGGACTGAAGCTAACGGGTGCTTTTGCCAGCTTTAGCAGGTCGGCAACCGCCAACGGAATATCCGAGAGCCTGAGGTTTGGATCTGCCACGGGCTGTACGTGCGGTTCGAGCTGGCTGCGAAGGATATCCGCCGTGGCTCCAGACGTCGCCAGCACGTTAGCCCGTGCGATTTCCAAAACTGCATTATATGTGAGGCAATGGCTCCGGATTCGAACGACGTCTTCTGCTTTCCAACGCGATGGCCGGCTATCAAGCTTTTCGAATTCCGGGGGGAGGTTTTCGCCGCCCTGCTCTATGCGCTCGACAAAGGCGTTGACACCGGCGACGAACGCCTCGCAGACAAGCTTCGCGTCGGGCGAATAAGCCGCCCACTCTGCATCCATATCTCCGCGATAAAGCATCAGCCGACAGGCCCGATCTTGCTCCAGAAATCCTGGACCAAAATCGGCCGCCAACAGTCCGAGACCTCGTTTACGCCAAAGGTCGATCTGCCACAGGCGATCCCTCGCCGCATTGTAGCCCTGCACGAAAAAAAGATCCTCAAGGGTCTTAGCGCGAATGTGGGCGACACCCCATCGGTCAACCGCAATCTCGGCAGGCCCGTTCAGACCTTTAAGGTTAATTGTTCGCACTTCGATATCAAGTCTATCTTCCGCGGCCATGAGGGACTATTTCTCCCGATTTTTGATCTTGTGATGAGTATGAGTAGTGCTGTGACCGCAATCTTGAGCTTGGAAATAGAGCGTTCACAGTGCTGGCTTCTTTGTTACATTCCTGCGATTTGGCGTGTCACCCGAGGGCCAAAAGAATCATCTAAGCTCGTTACATAACTATACAATTCCCTTGTAACAAATATGCCACAGAAGACGTTCGGGCTCGCTAGGAAAAATGTGGTATTCTGCAAGCCGGAGGAAATCTCAATTGTTCCATATTGAAGCGTAACTTGCGCTCTAAGCTACCCCCGTCCAGCTTATCCGGGGCTGCGTAAATACGGGCGTCACGCAGAAGTCCTGCGTAGTTCCGATGCTCCCTGCAGAATTCTGGCGCTCATCGGCGCGCATAGCGCCGAGCGAAGGGTCGTACGAACATAAGAGCCGGACTAAGCATGGCCAGCGCGCTTCAGTCGGTCGACCCAATCTTTTGCCTTCGCTCTCGCCGCAATAATGGAGGGCGACACCGTAGGGTCACAAACGGCCTAGGTTCAAGCCTATGCACCAAGTTTCAGGATGCGGAGCGTTCAACTCCTGAAAGCAACTATAGCGCCACTCTTGAAAATCTCCTCTAGCCCTCATACGTCCTGACCGCACACGCGCCGAAATCGCCGTACAGACTGGCTGATCCCATATTCGAGGGCGTCGGCTATCAAACCATGTCCGATCGAAACTTCCGCCAATTTGGGAACGCGGGCGACGAGCGCCGGTAGATTTGCAACCGTCAAGTCATGGCCGGCATTGACCGCGAGACCGAGGTCAAGCGCGAGCTCCGCCGTCTTTCCAAGCGCGTCAAGCATACGCACAGCTCTTGCAGGATCGTTATAACAGGCACCATAGGGGCCGGTGCACAGTTCAACCCGGTCGGCTCCAATCTCTTTTGCAATCTTCAGCGCCTCGCTGTCCGGCTCGCCATTGACGAAGACTGATACCCGCACGTTCAGTTTTTTTAGGCGCTGGATTACGTTTTCATGCAGTCTGTGGCTCTTGCGAAACTCCCAGCCATGATCCGAAGTTGCTTGCGAGGGGCCGTCCGGAACTATGGTAACCTGCTCCGGCAGATGCTTCTCTACTAGACGCAAGAAAGTTTCATCTGGAAAGCCTTCCAAGTTGAACTCTACTCCCGAAAAAGAGCCGTCGATCAGCGCCCGAATAGGACCCAGGTCGGAGAAGCGGACGTGACGCTGGTCGGGGCGAGGGTGCACTGTCAGCCCGCTTGCGCCCGCTTCTAGCGAGATGCGACCGAGGTCTACAAGGCCATGGTAGGTCGCGGCGGTTGCGCAAAAGGGCGATAGCATTCAAATTTACTGAAAGTCTCGCAGGCATAGCATTCCTTCTTGGTTCCAGGCGTCGCGCGTCCCGCCGGCATTTGATAGATTCGCAGTTGTGCGTGTGACAGAACTCGGTTACGATGTTAGAGGCGAGACAAATAGGGGTTCTGATCTGACTTACGGGACGCGCCTGCCGGTCGCTCTATCGAAAATGTCGTTTCAGGTGGACGATCTGCTGAATGCAATCGCATCAATCGTGCGCCTATTTCCTTGTCATTCGCCGTAAGCCGATGGTTGAGGCGTAAGAAATCCAGCCAGGTCGGCGTCCGGAACGTCTCCGTCCATAGCGAAGGGAACTGGAGGTTCCGCTGGAGCGTCCAACTCCGGGCTCCAGCCCTGCTCTGGACTCTACGCCTTTCGCGCATAAGTCCAAGAAAGTCGTCAACGCTCCCTTCCGGAATAGAATATTCCACTTTGACGACAATGGGACCGCTCCTCGGCGTCACGTCGAGCGCTAAAGTGGGTGGCGTGAACTCAAAGTCCTCTTGCTCTTGCTCTTCCCAAGGCAATATGGGCAACACTCTCCCGACTGCGGCAACAAGCAACAAAACTACCGCGCAGCTGACCAGGGCCCACGTCAATGAGTAGTTCTGCGCAACAGCGCCCCAAACCCAACTGCCGACTGCAATGCCGCCGTAGGTAAATGTATAGTAGATAGATAGGGTTCGCCCAACGACCCATCTGGGACTTGCCATCTGCACAGCCACGTCGATCCCCGTCCATGTTATAACCCATCCCGCGCCCGCAACTGCCAGCGCAACCGCCGCGACTATTACCGACGGAGCGAATGCGATCGTGAGGCAACATGCGGCGCAGCTGAGAGATCCGAGCATGATCAGTCGTTCTTGTGGCATCATGCGCCTCAGGATGCTGTTGCTCATACCGGCAATGAACGCGCCTGCACCGAAGCCGGCCAGCAAGATGCCATAAACCACCGGTCCGCCCGCCAGTTGGTCCCTGACGACGATGGGCAGCAGGGCGAGGATAGATATGCTTGACATCCCGAAAATCGTTGCACGCACAGTCGCCGCTCCGATTTCCGAAGACATCGCCGTAAACCGCATGCCGTCGTGAATTGCTGTTATGATCCGTTCACGCGGAAGTGGTGGCTGGCGAACTTGCCATTTGCCACGCCAGACTGCGTTCAAGGGAGCTAGGTGGCTCAGCGCTGCCAATGCAAACGCGGCAAGCGGCCCGAAATAAGCCAGGATGATACCACCTAAAGCCGGCCCAACGCTGCGCGCAGTGTTGTAGCCAATCGACAGCAGCGTCACTGCGGCTGGAATATCGCGTTTCTCAAGAATATCGCCGACCGAGGCGTGCCACGCTGGATCGTTCAAGGTGAAACCGCAACCTGCTAAAAACCCCAATCCAAGTAGTAACCATGGACTAACGAAGCCTATCGCCACCGAAAACGCTAGTGTGATGGATGCCATTGCGATCAAGAAATGGCCGGCTAGCATCACCCAACGTCGGCTGAAACTGTCGGTGAGGGCTCCAGCGAAGATTGATAGAAAGAACGAGGGGAGTGTTGAGGAAGCCTGAACAAGTGCGACCATCAAATCGGAAGTGGAAATCGTCGCCATCAACCAACTGACGGCCGTGGTCTGGACGAGCCAACCGATACTGGAGATTTGTGTGGCTAAGCAGAGCGATCGAAATATTCTGTTTTCGAGAGGCGCCAACGTCGTCGAACTGACTACCGATTTTTCGTGCTGCATAGCTCACTGCCTCGCGGGAACCAATGCTCTGCCGTTGGTTCGTTTCTTCTGACGCGATTGCGAGCAGCTCTCGGACGAATGAATTACGCAAGCGAAATGGCTGTCACCGAAACGTGCTCGGCGACAGCCTGGTTGCCTTGGGAGGCGTGAACCGTTCGCTTGGTTGCGTATTTGATTCCCAGTCTAGTTCCTGCTTTCGCGCTCATGGTGTCCTCAGAACGCACGGGTTAGAACCTGTAGGGCCGATTGATGCAAACCACCTTGGGCTGGGTCATTTCCTCGTAGGCGAAACGGACGCCTTCCCGGCCCATGCTGCCGTATTTGAAGCCGCCGAATGGCATGGCATCGAAGCGATAGTCCGAAGAGTCGTTGATCATCACGCCTCCGGCCTCGATCCTGTTCGCCGCCTCAAGCGCGACATTGAGGTTGCTGGTGAAGATGCCGGCATGCAGGCTGTAGTCCGGATCGTTGGCCATCTCGATCGCTTCATCGAGCGTCTCGAAGGGCGCGAGCACGACGACAGGAGCAAACACTTCTTCCTGCCACAGGCGGCAGGTCGTCGGCGTGCCCTCGAGTACCGTCGGGTGGTAGAGCGATCCCTCACGCTTGTGGCCGCAAAGCAATTTCGCGCCGGCAACAATGGCCTCATTGACCGCTGCTTCGGTGCGTTCCGCAACTTCCTTCGAGATCATCGGACCGACATCGGTACCTTCGAGCAGCGGATCGCCGGCCTTCAGCTTCTTCGTTGCGGCGACAGAGGCATCGCGGAACCGCTCGTAAAGCCCTGCTTGGATTAGCACACGCTGAGCGCCGATGCAATTCTGGCCAGCCGCCCAGAAGGCGCCGGAAACGCAGCCTTCAACCGCCATGTCGAAGTCGCAGTCATCCATGACGATGACGGGAGCATTGCCGCCGAGTTCCATCGCCAGTTTCTTGAGGCCGGCCTTGCGGCTGATTGCCTCGCCGGTGGCAAAGCCGCCGGTGAACGACACCATGCGCACGTCACGTTCGGAGATCAGAGCCGTCACCAATTCCCGGTCGCCGTGAGCGGTGGTGATGATCTCCTTCGGCAAGCCCGCTTCCACAAGCACCTCGACCAGCCTGATCGCCGAAAACGGCGTCAGGTTCGACGGCTTCAAGAGCACGGCATTGCCGCCGGCAATCGCCGGGCCGAGCTTGTGAGCGACGAGGTTCAACGGATCGTTGTAGGGGGTGATGGCGGTGATGATGCCGAGCGGCTCGCGGGTGAACCAACCCTGGCGCTGTTCCGATCCGGTATAGGCATCGAAAGGCACGATTTCGCCGGCATTGCGCTTAGCCTCTTCGGCAGACAGCTTGAGCGTGTTGATGCAACGGAGCACTTCCTTGCGCGCCTGGACGATCGTCTTGCCGGCCTCGCGCACGATGGTTTCGGCAAAGACGTCGCGACGGCGCTCGATGAGTTGAGCGGCCCCTTCGAGAATGCTTGCGCGCTTATGTCTCGGCAGATTGCGCGACAATTCGGCGCCGCGCCGGGCGCGGGCGATGAGTTCGCCGATCTCGCTGGCATCGGTGGCGTCAATCGTTCCCAGCACAGATCCGTCATAGGGGCTATGGACGGTGATCGGTGCCAAGCTGGTCGTGACATGAAGTTTGGCAGCGGTCATAGGCCGGCTTCCTCTCTGTTGATGGTGCGCAAAGCCGCGCGACGGTTGAGCTTCTCGATCAGGGCAGGAAGTGGATTCCCCTGCCCTGTCAGAATCCGATTGCATGGGTCGATGGCGACCGGTCGTTCGAGCTCGACCAGAACAGTACCGGTCGCCTTAACTCAGATTTTCTCGCCGTTGAGAACGAGGTCGTCGATCACGCAGCGCACCGCCTTCTCGGCGATGGAGACGATCTCGTCGATTTCCGCCTTTGTGGTGACAAGCGGCGGGGCAAAGCCGAGGATATCACCATGCGGCATGGCGCGGGCGATGAGGCCACGGTCGCGGGCTGCCTTGGAGACGCGGGCACCGACCTTCAGCGACGGATCGAAACGTGTCTTGTTCTCACGGTCTGCGACGAACTCGATCGCGCCCATCAAGCCAACGCCACGCACTTCACCGACGATCGGCAGCTGTGCGAACTTTTCCTTGAGCTGAGCCTGGAAATAGGCACCGACTTCGCGGGCGTTGCCGGGCAGGTTTTCCTTCTCGACGATGTCGAGGACCGCGTTTGCGGCTGCCGCGCCGATCGGGTGGCCGGAATAGGTGTAACCATGCGAGAAGGCACCGACCTTGTCGGCCCCCTCTTCCATCACCTTGTAGACCTTCTCACCAACGATCGAGGCCGAAAGCGGGAAGTAGGCCGAGGTCAGGCCCTTGGCGACGGTGATCAGGTCAGGTTCGATCCCGTAATGCTGCGAGCCGAACATCGACCCGGTGCGGCCAAAGCCGGTGATGACTTCGTCGGCGATCAGTAGAACGTCGTGCTTCTTGAGCACCGCCTGGATCGCTTCCCAATAGCCTTCCGGCGGCGGCGTGATGCCGCCCGTACCAAGCACGGGCTCGGCGATGAAGGCGCCGACATTATCCGGACCAAGCGTCTCGATCATCTCGTCGAGCTCTGCGGCACGACGGGCCGAGAATTCGCGTTCGGTCTCGCCGGGGTTGGCGCCCCAGTAGTGGTGCGGGACACCGGTATGATCGATCTGCGGTAGAGGCAAATCCATATGGTCGTGATAGAAGCTCATCCCGGTCATTGAGCCGGAAACGACGCTGCAGCCGTGATAGCCGCGTTCCCGCGAGATGATCTTCTTCTTGGTCGGCTTGCTGCGCAGGTTGTTGTAGTACCAGACGAGCTTGGCCTGGGTCTCGTTGGCGTCCGAGCCGGACATGCCGTAAAACACCTTGCTCATCTTGCCGGGCGCCATCTTCACGAGGCGGTCGGAGAGAATGGCCAGCTCATCGGTCGTGTGCGCGGCGTAGGAGTGATAATAGGCCAGCCGATAGGCCTGACGCGAGATCGCCTCGGCAACCTCGGTGCGGCCGTAGCCGACGTTGACGCAGTAAAGACCGGCAAAGCCGTCGATCAGCTGGTTGCCATGGGCATCCTGGATGCGGATCCCCTTGCCCATCTCGACGATCGTCGGCTCGCCGAGCTTGCCGGTGGCGAAATCCTTCAGCTGCGTGAAAGGGTGCAGGACCGAGTTGCGGTCCTTCTCAGCGATGTCTTTGATATTGATGGTCATAATTGCTTTCCCTTAAGTCCGCGGCGGCGCAACGCCTGCATTTCTCACTCCAAAGCTTTTGGGATCAGACCGCTACGTGCGGTGTGTTCCAGCTCTGTCAACTAAGCAAACAATACACGACGCCCCGCGGCTGCCGGCTGCGTCAAGGGTCTCTTCTATGCTCAAATTCGGCGAAATTGGCGACCGAAATGCTGGAATTTGACTCGGTCCCTGAAAAGAAGCCTCGGTTTTGACAGTTACGCTCGAGGACGCAGTTCTCCATCCATGCGATACACGAGTTCAGTTGGGAGGCGGGATCCTACAGGTTGACGAAATCCCATCGCCGCCAACGTGGTCGCTTCCCAGTTCCGGAAATCCCGCGGTTGTACGATCACGCTAACAAATCACACTGTCATTATGAGGGATGTCGCCTTTGATCGGTTCCGCGAAGCTTTCAGCTTAGGGTGACGCGTGGTCACAGAGCTCGGGAACAACGAAAAAGCTGAACGACCGGAACGGCATCTGCACCACAGGTGATACGCAAAATAAAAAGGCGATGCGATGAACTATCTTGCTTGCAACATATCCGGATTTGTGAGCCGAAATATCAGCCACACTTCGAATTTTTGGTCTTACACGAGCCAAGAAAGTCAACGGAATTTCGACGTAATGTTTATGCCGTTGGAACAGAAAAGTGGACGCCCAACTCAACATGAGGAAGAGCGCCGACCGTTGCAGAGGATCGTTCATTGCGTCCAGACTCGCGAACCAAATTGATTGATCTAGCCGCGAGCCCGGGATGGGATGGTCTTAACGAACGTGAAGTTGCCGTGGGAAATTCGTAAGGATTTCGCACCCTGTTTCCGTGACTCGAACTGTTTCGCTCGTGCCGGCGTCCGCGAAACCGAATACCTTGACCAAGGAAGGAATATGGAACGTCATGTTAGGGCGCAACGTCCGCGTTTCCCCGCGCTTAAAGGATAGAATGTAGCCTTCGCCCCAGTCCGGGGGAAAATTAATGCCGATGGAATACCCGGTCCGTTTGAAACGACCTTCATAGCCACCCTCGGTAACGGCAGACGACCAAACATCCCAAACCTCTCCCAACGGTCGGCCTGGCCGAATGGCGCTGATCATTTTCTCAAGAGCCTTTCGCGATACCTCTTCCATTCGCTCCATCTCGCGATTGGCCGGTTTGACCAGGATAAATCGCATCAGGGCTGCGCTGTAACGATGCACGCAACCAGAAATTTCGAGCAGTACGGGATCACCCTCTTGAACCCGTCTTCCGGCCCATGTCGCATGGGCTTGGCTTGTCCGAACGCCTGACGAGACAAAAACAGGCAGACCCGGATATTCGCTCCCCATACTCGTGACGGCCCGCTGAATTTCCGCCGCAATGTCGTTTTCATTGGCGCCTGCACGGATCTGAGATATCCCCATCTCCATCCCAACTTCCGCTATACGAGCGGCCTGGCGTATATATTCCAGTTCCAGATCTGACTTGACAACTCGTGAACTCTCCACCGTGAACGAGCCGTCTTGAAACTTGGCACCAACGAGCATCTCTCTCAGACGTTCATAATCAACAATTGACAGAAACCAACTGATTTTTTCGACACCGATTACCGCGTCAGCGCAGCCCATCTTGCGTATGGTGTCGACCAGCAGTTCGATCGGCACCTCATGGTCCATGTAGCTTGTGGACTGTTCTATCCAAGACAAAACTTTGACGTTAGTTTCCTCGATGCCACGGGTGATATGCACCGGGTCACCGGAAATAGGGACCAATAGGAACTGGCTGCTGAAATATCCGACGGTGTGATAGCCGCTCATGTAATAAATGTTTTCGGGCGTGCTCACGACCAGAAGGTCAAGTCCTCTTTCTGCCATTTCTTGGCGGACTACTTTCAGGCGCCTTTGAAATTCCTCGACTGGAAATGCGAGATCTTTTTGAACAACGGCGTCGTTCATACCCGGAACTTTCATCTACCTATCCTTGAGTTTGAAGCTTCTCCTTCGAGAATCTAGCAGTGATCGCAATGACACTTCAGTCGCCTGCTACGCCCTTTATGCAGAAATTCTGCCCAATGCGTCGTCTTCCGCACAATTCCTGCGACTTTGTGAAGCGCTCAGTCGCGGCATCCCATTTCACAGGCATCATCTGCGGATTAGTGTGGCGGCTGGCTCGATCAGGCCGTGGATGTGCTGGCAAAATCGAGGTATAGCAGGTCCTCGTTGTCCGCACCGACAGCGCCTAAGGTCAACAGTGAACACGTGGCACAACCAGGCTAATGGTTCAACACTTGGAGTTCGGCAAGTGAACATTAGGCTGTGATTGACCGAGCTAATCGTCGCCGCGTCGGCGGTATCGCAGAACAGATCATGCTCACGATTATGACAAGCGGCATATTCATAAGTTGTCGGTGCGGCGGTTTCCGCCACACCTTTAGGATGCTGAGGGAGCGATCAGGTCGCCAGCGGCACAAGGAAGTTGATATACGGTATTGCCTTCGTGCCGCAGTAAGTGTGTTGTCAATAGCTCAGCATAATGCGTTGATAAATTTCGACCGAATTCGCTAATTGGTCCATTTCGACGTACTCATTGTCCGTGTGGGCGCGATCAATACTTCCTGGGCCCAGAACGATGCATGGAATGCCCGCTAGCGATAGCTGACTAGCGTCAGTCCCGTAAGGAACTCCAGTATATGTTCCGGTCCCCGCGACCTCAGCGCACGCGCGCGCTGCTACGGCAGCAATTTTACTCGTTTCGGAGCTGTTCGGAGCCGGGTCTTCGAGTGCGGGAAGCAAGGAACGGACATTTATACTCTCGCGTTCGCGCAGAGCCTGCAGTATGCTCTCAACCTCTTGTAAGGCTTGGTCTGGTCGTTCGCCGGGGACCAAGCGCCTGTCCACCCAGATGCGGCACGACGGGGGAACAGTCGTTAGTTCCAATCCACCTTCGATAAGGCTTACTGTTAGAGTTGGAGGAGTGACCAATGGTTGCGTCCGAGAGGCTAGGTCCTGGCCATGTTCGCTAAGTGCCAAAATGACCTTGGCCATGCCCGTAATTGCGTTGACGCCGAGATGAGGTTTCGATGTGTGCGCCGGAACTCCCTGAACCTCAATTTGCCAGCGGACCGAGCCCTTATGAGCGACTACGAGTTCCAGTTCTGTCGGCTCCCCTACAACTGCCGCCTCGTAGGTGGTTCCGGAAAAGGCGATCGCCCGGGCACCAATCTTCCGATACTCCTCGTCGATGCTGGCGGCAACTACAATAGTGGCGTTGGGCTGCCGATCTCCGAAAGTACTGAGGGCAACTAACATCGCCGAAAGGGAACCTTTCGTGTCACAACTCCCGCGACCATACACCCGACCGTCTTTCTGCTCGGCGGAAAACGGATCTGAGGCCCAATTGTCGGTCGGCACAGTGTCCATATGGGCTACGAATAGCACGCGCCGATCCGGATCCTTTCCCGGGACCCACGTCAAGAAGTTTGACCTTCCTTCAACCACATGCTGTAACTCGTAAGCAAGGTTGTTGTCTTTGCAGAACCTTTCGAGATAATCGGCAACCCGCTGTTCTCCGCTTCCCTTCGGCGAGAGTGATGGATTTATACTCTCAATTTTAACGAGGTCCTTAAGGAGCGCGACGGTATCTATGCTGCGCGATGACATAATTTCTCCTGCTTCCGTGGAAATTAGCTTTGACTATTTCAGCCAGTTCTTTGTCAGATCGATCACCCGATCAACCTGGTCCTCAGTGTTGTAGAGATGAAGCGAGAACCTGAGCATCCCGCGACGGCTCGATACGAGAACTTTGTTTTTGGCAAGATAGTTTTGTAGTTCCTGAACAAAGGGCGGGGCCGCTTTGGCACCGGAGAGCGTGGCAACGTCGCCGGCGGCTACAATACTTCCTGTATGCTTGCCCGGGGCTCCGCCGCAGATGGGCAGTCCGAGATCCAACAGCCCCGCGGCCAATCGCGCGGCCAACGCCGTAACATGCCTATCGATTGCTTCGGTGCCGATCTCAAGCATCTGCCCCATGGAGGCATATGCGGCGATCATCCCGGGAAAGTTATAGTGGCCAACATCAAAACGGGGAGCGCCATCCCGCAGTTTGGCCGCATTGAGAATCGGAGCCGATTCCGGCGCATTTCCGAGGTCAACACTGAAGCGAGCAAGATACGCCGGATTGAGCCGATCGGCCCACTGTCGGCGGCAATACAGGAACCCTGACCCATAAAGACCCATAAGGCCTTTCACGGTCGATACGGCCAAGCCATCTAACCCCATTTCGGCAACATCGGTGTGAAGGATCCCGACCGATTGAGTTCCATCGGCGAGAAGAAAGGCGCCAAATCGTCTACAGGCTTCGGCTATCGGTTTTGTCATTGTCCGGAAGCCAGGAACCATAGTTGCAGTGGAAACGGCCACTACGCGAGTCGTGGAGCTGATCGCGTCGACGATAGCGTCGACGGGCATTGCGCCGTTGTCCGGCTCAACAACTTTCAGCTCGATATTGTGCAGCGCTTTAACCTGTAGCCAGGGCAAAATGTTGTTAGCGTGCTCCAGTTGAGGGCAAAGGACAACGCGGTCTCCGGGCCGCCAGTCAATCGCATTGGCGATTATATTAATGCCTTCCGACGCATTCTTTGTGATCGCAACTTCGTCTTTATCCGCACCGACGAACTGCGCAAACCGGGCGCGGGTCTTTTCGACATCCCGCAACTGAGGAAGTTCGTCGTTATCTCCGTGCAAGCGATTGTCCAGATGCTGGTCGAAGGACGTCCTCGTGGTTCGGGAGATCAATCCCTGATTTGCTACGTCCATGTAGAGGTAGTTCTGGGTGGCGGGAAACTCCTGCCGAAGTACGTTGAGGGGAAGCAAACTGCGTTTCATACCAGTCATAGCGGCTCGTCAATTTGGGGGACGATCAGTACCTTTTTACCTTACGTCCCAAGTTGGCAGGTTGAAGTGCTTGCGCCGCGCATCAACAGCGGCAGAGCCAGCTATCTACTGGCACCGTCACCATATGCTCTTTGCTGTGTACAAAGCGGACGGTTTTTCGAATTTGGAGCAGGTTTTCTGCGTGTAAGTGCGATTCTTGCAGTTTCACGTCACAACTGGGGCGAACGCCCGAATTACGTTGGCCGGCGTCCCTTTGACCGAAACCGGAGGGATGAAACCTGTCTGCGTTAGCACCGCGGTGTAGATGGATTGAGCCGTCGATGTCACTGTTCATCGTCGGACCCCCGATAGCTGCTCGCACCGGTGCCCGAAATTTCAAAACGGTCGGGGATTTATGACCGGAAGAGATAATTTACCTTACTGGTGTATGGGGCGTCAGGAACTGATGGCAGTGCCGCTTGATGCGGGGAGTATCAAACTGCGGTGGAAAACCACGCGGTCCTCATACGGACCATCATAATGGCGATGAACGACCGCCCCTTCGGCGTCACCAA
The DNA here is from genome assembly GCF_003627755.1 of Rhizobium jaguaris. Lineage (NCBI taxonomy): Bacteria > Pseudomonadati > Pseudomonadota > Alphaproteobacteria > Hyphomicrobiales > Rhizobiaceae > Martinezella > Martinezella jaguaris. Next base: position 303,345 of record NZ_CP032696.1, on the reverse strand, counting down.
CGAGCGTGAAACCGAGGGCCTCGTGAAAGGCGATCGAGCCTGTATTTTGTGGAGCGGTGATCGCGATAACCTCAAACCGGCCAGCGGCAATCGCACGGTCGAAAAAAGTCAAATATAGGCGACGCGCAAGTCCTTGTCCTCGACTGCGCGGGTCAATGCCAACAAAGTGTATGTAGGCCTGCTCCAGGTGGTCTGGGGAGAAAAAACCAACCAAAAGGCCGTGGATGCGGGTTTCATCTTCCGCAATCAGGCTTGTGGACGCGAAGTGCTGCAGAAACAACTGTGGGAGCAGAAGAGAAAGAGCCCGTGCCTGTTCAGGAGTACGAGAATCTGCCCACCAAACTTGGATCGCATTGACTAGGACTGGATAGTCGGAGGTGCGGGCGGGACGCAAGCTAGTCATACTATTCATCTCAATGCTCCCACGGTCATATCAGTTCAGAAGAGTCGAAATGAAGAACGACTTATTTCCGAACAGCCCGAAAATCCGACGTCGGATCTTGAGGGTGGTATCCGCTTTGATGCCGCCTGATCACGTTACGATATGATTGGGCGGCGAATGACTGTCGCATGATCAAAACCTTCCCGCTACTCCGCTTATTCCGCCCAGTCTCGCCGTTGACAGTCGTAAGTCGGATCAAATGCCTATTGCCTCATAAGCTTCGGCGATTTGTCTAATCGATACGACATAGGCCGCGGTCCTATAATCGGCCAGTTCGGGACGTAGCTCCATGAGGTTCGCGATGCGTGCCCAAGTGCTTCGCATGACGTCCTCTAGTCCGGATCTGACCAGGTCGATCTCCGCTCCTCCCTCTAGGAACTCGTCGCGCATATCTGGGGGGAACTCCCTCCCCGTCATGCGTTCCAGCACAGTCGCAATCGCATGGTTTCGCCTTTCACGTCGGCGCCTTTCCATTAGCCCAAACGGAATATGGGTAAGGTTTTTTACCCATTCGAAATAGCTGACGACCACGCCGCCGGCATTGACATAAAGGTCCGGAAGGATTGTCACCCCCCTGCTGCGTAGAATCCTGTCCGCTTCAAAGGTGATTGGCCCATTAGCAGCTTCTACAACTAGATGCGCGCTGATGCGCTCCGCATTCTCCGAGTGAATGGCGTTTTCCATCGCCGCAGGAACAAGAACATCGCAGGGATGCTCGATGCCTGTCATATCGCCTGCACATGATCTCGCGCCGGGAAAACCGAGAATGCTTCCAGTCCGGACTTGATGTTGCTTTAGAGCCTCGATGGCCAGACCTGCGACGTTGGCAACATAGCCGTCCCGTTCAGCTACGACAATCACGCGTGCGCCGTCATCCTCTGACAGGAACTTGGCAGCGTGATAGCCGACGTTACCGAAACCCTGGACGATGACTGTTGCATCCTTCAAGTCGCGACGACCTTGCAAGCCCGGTGTTCGGGTGTCTTTCAGGAAGCTGTGGATGGCGAACTGAACGCCGCGACCGGTAGCTTCCGTGCGACCGGCAATTCCACCCTTTGATATCGGCTTACCCGTGACACAGGCACGCGCGTTGACAACATCAGTGGGATTGGCTCGACGGAACTCGTCTACCATCCAGGCCATTTCCCGTTCTCCCGTACCGATGTCTGGTGCCGGTACGTTAACTCCTGGGCCAATGAGGCCACGCTTGTTGAGTTCCTGCGTGAAGCGGCGGGTGATGCGCTCGAGTTCCTGCGGAGTCCACGCGCTCGGATCGATCTTGAGTGCTCCCTTCGATCCACCAAAGGGAACGTCAACAAGCGAGCACTTCAATGTCATGAGAGCGGCCAGAGCTTCAACTTCGTCGGCATCGGCATTCGACGCGTAGCGAATGCCGCCCTTCACCGGCTCGCAGTGCTCGCTATGAACGGAGCGCCAGCCAATGAAGCTGTACATGCGGCCGCGTAGCCGCACGCCAAATCTTACCGTGTAGGTCGAATTGCATTGAACGATCCGCTCTGCAAGCCCTTCAGGAAGATCGATAAACGTCAGGGCGTGGCGGAAGTTCTGGTCGACGCTTTCGAGAAAACTAGCAGAATTACTTTTCATAATACACCTCGACCGTGGCGCCCTCATGTCGAATAGCGGATATTCGAACTTGTTTACTCTGTTCTAGTTGAGAAGCACGGGTCTTTCGTCTTGAGCTTGTAGACAATGGAGGGTCCTTCTTATTGGTCTGATCCGGATTGATCATAGGCGCTTTGCCGTATAACGCAGTCTCGCGGGGGTCCTGATCGGGAGGGGTCCCCGTTTCAACCGAAATGAAATCGATACCTGTCGCTCCCCCAAAACAGAGCGTGAATGAGAGAGAACAGCCGACGGGCGGTATCTTGATCGACGCTCACGCCTGTCGATAGCCGCTCCTTCAATAGCTCAGCCGCCCGGTTATGGATCCCGCGTCGACCCATCTCGATTGCTTCGAGCCTCTCAGGGCCGGGGTATCGAATTGCATCGTAGTACGTCTCACAAATGCGACTGTAGTCACGAAGGAGCCGGCGAAAAGGCGTGAGCGAAAGGTGATGAGTAATCACTGGAACCGCCTTGGCATCGGAAATACTCAAAGCTAGCAAGCCCTTGGCCATTCCAACGTGTAATTGGTGCGCCCCCCCCGCATGGCCTACGGGACGAAACATGTTCTCCTCAAGAAGACCGAGAATAGCAATGGCCCTCTCGCCTTGAGCACGAGCGTCTGGCCCGCGGAAACAACGGTCGAGCGACACATCCGAAAGACGAAATTCTGCCGCGGTCACGCTCGCCTCCGACGCAAGATTGCGGACCATCTGCAGCCCAGGCAACGCTCAGCTGTGTTCTCTAGGTGGCGCGTGCTCTTTCTAGCGGACAGCGATGCGGTGAAGATCCGGACGTCGGGGCAGAACCTAATCATGCGAGCACACTTCTCCGATCCGGAACAGTTGTAAGATGAGTTGCGACGCGTTGTTCGGGAATCGTATCAACATCTCCCATCGTATCAACATCTCCCACGGCGGCATTTGCCCTAAGGATAGATGCGGAGAGGGGTCTAACTAAAGCTCAGTAGGATTGATAACGCAGAAAACCGGCGTATATATGCGCAAATGCGCAGGATTTCCGTCGTACCTTTAGATTACCAACTTGAGGGGCCTATCGCCCGCGCATAGTCTACGAGTGCAACAATGGCCTCGAAACGAAACCCGTAGCTGGAAAGGTTACTCTCAAGTCCCTCCCGACTTCAGGACAATGAGCCGTTGGGTCGGCCTGTCGTCGAAGCAAGAATGGAGCACGAAGAATGGAACCGCCTTTGGCGTTTTTGGCGCCCGGCTCGGCGTCACATTACACAGAGTAGCCGTACAAGGCATTTCACCTGC
>NZ_CP032694.1:72500-172500 GCF_003627755.1 Rhizobium jaguaris | reverse complement strand
CAATTCATGGTTAATAAATCGCTTCGGCATGCACTCGTCCCTAACCTTTTTATCTAGGCGAGATCTCATAAAAGCCAATACTTTATATTAGATTTCTGTTATATAAAAAGGCTGGGAGGACAGCATGAATACAACAAGACCAGAGAGCATCATCGAAGTCAGCGTCGACAGCGCCACCGGACGGAGGGCACTCGGCATCATGAACATGCGCCAGGCATTGGATCTGCCTGACCTGCCGAGCTTCACCTATACGCATCCGGACCCGCAAAAGGCCGCCGCGGGCATCGTCGTGAGCCGGGAGGAATTAAAGCGCTTCCTGACCCGTCATTGAGCGGCAACGCGACAGATGGCACTGGGCGCGCATTCAGCGCGAACCCTTTGGTGTGCCCTATGTCAGGCGGCAGCCCGACTGCTCGTCGCGAGCGGCAAAAGCACGATCGCGTTGAGCCCACCACCGTCTCGATCCTCCAGGCAAAGCGCGCCGTTATGCGCGTCGAGGATCTGCCGGACGATCGTCAATCCTAATCCACTCCCCCCAAGATCGCGATTGCGCGATTCCTCCAGACGGACGAAAGGTTCGAGCACATCCTTGCGCCGCTCCATCGGAATGCCCGGGCCGCGATCACCGATGATGACGGCGGCATGATCGCCGCGGCGCTCGATGCAAATATCGGCCCGGCCGCCATAGCGCAGTGCATTGTCGATCAGATTGTCAAGCACCCGAGCCAGCGCCGTCTGCGGAATCGTCACCGCCAATTCTCTTCCCAGCGGCGAAAGCGTGATGACGTCCGGTCCATCATGGCGCTCGGCGACAAGCGCGCAAACAGCGGCATTGAGATCGGCGATATCCCGTCCTCCGGAAACGACAGTGCTGCGTGCAAAGCCCAGCGCCTCCTCGACGAGGTGCTGCATCGCCTCGATATCGGCGATCGCCCGCTCGCGATGCGGTGTATCCGGCATCATCTCCATGCGCAGGCGGAAACGGGTGAGATAGGTCCTGAGATCATGGGAGATCGCCCCGAGTATCAGGGTGCGGTTGTTGATCAAGGCGGCGATACGCAACTGCATGCCGTTGATGGCGCGGATCAGCATGCGCAGTTCGCAAGCGCCCCGTTCCGGAATTTCGATCGGCTGCAGACCCTTGCCGATAGAATTGACCGTGCGGGACAACCGCGTCAACGGCCTGGTCTCTCGCGCCACCGCGCAGACCGCGATCACCGCTACCAGCACGCCGAGAAGCCCGGCCATGAAGCCGACGGGGACACCACGCAGCCGCACCGTCGGTGTATCGGCCAGGCTAAAGACGGCAACCTTGCCGCCGGCAAGGCCGATCGACACTTCGATCGTCCGGTCGGGAGCGCCGACCGAAAACCAGCCCTGCGGACGTTCGGGGAGCGAGCGCAGGCTGAAATAGCGGTCACCGAGCGCGATGCTGGCAAACTCATGGGCAAGCCTGCGACCAAGATCCGGGTCGGCCGCATCGTCGTTTTGCGCCGGCAGCGTTGCATCGACCAGGCGCAGATCCAGACCGGTCGCATTCAAGGCACGCACGGCCTTCTCCTGCGCTTCTGACGGGATGGCATCGAGGAGGCGCACAGCCGACTTGACCTGCATCGTCGGCGACAGCTGATGGCCGAGCGGCAAATCCGGTTTCAGGCTGGCAGCAACAAAGGCGGCAAGCTGGATGATGAACAGCGCAACGGCGACGATCATGATGATGCGGGAAACGAGACCGAGTTTCAGCATGGCTCAGACATCCCTTACGTCAACGGTCAGGAGATAGCCGGCATTGCGCACGGTGGTGATGACCTGAGCGCCATCCGGCAAATAATGCGCAAGCTTGGTGCGCAGGCGCGAGACGGTGACATCGATGGTGCGATCGAAGGGGTCTGCACCGCGCCCGCGCGTCCAGTCGAGCAATTGGTCGCGCGACAGCACACGGCGCGGCCGCTCGAGAAAGCAGACGAGCAGATCGAACTCCGCCGTCGTCAGGCGCACCGAGCCCTCGCCTTCGATCTCGATCGCCCGTCCGTCAAGATCGACGATCAGGCCCGCAAAACTCTTGCGCCGCCGCGGACCGCCGCCCTCCTCGGAGCGTTCGGGACCGGAACGGCGTAGGATGGCGCGGATGCGCGCCAAGAGCTCGCGCGGATTGAAGGGTTTGCCGAGATAATCGTCAGCGCCCATCTCCAGGCCGAGGATGCGGTCGATATCATCCGACTTCGCCGTCAGCATTAATATTGGAACCTGGTTGCGCGCCCGGATACGGCGGCAGGCCGAAAGACCATCCTCACCCGGCAGCATCAGATCGAGAATGATGAGATCAGGAAAACCCTGGCGAGCGCACGATCCATGGCGGCCGCACTTTCGACGGCCTCGACGGCAAAACCCTCGCGGCTCAGAAACTCCTCCAGGAGCGCTCTAATTTCGCGGTCGTCCTCGACCAGAAGAAGCGATGCAGAAACCATGGCTCATCCATGCGAGGCGAAGGGCAATTTTGACAACAGGGAAACGGCTGGCGTTACAAATTGTAACAAATTTCCGCAGTTCTGAAAAATCCCCGCAACAGAAGCGATGCAGGTTTGCCGCGACGGCGCCCCCTACGGTGCCGCTCCGGAGCGAGCGGCCGCAACCACCGCGTCGTCGCCGCACCCGACCCCCATCGCTGCTCCGGACTGCCGGCAGGGCTCGCGTCAACAAGCGCGGGCCCTGTCTGTCCTGTGTGTTTCCCTTTGCCGCGATTTGCCTCGCAACCTTCCTCATGCGAAAGGATTGGCATCGTCAGAATAAGGATGAGGCAGCAGGTGAGCCAAAGGCATCCACCGCAGAGATCGAGCAAGGGCACAAAAGGCCGGCAGGAGACGGAGGGCAAACGTGTGACGCTGCCGCGGGCGCTGTCGAAGCTCGGATATTGCTCGCGCACCCAGGCCGAAGCGCTGATTGCTAGCGGCCGTGTTGCGGTCGATGGCCGCAAGATCACCGATCCGGCCGCCTGGATCGATCTCGACCGGGCGCAGATTGCCGTCGATGGCACCGAGATATCAGCGGAAAAGAAGCTATGGTTCATGCTGAACAAGCCGCGTGGGCTGGTGACGACGCGCGACGATCCCGAGGGCCGGCCGACGGTCTACGATTGTCTGAGGGATATCGACGCCCGGCATCTGGCGCCGGTCGGGCGGCTGGACAAGGCAAGCGAAGGGCTGCTTCTCTTCACCAATGACACGGTAATGGCGCAGGCGCTGCTCGATCCGGTTACACATGTCGGCAAGATCTATCACGTCCAGGTCAACCGTATCATGGACCAGGAACTCCTGCATCGCATGGAACGCGGGATCGTCGACGACGGCGAGCTTCTGACAGCGACCTCCGCCCGCCTGCTGCGCAGCGGCGACCGCAACGGCTGGATCGAAGTCGAGCTCAAGGAAGGGCGCAACCGGCAAATCCGGCGGATGCTGGAGGTGCTCGACATCGAATGCCTGCGGCTGGTGCGCATCGCCTTCGGCAGCATCACACTCGGCGATCTTCCGAAAGGTGCGGTCCGGGCGCTGACGGAGGCTGAGATCCTCGGGCTTAACCGCCGCGCGGGAATGGAAAAGAATGGACGAAATGGACTAAAGGCGGGACGCAATGCAGCCTCATGATTTCTGGCAGGAGGTTCATCCGCCGCAAAGCTTCTGCACAACAGGCGAGTTCGGCGATTTCTATGTAGCGGAACTGCCAGACGGGCGGCAATTGCGCCTGCCGATCCGCGTGCTGGCCGATGGCGACCAAGCGCTAGCGTCACTGATCATCAATCAGGCAAGTTTTTCCGTGCAGGAGGCATTGGCCGAAGCGCTGGCCGCGCGCATCGCCGCGTATGACGTCGATGTCGTCGCCGGATTGCCGACGCTTGGATTGACGCTGGCAAGTGTGGTCGCCCGAGTGCTGGGCCACCAGCGTTATGTTCCGCTCGGCACCTCGCGCAAATTCTGGTATCGCGAGGATCTGTCGGTTTCGCTTTCCTCCATCACCACGCCGAACCAGGAAAAAAGGCTCTATGTCGATCCGCGCATGCTGCCGCTCCTGCAAGGAAAACGGGTGGCGCTGATCGACGACGTGATCTCGAGCGGCGCCTCGATCGTCTCCGGCCTGGAGCTTTTGACCGCATGCGGCATCGAACCTGTGGTGATCGGGGCGGCGATGCTGCAATCCGAACGATGGCGGCAGCGGGTCGATGCCACCGGCAAGCCATGGAGCGAGCGGATCGTCGGCGTGTTTTCGACGCCGATTCTCGAAAGAGGCGAAAACGGCCGCTGGCACAGGCCTGGCTGACGGCAGTTCGGCGCCGGGGCTGTACAGGACCGGCAGGCTGGTTCATTCTAGGTCCTGGCGAATCTCCGGGACCCGCCCATGACGTTCGAACAAGCATCCCTGCTGATCCTTCTGGGCCTGATGCTGGCGCTGTTTTGTCTTGGCCGCTTCCGGATCGAGGTCGTTTCGATCGCCGGAGTGCTCGCCGGATACGTGCTTGGTCTTTATCCGGCGGAGGGAGTCTTTTCCGGCCTCGCGAGCCCGGTGGTGATCACCGTCATCGAAATCCTGCTGATCGTGCAGGTCCTGGCGCGGGCGCAGCTTTTCGGCGCGCTGGTGGACCGCCTGCTTGCCGCAGACCCGCCGTCCTTTGTCATCATCGGAGCGCTTTCCGGGCTGACGGCCTTCATCTCTATCTTCATGAACAATATTGGCGCCTATGCCATTGCGCTGCCGGTGGCGCTGCGCATCGCCGATGTCACCGCCATTCCGCGGCGTCAGCTGCTGATCCCGATTTCCTTTTCGGCTCTTCTCGGCGGATTGGTATCGCTGATCGGCACGCCGGCCAACCTTCTGGTCAGCGACGCCCTGCTCAGAGCTACCGGACGCGGCTTCCATTTCTTCGATTTCGCCTATGTCGGCTTGCCGGTCGCCGTGGTCGGCGTGATTCTGATCGCCGCAACCGTCCGGCGGCTGTTTCCCAGATCAGGGGAGGAGGATGCGGCACCGGGACTGGTCATGGACCGGCAGATGATTGCGGAACGCCGGGTACCACATGGCTCGCCATTGATCGGTCAAGGACTGGCGGATTGCCGCCGGGCTTTCGGCATCCAGCCGCACGCCCTGATCCGCGGTAGCCGTTTCGTCTCCGCCGCCAAAGGCGTCGTGATAGAGGCTGGCGATATTCTGCTAGCCGAAGGTTCGGACGTGATGTTCGACAGGCTATCGGCAAAAGGCGTGCTGACACTCGAATCCGATTCCGACCCCTATGGATCCGATCTCATCCGCAGCGAAGCGGTCGTCATGCCGCAAAGCACGCTGATCGGTTCGCACATCGAATCGCTCGACGTTTTTCGCTCACGCGGGATCGCCATTATCGGGCTTTCCATGCGCTCGCCGCGCATCGAAGGCCGATTCGACGATCTTGCTCTTTCGATCGGCGATATCCTCAAGCTGGAGGGGCCGAGGCACGCGATCGCCGAGGCGCTGGAGGAATGCGAATGCCTGCCGCTGGCCGCAAGTCACGATCATACGCCGCCATTGCGCTCTCTCTGGCCGCTGCTGCTTTTTGCCTGCGGCGTGCTCGCCGCCGCCACCGGCCTACTTCGCCCCGAGATCGCTTTTGCCGGCGTCATTCTGGCAATGGCGCTATTGAATTTCATCAACCTCCGCGCCGCGATCGCCGATCTCAACTGGCCGATCATCATCATGCTGGCGGCGATGATCCCGCTCGGCACGGCAGTGGCGACATCCGGGACGGCGGAGATGCTGGCGGGCGGGCTCGGCACTATCGTGCCGATCGAACGACCAGGTTTCGGCGTCGCGCTCATTCTGTTCCTGGCGATGGCGATCACTCCCTTCGTCAACAACGCCACTGTCGCCATCGTGCTGACGCCGATCGCCTTCGAACTGGCCGCCAAGGCCGGGCATTCCGCCAATGCCTATTTGATTGCCGTGGCGGCCGGCGCGTCGCTCGACTTCATCACCCCGTTCGGTCATCACAACAATACGCTGACCATGAGCATCGGCAGCTATCGTTTCATCGATTTCCTGCGCGCCGGCTGGCTGTTGACCACCGTCAGCTACGGTGTAGCGCTGGCCTTGATCGGCTGGTTCTGGATTTAAGAGCGCAGCCGCTCTTAATGCACGACGCATAAGCCCGCCCGAAAATCGATTCCGATTTTCGGCGTTATGCGCTAAGGGTCCAAACATGAAGCATCCGTCGGGCGGGTGCACGAGCCTGCTGGTGACTATGTTGCGAATTCTCTCCGAAGCCTATTTCCCGGAACTGCCCAATTATTACCGCGGCAAGGTGCGCGAGAATTATGACCTGCCGGATGGCAGCCGCATCATCATCAGCACCGATCGGCTGAGCGCCTTCGATCGCATTCTCACCTGCATTCCCTACAAGGGCCAGGTACTGACGCAGACGGCGCGTTACTGGTTCGAGGCGACGAAGGACATCTGCCCAAATCACGTCATCGCCTATCCCGATCCAAATGTCGTCGTCGGCAAGCGGCTGAACATCCTGCCGGTCGAAATTGTGGTGCGCGGCTATCTCGCCGGCACGACGGGCACATCGATCCTGACACTTTATAAGAAGGGTCAACGCGAGATGTACGGCATCACGCTGCCGGACGGCATGCGCGACAACCAGATCCTACCGACGCCGATCATCACCCCGACCAGCAAGGAATTCGATGGCGGCCACGACGAACCGCTGACGCCGGCTGAGATCATCGAGCGCCGGCTGTTGACGAAGGAGCAATGGCAGACATTGTCGGATTATGCGCTGGCTTTGTTCGCGCGTGGCCAGGAGATTGCCCGCACACGGGGATTGATCCTCGTCGACACCAAATATGAGTTCGGCACCGATGAAAACGGCGCTATCATCCTCGCCGACGAAATTCACACCCCGGACAGCAGCCGCTACTGGTTGGCTGACAGTTACCAAGACAGCTTCGAAAAGGGCGCGCGCCCCGCAAGTTTCGACAAGGATTTCGTCCGCGCCTGGGTGACCGAGCGGTGCGATCCTTATAAGGACGAGATACCCGAAATTCCGCTCGATCTGATCGAACAGACCTCGAAGGTGTACATCCGCGCTTACGAAGCGATCACCGCTACGCCTTTCGTTCCCGACGACCGCGGTGCAACACCGCGCGACCGGGTTCGCGCAAGCCTCTCCCACTATTTCCCATAGGAAACCGTCCGATTGGTTCATTCAGCTCATGCTACTGTGCTGGATGACCGCTCTCAAGTTGCGCCGGATTTCGAATCGTTGGGCACCTACTGCTTTAAGTAGCATGAGGGAGGGTATGTTTTTTGCAACACTTTATAATTTTTTTACTGAAACCCCTCTATTTGTCATGATCCCACACGTGTTCTGCCGCGAGAAATCGCAAAAGGCACTGTGCTATTGCAAAACTCGTTGCTAGATTGGCGCCGACTGCTTCGGGTCGTTAGTTGGTAATGCGTAGACAGGAGCACCGACACATATGGGGTCACGTTGACCCCATAAGATAGTGATCATGTAAATTGAATTGTGGGATAATGTGATGGTATCCATTCGTACTGCCGCCCCCGCCCTGCTGCTTCTTTTGGCAGGTTGCGTCAGCGGCCCCGATCATAAGCCACCGGAAATGCCGCTCGCGGCCAAGTTCTCGGAGGGCGGTACGAAGGTCAACGGCGACGTCTCCGGTTCGCAATGGTGGACCGCTTTCGGCGACAAAAAGCTGAACGCGTTGGCTGTGCAAGGACTTGCTGAAAACCTTACTATCCAGCAGTCGCTGGAGCGCATCAATCAGGCGCAGGCCCAAGTCGTCACGGCTGGCGCCGGCGGATTGCCGAGCCTCCTTGCCTCAGGCGCTAATACGACCAGCGGCGAGAAGGGTAAGCTACGCACGGAAACCGAAACGCGAAACACCACCAGCGGCGATCTCACGGCGTCATGGCTGCTCGACCTCTGGGGCCAATACCGCCGTGCAACGGAAAGCGCCAATGCATCGCTTGACGCGGCCTACTCCACCGTCGACGTCCAGCGCCTGGCCTTCCTGCAGGATCTGGCCACCAGCTATGTCAATGTCCGCCTCTATCAGGCCCGCATTTCTATCGCGCAGGACAACCTGAAGTCTCGCCGCGAGACGCTTGCGTTGACCAAGTTCCAGCTCGATGCCGGTGCTGCTTCCCGCCTCGACGTCGTCCAGGCCGAAGGTCTCGTCAACCAGACGCTTTCGACAATTCCGAGCCTCGAAATCGCCTACCGTCAGGCGGTGCATCATATTGCAACGCTGCTCGCCGTGCCGTCGCAGACCATTATCGCTCAGTTGCAGGGCGGCGGTCCCCAGCCGGTATTCCGGGGCCGTGTCGACACGGGCGTCCCGGCCGACCTCATCCGCAACCGACCCGACATTCGTGTCGCGGAACGTAACCTCGCTGCTGCGACTGCTCAGATCGGTGTAGCAGAAGCGAAGCTCTTCCCGACGATCACGCTCAGCGGTGCGATCTCGCCGTCCTACATACACACGAACTCCATTAGCGGCAGCCTGACGACCTGGTCGTTCGGTCCGGCCTTGTCACTGCCGATCTTCGACGGTGGCACGCTGCGGGCTAATGTGAAGATCGCCGAATCCACGAGCCGCGAAGAGTATATCGCCTGGAAGCAGACCGTGCTGTCCGGTGTCGAGCAGGTCGAAAACGCCCTGTCGGCCGTCAGCCGCGATGCTCAGACGGTTGCCGCACTGCGCGCGCAGGTAAAGTCCTATCAGGAAGCCCTCGAACTCTCGACGGCAAGCTACAAGGACGGCGCCTCCTCGCTGCTCGACGTTCTCGACGCACAGCGCAACGTTTCGGATGCGCAGAACAGCCTTGCCCAGGCCGTCTCGCAGAGCGCTATCGACTATATCTCTCTGAACGTCAACATTGGCGCCGGTTACGTTCCGGCCGAAAAGGCGAAAGTCGCCGAAAAGCCGGCCAAGGTCGTCAAGGTCGCCGCCAAGAAGGCCGCCAACTAAAGGACACCGCCCGGCTCTGCCGGGCGCTTCTTCCTGTGAAACCGCCGCAGTCACCTGCGGCGGTTTTTCTTTGGCCAGGACAAAACGGGGTCAAACTAAAAATGGCGCGCTCCGCTTCCGCAAAGCACGCCACCTGACAGTCGATAAACAAAAAGGCCGGAGTAAACCGGCCTTTCGTCATCCGTCTCGCATCAGTGCCAGTACATCCGTGGTCAAAGGCAAGGCGGATACTGCAGCCAGATTGGTCGCGAAAGGTTAACACTTGGTCAACGCCACTTCCGCAATCTCCTGGGAATAAAAAGGGCTCGCTATAAAGCGCGCCAATCATTCTCCGACTGCATGACTGCGGTGTATATCGGGAGGCAGTACGGCGAATTCAAGGCCGCCACAGTTTTTTCCTCAACCAGTTCATAGCGGGTGCGCCCACTAAAACCGCAGTAACCCCAATATAATAAGCAAGTCTTCCTAAAAATTTCGGCTAGTTTTGAGGGTTTTGCCGGTATCCGTTCAACCTGCATTCATGCAAATTCTCGTAAAACTGCTGAAAAGATTGCAAGAATGGGCGCTGGATCCTACCAAATCCCGCGGATGCGCTATTTTTCATCTTATCGAAACTGGAAACGGTATGCCGGGTCCTGTAACCGCACCGCCCGTCCCTTGCCGGATATGTCAGGTAAGTGGGCGACAGCAATCAGCGCAGCCGCCGGGCGTCATGTCATGCCGGCGGCGCGCAAAGGGAGAGCATTTATGAAACGTAAGCTTCTTGCCGCCATCATACTGACCGCATTCGTTGCGATCCCGGCGATTGCGGAAGCCGCAGAGGGTTTTGCCACCGCCAACGTCAACATGCGGTCTGGCCCGAGCACGCAATATCCGGCGGTGACCATGATCCCGATCGGCACGCCGCTGCAGATCAATGGCTGCCTGAACGAGACGCCCTGGTGCGACGTCTCCTTCTTTGGTGGCCGCGGCTGGGTTGCCGGTCAGTACATCCAGGCAACCTATCAATCGCGCCGCATCTACGTTGGCCCGCAATATTACCGGCCGCTCGGCATTCCGACCGTCACCTTCAACCTCGACGACTACTGGGATCGTTATTATCGCGGCCGTGACTTTTACCGCGACCGCGACCGTTGGCGGCGTGGGCCGGGCTGGGGTTACAACCGTCCGGATGCGAATTGGGACCGACGCCCCTATCGCGACCCCTATTGGAACAACGAACCGGATGGCAACTGGGATCGCCGCCCGTACCGCAACCGCGACTGGGGCGACCAGCAGAATAACGAAGACTGGCGCCGGCAACGGGATCGCAATCGCGACTGGGGCGGGCAACAGGACAATAACCAGGACTGGGGCAACGGTCAGGATCGTCGGCGCGACAACAACCGCCAGGGTGATCAGCAACGCCGTCCGCCGCCCCAGCAACAACAGCCACAGCAGCAACAACAACAGCCGCGGCAACCACAGCCGCAACTACAACAGGGGCAGAATAATCCACGGCCGAATGCCGGTTCGCCAGGGCCATACAGCCCTGACCATGTCGACCCCTGCCCGGATTCCCAACCTGATTGCCGTATGACGCCTAGAGGCTTCAACCGGTAGTCGACTGCACGGCAGTCAAATGATTAGGCCAGCGACCCAAGTCGCTGGCCTTCTGCATTGTGCACTTATGCTTGGAAACCGCTGTCGATTAGGAATACCGCCGCGAAACCGGGATCAATAGTATAGGGAGGAACGCGCCTTTTGGGGTTGCGCGAAGGCGCCCCGCATCCGCCGGTTCGGCAGGCTTGGGCGATCAGGCGGCGTCAAAGCGCCGCGCTGCCTCAATGGGTTTTCAAATGCGCCTCGCGCGTCGCCGAAATGAACATTTCACGGGCTTCTTCAGCGGATTTCCGTCCGTCGATCGCAGCTCGGCAAACGCTTCTCGCAGCCACGTAAAGTGGACCGCGCCGATCGGGCCAGAGATTGGCCATGCAATTCAGCGCCTCGGAAGGGCCGGTCACCGTCTGAGAACTGCCATGAGCGAAACCGATCTCGATCGGATTGCTCCATTTGATATGTCGCATGAATACTCCTCCTCACGCGCTACCACCCGCTTGGGACCGTCCGCCAAGACGATCACACAACGTCACTATAACCTCGATCAGAGCATTCGAAAATATGCAACATTGCAGAGACCGCCCATAGAACCGAAACAACCCAAAGAGGGTAAACCGCCGGCCGAACGAGGCAGCCGGCGCGTTTGAAAGTCACATAAGGAGTAAGTTTCCAGTGGTCGTAAGGTTCCGACAGGGCTGCAGCAAATGTCATTTTCTCGCGGATATGGACATTTGACCTTGGGAAAAATGGCCCAGGAAGCAGTCCGCCGACTGCGATCTTAATAACCGGAAGCTGGAAGACAGATCCGCGGCCGGTCGGCACGCCTTCTGCGATGGAGATCGCGCGGCGTTTCAGAAAGATGTGCGGTAATATGGCCAACAGATCTTTTGAGCCGTTCGAAGACTCCTTATGCAGGTCACCGAGAGCTCTTATTTCTCCCGCGCGATCCGCTTCGCATCATCGGCTGAGAAGCCGGCGCGGCGAGCGAGCCTTTCCAGTCCGAAAATCCGATCAAGCTGATTGATCAGCCATAATTCAAAGCGCTTCCACATGGCGAGGCCTCCCGGCGGCGCACCAACTGGTCGCCGCGGTCCTACGATGAACGTCACGTCCGGCCTGGCCACCTCGCCTTAGCGAAACTGCGACGGCCTCTGCGCGTTCGATAACAATTCCTGCTTGGTGGCGAAGTCGCCGAACAGCTTTTTCAGCCGGGCTTCCTCCTCCTTGCAAATCCGATGGCGCCGCACGAAATCCTCGACACTCCAGACTTCCCGCAGCTTATTCTCACCGACTTTCTCGATGTTAATATGTGAACTCATCTGCTCGCCCCTTATTTTTGTGATGAGACAATGCACGAAAGGGAGAAAAGTTCCTTCAACAACTCTACCATGGATGGACGAATGTTGCCACTGCGGTCGGTTAACGGCGTTTTAAGCCCATCCTTGTCGCCAAAAGATTGATTTTTTGCCCAGCCGTCGCTGACGCAAATGAGAGGCCCGCCGGATATTTCGAGCATCGGTGTGAACGGATGGTTTTGGATATGGCCGACCGAGAGTATCCAACTCAAAAATCCAGTCGTTGCAACGACCCGCGAATCGGTTTGCTAAGGCCCTACCGCAAGCGTATCATTTCTGATCGTTGCCCATTCTATACGGGCGGCAACGGCTGAGAGACGATGATCTGTTCTCGCCCCAAATCTGAAAGGGGCATGTCATGATCAGGCCCCCCCGACACCCCACAACGATACCGTCGGCCCTTTCCGAGATACGCATTATCTTTGAAGAGGCGTGCGAACGTCGCGGAATCGTACAAACCAGCTCCACAGCCGACGAACTAGCGAAGCCGATGCTGGATGGTTATGCCAGCGGCCTTCGCGATCGCCAAGCCTTCTACGTCCTGGCGGACATTTATCCGTAAGCATGCACCGGTTGTCGCTCGCAGCCTGTGATTTGCAGGCTTGCGAGCGCGCGCAAAGTTACGGCGCAGACCTGCACCGTCGTTGCTGCCTGGGAGGAGGAAAAGCCGATGCTCCGAAAATATGTGAGTACGCACAATCAGCCGTTGGATTCATTGGACCTGGATATCTGTCAGCGCGCATTTGATACCAGTTTGTTCCAGTTGAATATCGACAAAGATAGCGCAGAGGCCGAGCAATTGGCCGCAGTCATCATTAGACTGTTTCAGCAGGGAATACGCAATGAGCGCCAACTAGCCGGCCTTGTCAGCGCTGCACGCGGCCGTCTTTATCGCGGGCTTTTATAGAAAAATATCTCTGCCCCTTCGGCGGCGGCCACAAAAGCGCGAAGCGCATAGTCGACTGAAACCGTTCCTTCGTGAGCGTCGATCAATGCTTGTTTAGCAGCGTCGAAAGCTTCGCCGCGTTGCTCTGCCGGCCACTCGTCGAGCATGTATTCGGCCGCTCTTTCGGTGCTGTTGATCGTGACGTATCTGCCGACAATCCGGCTCTCTATCGTGACATCCTCGCTCCACCATTGCTGCGCCATGCTAAATCCTCCCGTCACGCAACGAAAATAAGGGCGGCCGGTCAGGTTTCGGAGAAGGTGAAAAAGGCCCGCCATCTGATTGGATGGCGGGAAACTTGATCCACAATGCCGCTCCGCGAACTAAGCCTATATGGGGCGACGATCCGTCCAAGACAGTGGCTTAGCGTACTTGATAGGAACAACACCAAATACGCCTTTAGGTTCCCGTTTAAGCATCGCGCCCGTGGCGTTCCACCCTGGAGATCAGTTCTCCTTCTTTTGTTCATCGCAAGACGACTTCAAAGCGCCTTCAAGCGGGGGGCAAACTAAAATTTAATCCCTCCTTAAATCGCCGCATTTACAGTTCACCGGGGCTTTGACGCCCAGGCGACGCGCGCGGGCGCGCGGTGGCCGGCATCAGATATTGGAATACGGAACCATCGGGGGTACGACCGGTCCGCAATGGCAGGCAAAAGCAGATCTCCCCAGAGGATAGAGCCCTCCTTTTCAAGCGGTAAGGAACGCAGCGATGATGGATTCAGCGCCAGCGAACGGATTGCCGGCGGCGGGCGCTCTTCCGGGCGCGGCGGCGAGGATCCCCAGCAGGACAGACCACGCCGCTCCAAAAGCCGGCGCAAGCAGCCACGGCGCGCGCGCGGCGGCGGCTTCTTCGGATTCGTCCGTTCGGTGATCTATTGGAGCATCGTGCTCTGCATCTGGGCTGGCATCGGCGCTGCAGGCCTCGTGGTCTATTACGGATCGCGCATGCCGAATGCCAGCACCTGGGCCATTCCCGCTCGGCCGCCGAACGTCAAGATCGCCGATCTCGACGGCAGCGTCATCGCCAATCGCGGCGCGACCGGCGGCGAGGCTTTGACGTTGAACGACATGTCTCCCTATATTCCCGAGGCGATCATCGCCATCGAGGACCGTCGCTTCTATTCCCATTTCGGCTTCGATCCGATCGGCCTCGGCCGTGCGGTCGTGACGAACGTGCTGACTGGCCATGCCGTTCAGGGCGGCTCGACGCTGACACAGCAGCTCGCCAAGAACCTCTTCCTGTCGCCGGAGCGCACGCTGGAGCGCAAGGTGCAGGAAGTGCTGCTCGCCATATGGCTGGAGCATAAGTACACCAAGGACCAGATCCTGGCGATGTACCTGAACCGCGTCTACTTCGGCGCGAACGCCTACGGCGTCGAGGCGGCGGCGCAGCGCTATTTCAACAAATCGGCCCGTGATGTGAATCTTGGCGAAGCGGCGATGCTCGCCGGCCTCGTCAAAGCGCCGTCGAAGCTGTCGCCGGCCCGCGATCCGGCCGCTGCCGAGGCTCGCGCCCAGCTCGTGCTGCAGGCGATGCGTGACCAGGGCTTCATCAGCGAGGCCGACATCAAGACCGCGATGTCGCAGCCGCCGACGCGGTCGAAGAGCTATTGGAGCGGCGCGCAGAACTATGTCGCGGACATGGTCATGGACCAGCTTCCCGGCCTGATTGGCGGCGACGTCAAAGAAGATCTGACCGTCGACACCACGATCGACATGCCGCTGGAACAGAAAGCCGAACAGGCGCTGAATGACGTGCTCGCCAAGGACGGCAAGAAACTCAATGCTTCGCAGGCTTCGCTCGTCTCCGTAGACGCGACAGGCGCCATCCGCGCGCTGGTCGGCGGCCGAGATTATGCGCAGAGCCAGTTCAACCGCGCCGTCACGGCCAAGCGCCAGCCGGGCTCTGCCTTCAAGCCTTTCGTCTATACCGCCGCTCTGGAGACGGGCCTGACGCCGAACTCGATTCGCAACGATGCGCCGGTGAAGATCGGCAATTGGGCACCGGAGAACTACGAGCAGAAATATAGCGGACCGGTGACGCTCGCCACAGCCTTGGCCCATTCGCTGAACACGATCGCCGCCCAGCTCGCGGCCGAAGTCGGACCGGAACAGGTAGTCAAGGTCGCGCATCGCCTCGGCATCGAATCCGACCTGCAGGCCAACGCCTCGATCGCGCTCGGCACATCGGAGGTCTCGCTGCTGGAGCTGACCTCGGCCTATGCCTCCTTCATGAACGGCGGCTACAAGGCGACGCCGCACGTCATCACCAAAGTGACGACCGCGTCCGGCAAGGTGCTCTACCAGGCGAATTTCGACAATCCGCCGCGGGTACTGAACCCTGATGTCGTCACCAACATGAATGCAATGATGACCGGAACCCTCAACTTCGGCACCGGCAAGGCTGCGCGCATTCCCGGCTGGCAGGCCGCCGGCAAGACCGGTACGACGCAATCCTTCCGTGATGCGCTGTTCGTTGGGTTCACCAGCCATCTGACCACCGGCGTCTGGTTCGGCAATGACGACGGCAAATCGATGAAGAAGGTGACCGGCGGCGGGCTGCCGGCCAAGGCTTGGAAGGAATTCATGGTCGCCGCCCATAAGGGCCTGACGCCGACCCCGATCTTCGGCGGCGGCCAGATCATCGACAATGGCGTGCCGGTGGCAGCATCCGCGCCGAATGCAGAACAGCCGACAACGATCGGCGCCATCATCTCCGGTGCGATCGGCGGCGGCAACAACGGGCAGGCGGTGCAGCAGCAGGGCCAGCCGATAATCCAGCAACGGCCGGCGCAGCAACCGATCCAGCAGCAACAACCGGTCAATCAGGCCGCGGCGAACGACGATCCTGAAGATCTGCCGCCCGCGGGCCTCGCCGACAACAGCAATCCCTACAGCGCGAACTCTTACGATACCGGCGATATTCCGCCTGCCGACATCGGCGATCCCGGTCCGACGACGGCGACCGTACGGCGGCACCGCTCCTCGCTTCTCGACGTCATTCTCGGGCAATAAGAAGCGATTCTTAGCATTGCCGCTTGCATGGTCGAGGCAAGGCTGATCTGATAGATGGTCGCGCAAATTCCAAAGGCTCACAACCTCATTGTGACACTGTGGAATTTGCGCGACAAACCATTCGTTTTGCTGGATTCCGGGTGATTTCCTGCCTTGCAGTCAGTAAAACCGCTACTTATATACGCGGCATCACCGCAGTCATGGCTGCGCAATCCTCAAGACCATCCCGTAAGGGGCTGTCAATGGAATGCCTGACAGGGGTTCCGATAGCTTGCTTCAAGGAGAGAATAACATGGCAAAAGTAATTGGTATCGACCTTGGAACCACGAATTCCTGCGTCGCCGTCATGGACGGCAAGGACGCGAAAGTGATCGAGAATGCCGAAGGCGCCCGCACCACCCCTTCCATGGTAGCCTTCACTGACGACAGCGAACGCCTCGTCGGCCAGCCGGCCAAGCGCCAGGCGGTCACCAACCCCACCAATACCCTCTTCGCTGTCAAGCGCCTGATCGGCCGCCGCTACGAAGATCCGACCGTCGAGAAGGACAAGCACCTCGTTCCCTTCAAGATCGTCCGCGGCGACAATGGCGACGCCTGGGTGGAAGCACAGGGCAAGGGCTATTCGCCCGCACAAGTTTCCGCAATGATCCTTCAGAAGATGAAGGAAACTGCCGAATCCTATCTCGGCGAAAAGGTCGAAAAGGCCGTCATCACCGTTCCCGCCTACTTCAACGACGCGCAGCGCCAGGCAACCAAGGATGCCGGCAAGATCGCAGGTCTTGAAGTTCTGCGCATCATCAACGAACCGACCGCTGCTGCGCTCGCCTATGGCCTCGACAAGAAGGACGGCAAGACGATCGCCGTCTATGACCTTGGCGGCGGCACTTTCGATATTTCGATCCTGGAAATCGGCGACGGCGTCTTCGAAGTGAAGTCGACCAACGGCGATACCTTCCTTGGCGGTGAAGACTTCGACATGCGTCTCGTCGAATATCTCGTTGCCGAATTCAAGAAGGACAACGGCATCGACCTCAAGGGCGACAAGCTCGCTCTGCAGCGTCTCAAGGAAGCCGCTGAAAAGGCCAAGATCGAACTGTCCTCTTCGCAGCAGACCGAAATCAACCTGCCCTTCATTACGGCAGACGCCACCGGTCCGAAGCACCTGACGCTGAAGCTGACCCGCGCCAAACTCGAAAGCCTGGTCGACGACCTCGTCCAGCGCACCATCGCGCCCTGCAAGGCAGCGCTCAAGGATGCCGGCGTCACGGCTGCCGAGATCGATGAAGTCGTTCTCGTCGGCGGCATGAGCCGCATGCCGAAGGTTCAGGAAGTCGTCAAGCAACTGTTCGGCAAGGAGCCGCACAAGGGCGTCAACCCGGATGAAGTCGTCGCTCTCGGCGCCGCCATCCAGGCCGGCGTTCTGCAGGGCGACGTCAAGGACGTCCTGCTGCTCGACGTTACCCCGCTGTCTCTCGGCATCGAAACGCTGGGCGGCGTCTTCACCCGTCTGATCGAGCGTAACACGACGATCCCGACGAAGAAGTCGCAGACCTTCTCGACCGCCGACGACAACCAGTCGGCCGTGACCATCCGCGTTTCGCAGGGCGAGCGTGAAATGGCTGCCGACAACAAGCTGCTCGGCCAGTTCGACCTCGTCGGCCTGCCGCCGGCTCCGCGTGGCGTACCGCAGATCGAAGTCACCTTCGATATCGACGCCAACGGCATCGTCCAGGTTTCGGCCAAGGACAAGGGCACGGGCAAGGAACAGCAGATCCGTATCCAGGCTTCGGGCGGCCTCTCTGACGCCGATATCGAAAAGATGGTCAAGGATGCCGAGGCCCATGCTGCCGAGGATAAGAAGCGCCGCGAAGGCGTGGAAGCCAAGAACCAGGCCGAAAGCCTTATCCACTCCAGCGAGAAGTCGCTGAAGGATTACGGCGACAAGGTAACCGAAGCCGACCGCAATGCGATCTCCGAAGCGATCGCAGCCCTGAAGACTGCAACCGAAGCTTCCGATCCGAACGCCGAAGACATCAAGGCCAAGACCCAGACGCTCATGGAAGTATCCATGAAGCTCGGCCAGGCGATCTATGAGTCCCAGCAGGCGGAAGCATCTGCCGCTGATGCCTCGGCGGGCGGCAAGGACGATGTTGTCGATGCCGACTACGAGGAAATCAAGGACGAGGACGACCGCAAGCGGTCTGCATAATCGCAAGCCTTAACTGGTTTTGCGGAAACTTAGATCCGGCTGCCTTCGGGCAGCCGGAAATCCATTTCCGGGGTCTAATGCTTAATGGCAAAAGCGGATTTTTACGAGACGTTGGGCGTCTCCAAGACGGCGGACGAGAAAGAGCTGAAGAGCGCCTTTCGCAAGCTGGCGATGCAATATCATCCGGACAAGAATCCGGACGACAGCAGCGCCGAGCGGAAGTTCAAGGAAATCAACGAAGCCTACGAAACGCTCAAGGATCCGCAGAAGCGCGCCGCCTATGACCGCTATGGCCATGCTGCTTTCGAGCATGGCGGCATGGGCGGTGGCGGCGGTTTTGGTGGCGGCGGCTTCGGCGGCGGTGGCTTCTCCGATATCTTCGAGGATATTTTCGGCGAGATGATGGGTGGCGGACGTTCGCGCGGTCGCTCCTCCGGCGGTCGCGAACGCGGCGCCGATCTTCGCTACAACATGGAAATCTCGCTCGAAGAGGCCTTTACCGGCAAGACGGCGCAGATTCGCGTGCCGACCTCGATCACCTGCGACGCCTGTTCCGGCTCCGGCGCGAAGCCGGGCACGCAACCGAAGACCTGCGGCACTTGCCAGGGTTCGGGCCGGGTGCGCGCCGCGCAGGGCTTTTTCTCGGTCGAACGCACCTGTCCGACCTGCCATGGCCGCGGCCAGATCATTCCCGATCCCTGCACCAAATGCCATGGCCAGGGCCGCGTGACCGAAGAGCGCTCGCTTTCGGTCAGCATCCCCGCCGGCATCGAGGACGGCACGCGCATTCGCTTGCAGGGCGAAGGCGAAGCTGGTTTGCGCGGCGGGCCCTCGGGCGATCTCTATATCTTCCTCTCCGTCAAGCCGCATGAATTCTTCCAGCGCGACGGGGCCGATCTCTATTGCGCGGTACCGATCTCGATGACGACGGCGGCCCTTGGGGGTACCTTCGACGTCGCGACGCTCGATGGCACGAAATCGCGCGTCACCGTTCCCGAAGGCACGCAGGTCGGCAAGCAATTCCGCCTGAAGGCGAAGGGTATGCCGGTGTTGCGCTCCAGCCAGGTCGGGGACCTCTACATCCAGATCCAGATCGAAACGCCGCAGAAGCTCACAAAGCGCCAACGCGAGCTGCTGCAGGAATTCGAACAGATCTCCTCGAAGGACAACAATCCCGAATCAACGGGCTTCTTCGCCCGCATGAAGGATTTCTTCGACACGTTCAGCGACTGAGCGGCGAATCAATATGTTTCACATGAATCCGGCCGATGATTCGGCCGGCCACTAACTCACACATTCTATGCAGGTTGCATCGCCGCGCGTCAGATGATGACGCGCTCGATCTTTCAGTTTGCGAGTTTCAGCAGCCACGCATCGCGGTTCTGAAGGAACATCTTGAGCCGATCTCCGTAGTCGTCCATTACAGCGTTCTTGACGCTTTGCCGGGCGGCGAGAGACGCACGCCAGAACCTCACGCGCGGCAGCTCATCGAATATGCCAGTCGCAGCGATGATATCGAACACATCGAAATAGCGGAAAATCGGTGCAAACACAGCATCGACGAGGCTGAATGCAGTGCCGGCGAAGAACGGCCCCTCACCCAATTGTGCTTCCACGCGCACGAATTTGTCGACCAGCGCCTTACGCTTGACCTCATAGGTTTGGGCATCCTTCGCGGTCTCGAATCCCCATAAGTCCGAGAGGATAGAGGAACCAAATTCGATCCACCCGCGATGCCGGGCACGCGTGAGCGGATCGGCGGGATGTAGCGGACTGCAAGGTTGGGTCTCCTCCAGGTATTCGCAGATGACGGCACTCTCGAAGAGGACCGCGTCAGTACCATCGTCCTGACGTATGATCAGCAGGGGCAGCTTGCCAAGAGGGGAAATTGCAAGAAACCAGTCGGGTTTTGCCGCCAGATCGATATAGCGGCGCTCGAACGGTACGCCTTTTTCGGCAAGCGCGATGGCGGCGCGTTGGACGTAGGGGCAAAGGTGATGGCTGATGAGGGTCAGCTTGGCGTCGGACATCGTATAGCTCCTTCTGTGAATCAGTGAATTGGAAGTGAGGATCGGAGCGCGCAAGGCCCGTCGCCGAACAGGAATTGCGCAATGGACAGCAGCACGACACCGGAGTCGGTCAGGCGATGCTGGTTCATGAAAAGGTCTCCGCTCGAGATAGATGTAATTGCATCTATATAAGAGCTTGCCTTATCGGTCAATGTAGATGTAATTGCATCTATGTCCGATTGTTCAGATACCACAGCCTCACGGCCATCAACCGCGATCACGCGGGCATGGGTACGCCTCATGCGTACGCAACAGCTTGTTCTTGCAGCAATCGAACGGGACTTGAAGACTGCCGACTTGCCGCCGCTCGGCTGGTATGACGTTCTGCTCGAGCTGACGCGAGCCGAAGATGGCCGGTTGCGCCCTTATGAGATCGAGCAGCGCGCACTCCTGGCGCAACACAACCTTTCCCGACTTCTCGACAGAATGGAGAAGGCCAACCTTGTTCAGCGCAAGGTATTTATTGACGATGGTCGGGGCCGGTGGGTCATTATTACCGACGCCGGTCGTGCCATGCAGGCCCGCATGTGGACCGTCTATGCCTCGGCGCTCCAGCGCCATCTAGGCGACAAGCTGGATGATGCCCGAGCCGGCCAACTGACTGAATTGCTGGCTGCGTTGTCGCGAATTCCCGATGCTTCACGATAAAATCGGCCGACCTATGCGTACGATCGATAGGCGCGCTCTGTCGGAGGGCGGGATGGCCATGGCGTGCGGCTCTTGCGCTTATGCATCGTTCGGCATAGCTCTCTGGCCAGAACGAATCCGGATGCCCGATGCCGCACAAGGTTTTCATCTCGCGCCTGAAGCTGACCGACTTCCGCAATTATGCGGCGGCGGCGCTTGCGTTTGACGAGCGGCATGTGGTGCTGACCGGCGACAACGGTGCCGGTAAGACCAATCTGATGGAGGCAGTCTCCTTCCTTTCACCCGGGCGCGGTCTGCGGCGCGCGGCTTATGCGGATGTCACGCTCGTCGATGCATCGGGCGGCTTTTCGATCTTCGCCGAGCTCGATGGCATGGATGGCGAGGTCGAGATCGGAACCGGCGTCGACGCGAGTGACGAGACGACGGCTCGCAAGCTCAGGATCAATGGCACGCCGGCCAAGACCGTGGACGAGTTGACCGACCATTTGCGCGTGCTTTGGCTGACCCCGGCCATGGACGGGTTGTTCACCGGCGGCTCCTCCGAGCGGCGGCGCTTCCTCGACAGACTGGTATTGTCACTGGATCCTGCACACGGCCGCCGCGCCAGCGATTTCGAGCGCGCCATGCGCAGCCGCAACAAACTGCTCGCCGAAGGCCGATTCGATCCGTCCTGGCTTACCGGCATCGAGGAGCAGATGGCGAGCCTCGGCATCGCCATGGCACTCGCCCGGCAGGAGATGCTCGGTCTTCTTACCCGACTGATCGCCGAATCGCGTGAAGCAACCCCCTTTCCATCTGCGGCGCTCGAGCTGTCCGGCTTCCTCGACGAGCAATTCGACCGCCCGGCCGTCGATCTCGAGGACAGCTATGCCGAGATGCTACGCGAGGGACGCTATCGCGATGCGGCTGCCGGGCGCACGCTTGACGGCCCGCACCGGGCCGATCTGCTGGTGCGTCATCGTGAGAAAAATATGGAGGCGGAGCGTTGCTCAACGGGCGAACAGAAGGCCCTGCTCGTCGGCCTCATCCTCGCCCATGCCCGGCTGGTGGGCAACTTGACCGGCCACGCGCCGATCCTGCTGCTGGACGAAATTGCCGCGCATCTGGACGAAGGCCGGCGCGCAGCCCTCTTCGACCTGATCGACGGGCTCGGTGGCCAGGCCTTCATGACCGGCACCGATAGAGCGATGTTTTCCGCGCTCGGCGAACGGGCCCAATTCTTTACCGTCGCCCATGGCGGCATTTCAAAATCATAGCGGAGAATTTTCAGCGGAGCGTGATAATATCATGGCCATGGATCCTTTGACTTCAGACGAAATCGCCCGTTACAAGCGCCACATCCTGCTGCCTGAAGTGGGCGGCGCCGGTCAGCAGAAATTGAAGGCGGCACGGGTTTTGGTGATCGGCGCGGGCGGGCTTGGTGCGCCGGTGCTGCAATATCTCGCCGCCGCCGGCGTCGGTACGCTCGGGATAGCCGATGACGACCGCGTCTCGCTCTCCAACCTGCAACGGCAGGTGATCCACGATACCGGCACGATCGGCGAGCTGAAGACCCAGAGTGCGGCCGACGCCATTGCGCGGCTGAATCCGCATGTTCGGACCATCCGCTTCGAGGAACGTTTTTCCGTCGAGACGGCCGCGCGCCACCTCGCTGGGTTCGATCTCATTGTCGACGGCTCCGACAATTTCGACACGCGCTACGCTGCAGCGGACGCAGCCGAACTGGCACAGCTGCCGTTGGTAACTGGTGCGGTCGGCCGGTTCGACGGCTCGCTGACGACGCTGAAGCCTTTCGAGACCAACGCCGACGGTACGCCGAACCCTGGCTATCGCGATCTCTTCCCGACGCCCCGCCCAAAGGCCTTATTCCCGCGTGCTCCGAGGCCGGTATCATCGGCGCACTGACCGGCGTCATCGGCACGCTGATGACGATGGAGGCGATCAAGCTCATCACCGGCATCGGCGAACCGCTGATCGGCCGCCTGCTGCTCTATGACGGGCTTGCCGCCCGCTTCGAGACCATCCGCTACCGCCGCAAGCGCGCGAGAGCGGCGGCCGAATGAGCAATATCATCTTTCAGCGTCTCGACGACAGCTTCGACCGCTGGGACGAACTGCTGGAGCTCATTCTCGCCTCCTTCGCCTATATGAACGGGGGGATCGATCCGCCCTCCTCGGCGCTGTCGCTGACGCCTCAATCGCTCAAGGAAAAGGCGAAGAACGAAATCGCCTATATCGCACTTGATGGCGACCGATTAGCCGGCTGCATATTCTGCCGCCCGGAGACCGCAAGCCTTTATATCGGCAAACTTGCCATCCTGCCGTCCGAACAGGGCAAAGGGATTGGCCGGCGCCTGCTGGCGCTGGCGGAAGCGACAGCGCGGGAGCACGGACTTAATGTGCTGCGGCTGGAAACACGCATCGAGCTCACCGGCAATCACGCGACCTTCGCAAGCTGGGGTTTCCTGAAAACCGCCGAGAACAGCCATGCCGGCTTCGATCGCACGACGTCGATCGAAATGCGCAAGTTACTGACGTAAAGCGCATCGCGATCTCTGGGATTCGCTCCGCGCTTTAGGCTCTTCGTTTGCGCATGTCGTTATCGCAAAACCGCTGTACACTTTTGCGCGACATGCTTTGGCTCAGCGAAACGGCAGAACCCGGTTCGGCGGCCTGTGGCCGTCGATGAATGCGCGGATATTGATGATGACCTTGTCACCCATATCGATGCGGCTTTCGAGGGTAGCCGAGCTCATATGCGGCAGCAGCACAACCTTGCCCTCGTTGGCAAGTTTCACCAGCTTCGGGTTGACGGCCGGTTCGTTCTCGAAGACGTCTAGGCCGGCGCCGGCGATCTTGCCTTCGCGCAAAATCTTGATCAGCGCCGTCTCGTCGATGACGTCACCACGCGCCGTGTTGACGATGTAGCTGGTCGGCTGCAGCAGAGCGAGCCGGCGCGCCGAGATCAGATGAAAGGTCGCCGGCGTTGACGGGCAGTTGACCGAGACGATGTCGACCCGGGCAAGCATCTGATCGAGGCTGTCCCAATAGGTCGCCTCCAGCTCGTCTTCAGTCGTCATGCTGACGCGCTTGCGATTGTGATAGTGGATGGACAGGCCAAAAGCCTTGGCGCGGCGGGCGACGGCGGTGCCGATGCGACCCATCCCGACGATGCCGATACGCTTGCCGTGAATGCGGCGGCCGAGCATCCAGGTGGGCGACCAGCCGGCCCATTCGCCGGGCTTGTCCGTCAGCACCCGCGCACCTTCGGCGAGACGGCGAGGCACCGCGAGAATCAGCGCCATGGTCATGTCGGCCGTGTCCTCGGTCAGAACGTTCGGCGTGTTGGTGACGGTAATGCCCCGGCGGGCGGCGGCTTCGACGTCGATATGGTCCGTCCCGTTCGAAAAGCTGGCAATCAGCTTCATCTGCGGCCCGGCTTCCTCGATCAACGCCGCATCGATGCGATCAGTGACGGTCGGCACCAGCACGTCGGCGGACCGGATGGCTTCGACAAGCTCGGCATGCGTGCGCGGCGTATCGTCAATGTTGAGTTCGGCATCGAAGAGTTCGCGCATCCGCGTCTCCACTGCATCCGGCAGTTTACGCGTGATATAGACCTTCGGTTTTTTCTTCGTCGTCATGGCGACCGGCGATGCCTTGTTCAGATGTTCTTAACCAAGAAGCAGGATAATTTTCCCGTTCCGAGCATTTCTACCAGACCCGCAGGCGAAGACAAATAAAACTCGTGGGCGCGGCGCAGGGATTTGCCGATAAACCGGAACGTTAGGCCGCCTTGGTCATGATGAGCGAACGGAAATCCCTATGCGTGGCAAAGTACTGAAGTCCTGCGCTGTTTTGGCGATCGGCCTGATGATGGCCGGCGCCACCGCCAATCTTGCCGCGGCCCAGGCCGCCAAGGGCCCGAGCGGGTTGCCGCTGCCGCGATTCGTGACCCTGAAGTCGAAGCGCGTCAACCTGCGCGTCGGCCCGAGCGCCGACTACGCGGTGTCATGGCTCTATCTCAAGCAGGGATTGCCGGTCGAGATCATCCAGGAATACGACAATTGGCGCCGCGTACGTGATGCCGACGGCACAGAGGGCTGGGTCAACCAGTCGTTGCTCTCCGGCCAGCGCTCGGCCATCGCCGCGCCGTGGATGAAGGGCAAAGGCAAAGCGGTCTTCGTCAACATGCGCCGCGACGCGCAGCCGTCGAGCACCGTCATCGCCAAGCTCCAGCCAGGCGTGATGATGAACATCCGCGAATGCACCGGCGACTGGTGCCTGGCGACCGCCGACGGTACAGAGGGCTGGGTGGCGCAATCCGAAATCTGGGGCGCTTACCCCGGTGAAGCTTTCAAATAAAAAAGACAGTCTCAAAATTCTATGGTAGCCGCGACCGCGTGACTTTTGCGACGCGACGATGCATCCGAGCATCAAAAGCGGGAAGCGGTGATCTTGGAATATTTCTTCGGAATCCTCGGCGTCGCCATCGTCCTGTTCGTATCGACGAACGTGGATGACCTCTTTGTCCTGCTCGGATTTTTCGCGGATCCCAAATTCCGCGCCGGAGAGGTTGTCATCGGCCAGTATCTGGGCGTTACGGCTCTTTACGGCGCGAGCGTCCTGGCCTCTTTGATCTCTCTCATCATTCCCGCTGCCTACATGGGTCTTCTTGGCCTGGCGCCGATCTTTCTCGGCCTGAAGAAGCTATGGACATTGCTGAAGGGCTGTGAAGCCGATGATGATCTTGAAGATCATGAAAAGGCGTCAGCCGGGCACGGCAATATCGCAGCCGTCGCTGCGGTGACGATTGCGAATGGCGGCGATAACATCAGCATCTACACGCCATTATTCGCCACGCGAACGATCGATCAGATTGCCATCTTCGGCGTCGTGTTCGCCCTGTTGACAGCTTTATCGCTCGGTGCAGCACACTTCCTGGTCAATCACCGTACGATAGGCGCACCGATCAGACGTTTCGGACATCTGGTGGTGCCGTTCGTCCTCGTGGGCCTTGGAATACTCATTCTCCATGGGGCCGGAACCATAGATCTCCTTAGCCGCCTTTGATAAGCCGCTCGCAACGGTCTGCTGCGAACGGCTTTCTACACCAGTATCAGCCAGCAGGTGGGCTTAAAGAAGCCCAAATTCCTTCGCGGCTTCCGACAGCGACCGCATCGGCCGCGGTCCGATCTGCTCGATGACAATAGCCGCAGCGAGATTGCCGAGCTTGCCGCAGTCTTCAAGGGTGCGACCCTGCGTATAGCCGAACAGGAAGCCGGCGGCAAAAAGATCGCCGGCACCGGTGGTATCGACGCGCTCCTCGATCGGATGGGCGTCGACGACATAGCGTTCGTTGCCGCGCACGATCACGGCGCCATCCTTGCCAGTGGTCACGGCGGCGATCTTGCAATCGGCTGCAATCAGCTTCAACGCCTTCTCGAAATCATCGGTCTCATAGAGGGACAATGCCTCGTCGCGATTGGCAAAGACGATATCGACGGTGCCAGAGCGCATGAGATCGAGGAATTCGTCGCGATAACGGCCGACGCAAAAGCTGTCGGACAGCGTCATCGACATTTCCCGGCCATTGGCGTGGGAAATGCGGGCGCATTCGCGAATCGCTTCCTTGGCACGCGGCGGGTCCCAGAGATAACCTTCGAAATAGGTGACCTTGGCGTCGGCAACGATATCGGCTTCGACGTCTTCCGGACCAAGCTCAACGCAGGCACCGAGATAGGTGTTCATCGAACGCTCGCCGTCCTCGGTAACGAAGATCATGGAACGGGCGGTCGGCGGGAATGTGCCCTTCGGCTTGGTTTCATAGTGGACGCCCTGGGCGCGGATGTCGTGAGCGAAGATTTCCCCCAACTGGTCTTCCGCGACCTTGCCGAAATAGGCCGACCTGCCGCCGAAATTCGCAACACCTGCCGCGGTATTGCCGGCACTGCCGCCGGAGGCTTCGAGCGCCGGACCCATGCGCGAATAGAGCAACTCGGCCCGCTCGGCGTCGATGAGATTCATCGCGGCCTTGGTGATCTTGTTATCGATCAGGAATTGATCATTGCAGCGGGAGATAATGTCGACGATAGCATTGCCAACGGTCAGTACATCGAAACGAGTCATCAAAAAGGGGGTCCCGGTATTGGTGATAGCCGGTATCCGGTATTAGCGGTTTTTCCGAAGTTTGGAAGGAAAATCGGTGTCTCATAAGGTAACTAAATCTCAACCAGTCATTTGGCTGTCACTTCCCATCTGTAAACACTTATCAAGTGAACTGGCATGGGATGCGGACAAGGCATTCACCGCCAGCTCTGGGAAGGTATGATACCTTCCGCCTCACCGGTACGCGCGCCGACCACGGATGAACTGGCGGCTTGTGGACCGGGAGGATCCTGGCGGCGCCGGGTGCGGAAAAGCGGGCGTGGCCCGCTTTTTTTGTTTCCGACTGCTTTTCGGCTTCTCACGTTGCGGCAAGCTGCTACAAGTTTGGGATCACGTCTCAATATCCCGCCATTTTGCAGCTCCCTCACCCGGCATGTCCGAAATCCTTTCCGATGTCCTGCCAATTTTCGTGCTGATCCTCATCGGCTGGGCGATCGTGCGCGCCGGCATATTGTCAGCCAGCGTCGGCGAGGCGATGAGCGAGTTCGTCTTCAAGATCGCGGTGCCGCTCCTGTTGTTCCAAACCATTGCTGAAGCGGATTTTCATGGAGCCTCGCCGTTCCGGCTGTGGATCGCCTATTTTGCCGGCGTCACCGTCGCCTGGACAGCCGGCCATCTGGCGGCGACACGGCTGTTCGGGCGAGACGCGCGAATCGGTGTACTCGCCGGTGTCTCGTCTGCCTTCGCCAACAATATTTTCATCGGCCTGCCGCTGGTGGGCCGCGCTGTCGGTCCCGACGGCATCGTGGCGATGTCGATCCTGCTTGCCGTGCATCTGCCGGTCATGATGATCGCCGGCACGATGCTGATGGAGCGGGCCGAGCGCAAGCAGAACGGCGGTTCCGGGCGCAGCATAGGGGAAGTCTTGCAGCAGGTCGGCAGAAACCTGGTCCGCAATCCACTGGTCGTCGGGCTTTTCGCCGGCCTTGTCGCGCACATCACCGGCATTTCCTTGCCGACGACCCTCAGCACGGTGGTTGACGACATCGCCAATATCGCAGGTCCGGCTGCGTTGATTTCACTCGGCATGGCGCTGCGGCAATATGGACTTTCCGGCAATCTCGGCATCGCCAGCGTGACGTCGGCCTTCAAGCTTCTGTTGCTGCCGGCCTGCGTGCTTGTGGCCGGCTATCTTTTGGGCCTCAGCCCGGAATGGCGAAAGGCGCTCGTGCTCACCTCTTCGGTTCCAACTGGTGTGAACGCCTGGCTCATTGCCAATCGCTTCGGCGTCGGTCACAGTCTCGCGGCATCGACGATTACGCTGACGACAGCGCTCGGTGCACTCACAGTGTCACTTTGGGCCTATATGCTCGGCTGAAGCAGGCTCAAGCAGTTTTGCCCGGGCACCGCGACGATATATCTCCGCTTTCGGAGAAGCAGGCAGGAAAATGGTCATATATTCGCGCAGTCCCGCCCTTAAGGGTGGAGCGCAGCAAAGGATGGAACCATGAATATTGCAGCTCCAGCAGTCACCACCAATCCCGCTTCGGCCTATGCGCAAAAGGTCTTCGTCCTGCAGGGCGGCGGCGCTCTCGGCTCCTATCAGGCGGGCGCTTTCGAAGCGCTGAGGGAAGTCAACATCGAGCCGGATTGGATCGCCGGCATTTCGATCGGCGCGATCAATGCCTCGATCATGGCGGGCAACGTGCCGGGCCAGCGGCTGGAGAAACTGCGTTCCTTCTGGAACAAGGTCAGCGTGCAGTTGCCGGTCGACCTCCTGTTGGAGCGGCAGCGCCAGACCAGCCATTTCTATCGCACGGTCAGCAGTTGGTGGGTGTCGACCTTCGGCGTGCCCGGCTTCTTTTCTCCGTGGCAGATCCCTTCCTGGTTTCAGGCGCGGGGTTCGGCGGGCGCGACCAGCATCTACGACACAGAGCAACTGCGCCAGACCCTGCTCGATCATGTCGATTTCGACCGCATCAACCACGGCCCGGTGCGGCTGAGCCTCGGCGCCGTCAATGTCCGAACCGGCAATTTCGCCTTCTTCGACAACAAGGATATCAAGATCAAGCCGGAGCACGTCATGGCAAGCGGTGCGCTGCCGCCCGGCTTTCCGGCGATCAAGATCGGCAACGAATACTACTGGGACGGCGGCCTGGTCTCGAACACACCACTGACTTATGTGCTGAGGAACGGCGCCGGTATCGACACCGTCGTCTTCCAGGTCGACCTCTTCAGCGCTACCGGCCCGCTGCCGCAGGACCTCGAAGAGGTGGAGGAGCGGCGCAAGGACATTACCTATTCCAGCCGCACCCGACTCAATACCGATCTTTTTCTCGAACGGCACCAGCTTCGCCGCACCATCTCGGAACTCTACGCGCGCCTGCCCGAGGAGGCAAAGGCCGACCCGGCAATCCAGAAGCTGAAGGAAAACTGCTCCGACTACGGCGTCACGATCATTCACCTGATCTACCGCAACAAGCAGTTCCGCTCCCATTCGAAGGACTACGAATTTTCAGCATTATCGATGCACGAGCATTGGCAGGCGGGCCTGCGTGACTGCCGCAAAGCGCTGATCTCAGAAGATTGGCGCATGCCGCCGAGCGTTGAGGATGGGCTCAAAGTCTTCGACCTCGATCAGAAGATGCGGACGCGCAAGCACGTTGTTTGAGTGGCTTACCGGCACGAAAAAGCCCGGCCGAGGCGACCGGGCTTTTGCATTTATACGCTTGAAGCTGCTTAGTTCGTTGCTGCCGGAGCGTTCACGTCGGGCAGCGGCTCAGGCGTGTCGGCCAGCGTGCGCAGATAGGCGATGACATTGGCACGATCTTCTTCTTTCGGCAGGCCGGCAAAGCCCATCGCCGTCCCAGCAATGAATTTCTTCGGAGCTTCGAGGAAATGGTAGAGATGATCGTAGGTCCACTTCTCGCTGCTGCCCTTGGAAAAATCCTTCATGGCGGACGAATAGCCAAAACCTTCATGCGAGGCGATCGGACGATCGACAACACCAAAGAGGTTCGGACCAACCTTGTTCGGCCCGCCCTTGGTGCCGTCATGACAGGCCTGACACTTCTTGAAGATCGATTCGCCGGCCTTGGCGTCGGCCTTTTGCAGCAATTGCGCGATCGGCGTTTCCTGTTTGGCGGCGGCTGCCTTACCGCCGGCTCCGGCAGAGGTATCTTCAGCGGCGACAATTGCGAAGCCCGGCTTTTCCGGCGCCTCTGAATGGAAAATAAATCCCGACGCGAGCGACACGGACTTCAGCACAAAAAGTGTGGCCAGAAGTGCCCCGACACCCATGTTCACGTAGGATGAATTCATCTGCTATGCTCCCCTCGCCTCCGGCAGCGGCTGCCGGCCCATCTTGAATTCGCGCGAAACCTATGTCTTTTGGCTGTTTCTTGCAACTCTGTAAACAGTCTCCACCGTGAGACTTTTTGACACTTATCCGGCGGGAATAGAAGGCCCAACAATGACTGATCCAAACTTAGACAAGGCGCTGGTGCTCATTCCTGCCCGGATGGCCTCCACCCGCCTTCCAGGCAAACCGCTCGCCGATATCTGCGGTCTGCCGATGATCGTACAGGTTGCCAAACGCGCACGCGAGGCGGCGATCGGTCGCATCGTTGTTGCCG
This sequence comes from Rhizobium jaguaris, assembly GCF_003627755.1. Taxonomy (NCBI): domain Bacteria; kingdom Pseudomonadati; phylum Pseudomonadota; class Alphaproteobacteria; order Hyphomicrobiales; family Rhizobiaceae; genus Martinezella; species Martinezella jaguaris. The sequence goes on along the minus strand of NZ_CP032694.1, from coordinate 141,895 downwards.
TCGACCACGATGATACTTTTACTGCCGTCGCCAAAGCCGGGTTCGAAGTCGTCATGACCAGCCAGGACCATCAATCCGGCTCCGACCGCATCTACGAGGCGCTGAAAGCCGTCGATCCCGACGGTCACGCCGAGATCGTCATCAATGTCCAGGGCGATCTGCCGACCATCGATCCCGAGACCATTCGCGCGTCGTTGCGCCCGCTCGAAAACCCTGCCGTCGACATTGCGACACTTGCCGTCGAAATCACCGATGAGGAAGAGAAGACCAAGCCAAGCGTCGTCAAGGTGGTTGGCTCCGCTCTTTCGGACAGCCGCCTGCGCGCGCTTTATTTCACCCGCGCTACGGCGCCTTACGGCGCGGGGCCGCTTTATCATCACATCGGCCTTTACACCTATCGCCGCGCGGCGCTGGAAAAATTCGTCAGTCTCGGTCCTTCGCCGCTGGAAAAGCGCGAATCACTTGAGCAGTTGCGGGCGCTCGAAGCGTGCATGCGCATCGATGTGGAGATCGTTGACACGATACCGCTCGGTGTCGATACTCCCGCCGACCTCGAAAAGGCCCGCCGCATCCTTTCCGGCGCCTCTCTCTGACGGAATTTCCCCCAAAGGCCAGTCCCAATGATCACCAAGACCAACAAAATCTCTTTTCAGGGCGACTATGGCGCCAATTCCGATATGGCCTGCCGCGATATGTTCCCGACGATGGAGCCGCTGCCTTGCCAGACCTTTGAGGATGCCTTTTCCGCGATCGACAATGGCGAGGCCGATCTCGGCATGATCCCGATCGAAAACACGATCGCGGGGCGTGTCGCCGACATCCATCACCTGCTGCCGGAATCGCGCCTGCATATCGTCGGCGAGTATTTCATGCCGATCCGCTTCCAGTTAATGGTGCTGCCCGGTGTGGAGAAGGAAGAGATTCACACGGTGCACAGCCACATCCATGCGCTGGGGCAATGCCGCAACATCGTGCGCGCCCACGGCTGGAAGCCGATCATCGCCGGCGATACGGCAGGCGCTGCCAAGCTGGTCAAGGAAACCGGCGACCGCAGCATGGCGGCGCTGGCGCCGCGGCTGGCAGCCGACCTCTACGGGCTGGAAATCATCGCCGAGAACGTCGAGGACACCGAAAACAACATGACGCGCTTCGTCGTGCTATCGCGCGACGAAGACTGGGCGCAGCGCGGCTCGCCAGAGGAAAAAATCGTCACCACCTTCGTCTTCAACGTCCGCAACATTCCGGCCTCGCTCTACAAGGCGCTTGGCGGTTTCGCGACCAACGGCATCAACATGACGAAGCTCGAAAGCTATCAGCTCGGCGGCCGTTTTGTAGCGACGCAGTTCTATGCAGATATCGAGGGCCACCCCTCCGATCCGCATGTGCGCCGGGCTCTTGAGGAATTGCGGTTCTTTTCCGAGAAGGTCCGCATTCTGGGTGTCTACAAAGGGCATCCGATGCGCGGGCAGCTCTGAGTCTGGCCGTCTCGGAGGCCACCTCGTCCTTCGAGGCTTCGCTTTTCGAGCTCCGCACCTCAGGATGAGGCGGAGTAAGCTATGCGGTTCGGCACAAAAGATTAGCCCTCATGGTGAGGTGCGAAAGCCCATCGGGCTGCAGCCTCGAACCACGAGGGCGGTTGGCTAGGCCGCAGATTATTTATCCGGCTCACAAACTCTGAGCCGATGACCGTCCGGATCGAGCACGACGAAGGTCGGACCGAAATCCATCGTCGTCAATTCCTGCGCGATCGGCAGGCCGCGGGCTTTCCAGTCCTTGTAATGCTCCGCGACCGCGCCTTCGCCATCGACCATGAAGGCGAGTTCACCACGGCTGCCGATGGCGGAAGGTTGCGGCTCGACGCTGCTGCGGCGCCACAGGCCAAGAGTGAAACCATTGTCGAGCGGGAAGGCAACGAAATTCGGCGCAGCGACAGCTGGTTCACGGCCGAGCAGGTCGCGATAGAAAGGCACACTTTCGGCCGGATCCTTGACGTAGAAGATGATGAGGTTCGGACTTGTCATTTGCATATTCCTTTTGTTTCGGGGGATATGAGGGCATGAGGATGCGGTCCGGCAGGCGAGGCAAAGCCTGCCGGTGGTGAATTTGTCAGCGGATGGTCGGATGTTTACGGAGACGCGTCTTTAGCGCATCCGCTCTTCCTCACGATACGGGGCACAGCCATCGAGAAAGCCCAGATCGCGCTTCATGGAATCCGGTGCACCCTCGATATCGAGGCGATTCCGGCTACGGGCGAAATAGCCAAGCGCAGCCCACATGAAGCGGACTGGCCATATCGGCATGGAAAGATCCTTGCCTTTACGCGCCTCTTCGACGCCGCGAGGCGTTTGTTCCGTGACGATGAAAGCGTGGCTTGCCATGATCGGTCCTCCTTCCTGCTTGGGATGGTGGCCATCATAGTCTTACCTACTGACAGTTTCTGGCAGTAGCCTTGTATCTGGAGATCAATCGTTGGCCATGCCCTGCTGGGCGTGCCATTCCCTTGCGAGCGCGATACGGCGGCGTGGGTAGCGTGCCTCCAGCACCGCGAAATCGATGATTCGGTCGGCGCGGAAATGGCGAAAATCCTGGCGCAGCTCGCACCAGGCCATGATGATGCGTGCATTGTCGAAATAACCGAGCGCGAAAGGCCAGATACGCCTGGTCGAAATGGCGCCGTTGACGTCGCCATAGGTCAATTGCACCATGCGCTCCGCACGGATCGCCTTGCGCATGAGGGAAAGATCGGCCTTATCCTCCATTATGCGGCGCGTGGCGACGACCACCGCCGCTTGATCGACCGCCTCGCGCATTTCGGCCGGCAGCACGGCAGCGATCTTGGCAAGAGCGTCGGCTCCGGCTGCTGCCAGTCGCGAATCGGTTGCGCGGGCGACCCATCTCGACCCCAGCACCAGCGCCTCGATCTCGTCCTGCGAAAACATCATCGGCGGCAGCATGAAGCCGGGCTTCAGAACATAGCCGATGCCGGGCTCGCCTTCGATCATGGCGCCCTGCGTCTGTAGGCTGGCAATATCGCGGTAGAGAGTGCGCAGACTGACGCCAGTCTCTTCAGCGAGGGTCGCGCCACTGACTGGGCGACGGTAGCGCCTCAGCGTCTGCAGCAGGGTCAGCAGCCGTTCCGAGCGCGCCATGACAAGCGCCTATCGCTCCCATTCCACCCAGTCGCGCATCAGGCGATGGGCGATGGCGCCCTTGGGTGGAGAAGTGTTGCCGGAAGCCGAGACATGATCGAGCATGGCGAGCGTCTCTTCCGGGGTAAACCAGCGGCAATCATCGAGTTCGGCAGTATCCATATGGATCTCCCTCGACTTCGCCTCGGCATAGCAGCCGATCATCAGGGAATGCGGCATCGGCCAGGGCTGCGAAGCATGATAGCGCACGCGGCCGATGTGGATGCCGGACTCCTCATGCGTTTCGCGGCGCACGGCATTCTCGATGGTTTCGCCAGGTTCGACGAAGCCGGCAAGGCAGGAATACATGCCCGGTGCGAAATGATGGCTGCGGCCGAGCAGGCAGAGATTTTTCTCCTCGTCGATCGTCAGCATAATGACGACCGGATCGGTGCGCGGGAAAATCACGTGTTCGCAGGCGGTGCAGACCCGCTTATAGCCGCCGATGCGGAGTTCCATGACCGAGCCGCACCGGCCGCAGAAGCGGTTGTCGTTGTTCCAGCGGATAAGGCTCATGCCTTGCGCCGCTTCGCCGAGGATTTCGCCTTCGAGCAGGAGATCGCGCCAGAGCGAGCGCATGTCGGAAGGCTTATAGTGGCTGGCGAGATCGTCGGCATTGATGCGCACCGGAACAGCCAGCCGCGGCTCGCCGGTCCTGCGATAGCCGAGCAGCACCGCCGCCTCCCAGTCCGGATCGAGCTCCTGCAACTCGTAGCGCGCAAACAGTGGGTCGAGCACCTGGCCGTCATGTTTCAAGACCAGCTTGTCCTTGGCAAAAGCCAGGATATGCGTGCCTTCCTTGGCGAGCGCATGCTTGATCGATTCCTCGTCGCGGTGCTCTGCATCCCGATCAAGCTGGTTTTCGGCAAAGGCGGTGAGGCTGCTGGCTTCCGGGTGAGGAGCATCCGAAGAGAAGATGGAATGGTTCATTGTGAAAGCGTATCCCGCAACTTGGCTATGAAGCTGTTCATGTCTTCGTCCGCATAGGGTTCCGCCTTGCCGTAGCCCCAGATCGGGCCGGGCCAGTTCGTGTCCCCTTCGAACCGCGCAATGACATGAACATGAAGCTGACGGACGATATTTCCAAGAGCCCCAATGTTGATTTTTGTCGCTCCCGTCACCGTCTTCAAGGCGGCGCCGACCTTGATGGTCTCGAAGTTCAGCAGAACCTGGTCGAGCGGCGTCAGCTCGAATATTTCCGATATGCCGGGCCGACGGGGCACCAGCAACAGCCACGGCCAGCGGCGATCCTTCATCAGTCGCACGTCGCAAAGGCCGATAATCGTGACGGAAACGCTGTCATTCGCCAGACGATCGTCGAGCGCAAAATCCTGCAATGAGGTGTCCTCCAGTGTTTTATCAAATGTTTAGCAGTTTTTTTTGACCTTGGCTTGCTTTTGATGCCGATATTGCCGATATGTGCATCCGGGAGGTTGGTGGTGGACGAGCCACTCGCCAACCGGGTCAGGTCCGGAAGGAAGCAGCCCTAACGAGCCCGGCACGGGTCATCGTGCCAGCCTCCCACCCTTTCCGAAAGCAAGGCCCGGCTTTCTGCGGGCAATAAGCAGGGCGATGAGCGACACCGAGCGACAAGCAAAAGATGCCGCTTCGACCGGCACCGGTTACCGGGTGCTGGCCCGCAAATACCGGCCTAAGGATTTCACCGACCTGATGGTCGGCCAGGAGCCGATGGTCCGGACGCTGACCAATGCGTTCGAGACCGGCCGCATTGCCCAGGCCTACATGCTGACCGGCGTGCGCGGCGTCGGTAAGACGACGACGGCCCGTATCCTGGCGCGCGCACTCAACTACAAGACCGCCGAGGTCGACCGCGCGACCATCGACCTGCGTGAACCCGGCGAACATTGCCAGGCGATCATGGAAGGCCGGCATGTCGACGTCATCGAGATGGACGCCGCCTCACATACCGGCATCGACGATATCCGCGAGATCATCGAGCAGGTGCGCTATCGCCCGGTTTCGGCGCGCTACAAGGTCTACATCATCGACGAAGTGCACATGCTGTCGACGGCCGCTTTCAACGGGCTGCTGAAGACGCTGGAAGAGCCACCGGAGCATGTGAAGTTCATCTTCGCCACCACTGAAATCCGGAAGGTGCCGATCACGGTACTGTCGCGCTGCCAGCGCTTCGACCTGCGTCGCATCAGCGCCTCCGATCTCGTCGGCCTGTTCACCACCATCGCCGCCAAGGAAGGCATCGAGGCGGAGCCGGAAGCGCTTGCCATGATCGCCCGTGCCGCCGAAGGTTCGGCTCGCGATGGGCTGTCGCTGCTCGACCAGGCCATCGCCCACGGCAGCGGTGTGGTTGCGGCGGAAGCCGTCCGCTCGATGCTGGGGCTCGCCGACCGCGCCCGTATCGTCGATCTCTTTCACCATATCATCAAGGGCGACGTCGCCGCCGCGCTGGCGGAATTCAACAGCCAGTACGAAGCCGGCGCCAACCCCGTCGTCGTGCTGACCGACCTCGCCGATTTCACCCATCTCGTCACCCGCCTGAAATATGTGCCGGATGCCGCCAACGATCCGTCGCTGAGCGAGGTCGAGCGCACCAAGGCGGCCGAATTCGCGCAGGGCGTGGCGGTTACCACGCTGTCGCGCTTCTGGCAGATGCTCCTGAAGGGCATTCCGGAGACTGAAAGCGCTGCCCGCACGGCCGGCGCCGCCGAGATGGTACTGATCCGTCTGGCCCACGCCGCCCATCTGCCGGCGCCGGAGGATGCGGCGCGGCGGCTTGCCGAGTTTTCAGACGGAAATGGCGGCATGCGTCCGTCGCTCGCCCCGTCAGCCGGCAACGGCGTCGGAACGCCGGTCTCCTATCAGGGCAGCGTGATGGCCCGCGCAGTCGAAACGGCACCATCGCGGCCCGCACCCACGCCGCCGGCGCCGGTCGCCATGCTGCGGTCGGTTCCGAATACGCAGCCGCAAACCACCCCCGCGGTCGGCCGCATCGAACCAAAACCCGCCGAAGCGCCGAAGCCGCTGGTTCCCGTCAATTCGATGGCGGATATCGCGGAACTCGCCGGCCAGAAGCGCGATCCGAAACTGAAGGCGCTGGTGCGCAGTTTCGTTCGCCCGGTGCGGCTGGAGCCCGGCCGGCTCGACGTCAACCTGACGCCAGGTGCGCCGGGAACGCTGTTGAACGAACTCGCCGTCAAACTGAAGGAATGGACCGGTATCCATTGGATCGTCAGCCTCAGCCGCGACGAAGGCGAGCCGACGCTCGTGGAGGCGGAAGCAAACGCGCAGCAGCAGCGGGTCGCCGATGCCCGCCAAGACCCGGATGTGGCGGCAATCCTATCGCAATTTCCGGGCGCCAAGATCATCGACGTTCGCGTGCGAGCGCCGGATGCGGAAGAAGAGGAACAAACTGCCGCCCCGGCCACCGCCGAATCCGATGATGGCGACATCCTGCCGGGCGATGATATCGAATTCTAGGGATATGATACCGATCGACAGGCCGCATGGTAAAAGACGCAAGCGGTTTTCGAAGTAGATTATATCCAGCAAGACAAAGAGACGAGAAGAAGGACGAACGACGATGCGCGACATCATGGGCATGATGGGCAAAGTGAAAGAAATGCAGGCCAAGATGGAAAAGATGCAGGCGGAAATCGCCGACATCCGGGCCGAAGGCAAAGCCGGCGGCGGCCTCGTCTCCGTCACTGTGAACGGCAAGAGCCAGATGCTAGCCATCAAGATCGATCCGTCGCTCTTCAAGGAAGATGACGTCGAAATTCTCGAGGACCTGATCGTCGCTGCAAACAAGGACGCGCAGGAAAAGGCCGAGGCATTGGCCGCCGAAAAGACCCGGGAACTGACCGCCGGCCTGCCGATCCCGCCGGGCTTCAAGCTGCCTTTTTGAGAAGCGCTTCCACAAGCGGGCGGTCAACGCACCATCGTCTTGCGGATGAGCTCGCGGCCGATCGGTTTCGCCGGCTGGTTCCGCAACACCAGCGATGTGGTCACCGCGCCATGGCGGGCGATGGAATCGACGATGGTTTCAAGGTCTGATGGTGTCGGCACCAGGACCTTGAGCAGGAAGCAATCCTCGCCGGTCAACCGCAGGACCTCGATGATCTGCGGCATTTCCGAAAATTGTTTAAGGCAGGGGCGTATATGCTCATGGGTCGTCCGCAGCCGGACGATGGCCATCATGCCCAGGCCGACCGCGGTGGGATCAATGACGGCTCGGTAGCCGGCGATGATGCCGCGCTCCTCAAGCCGCTTGAGACGTTCGGACGCGGCAGGCTGCGAAAGCCCTACCCGGCGACCAAGTTCAGAGACGGAGATCCGCCCATTCTCCTGCAGGATCTCGATCATCGACAGATCCGTCGGGTCCAGGTCCTTCTCAAAGCTTTCCATTCTCGCACCTTGAATTCATCGGCCGACGCAAGTTTTATCCGATGGATTGCGATGTCAACCTGCGATGCAGCGTGCCAATCTCCCTCCGTCAACACAGCACGAAGGGAAAGACATGCGCGATATCATCGTCCTGCCCGGCCTTGGCGGCTCGGGGGAAGGTCATTGGCAAACCCTGTGGGAACGGCAGAATCCCGAGATGCGCCGCTTTCAGCCGGCGAGCTGGGACAGGCCGGAATTAGCGGATTGGATCGCCGCGCTCAGCCGGGAGATCGGCCGCTCCAAGACGCCGCCGGTCCTCGTCGTCCATAGCCTCGCCTGCCAGTTGGTCGCGCATTGGGCGGCGTTGACGCCGACAAGAATCCGCGGTGGCTTCCTCGTCTCGGCGCCCGATCCCACAGGCGATATCTATTTGGCCGAGGCCCCGAGCTTCGCCAATCCGCCGCGCCGGCGACTGCCGTTTCCGTCGCTCCTCGTTGCCAGCACCGATGATCCCTTCGGCTCGCTCGACTATGCGAAGGAAAGCGCCGCGGTCTGGGGCAGCAAGTTGATTGATGTCGGCCCATTTGGCCATATCAATGCGAATTCCGGAATCGGCGATTGGCCGGAAGGACGCGCGTTATTCGAATCCTTCCACGCTACTCTTGCCTGATGGAATGCGGCCTGATTGGAAAATGTGCCATGGGATGCTATGTGGAAACACATTGGGCAACGTTTTCGCCCAGACCATCCTGACATCTAAGAGAACGTCATGAGCCTAACGACATTGCTTGTTTTTGCCGGTGCGCTGTTCGTGGCTGCCGGTTCGCCCGGGCCGAGCGTTGCTGCGCTGGTCGCGCGCGTACTGACCAAGGGCGCGCACGACGTGTTGCCGTTCCTGGCCGCCATGTGGATCGGCGAAGCGATCTGGCTGACCTGCGCGGTCGCGGGACTGGCGGCCATTGCCGAAACCTTCCATTGGGCGTTCGTCGCCATCAAATGGCTGGGTGTCGCCTATCTGCTTTATCTCGCCTGGAAAATGTGGTTCGCCGCGGCCGATACGACGGAGGAAAAGTTGCCGGATGCGCAATCGCCGCTCCGCCTCTTCTTCGCGGGCCTGACCGTCACGATGGGCAATCCGAAGATCATGATGTTCTATGTGGCGCTGCTGCCGTCAATCATCGATATCCATGCCGTCACACTGGTCGGCTGGGTCGAGCTGGTGGCGACGATGTTCGTCGTGCTGGCGGTGATCGATCTGAGCTGGGCCTTTTTCGCCGCCAAGGCGCGCGGTTTCTTGAAAAGCCGCCGCGCCGTGCGGATGGCCAACCGCGCCAGCGCCGGTACCATGGCAGGCGCGGCCGTCGCCATCGCCATGCGATAAACTCAAGGGTCGACGAACTCCTCGTCGAGAAGCGCTCTGAGTTTGTAGTGAATAGGCGCGGAGAGATAGCGCGCCCGGTCCTCAGGCGACAAACGTCTGCCGAAAGTCGCCATCAATTCCGGCATGGTGACCCTGGCGCCGGCATAGGGAAGGTAGGTCACCGGCGTTCCGGCGGTGGCGGTTCCGTTTTGGATGACACGGCAATAGATGCCCGGCCGGCCTGCTTGCGTATAACGCTTGACGAATTTCGGATCGCCCATCTTCGCGGAAAACGTCGAGCAGGGGATGCGGGCCGAGGTCACTTCGAGGACTAAATCGTCTGCTATGAATCTGTCGCCGACGGCGACCTCACGGTTGTCGAGCCCTTCGATAACGATATTTTCGCCGAATGTGCCGGGCTCCAGCCTGCGGCCCAGTTCATTAGACCACCAATCCAGCGTCAGCGAACCTTCCACATAAACGGCTTGGTCGCGTCCACCGTGATGTTCGCCATTGCAGACGGCGTCGCCGATGATGCCCTCGGTGTCGATCATGACCGTACCGCCGACCGCGTGCTTGTTGATGCCGGTCCTGTAGCTCTTGCCGGGCAATATTTCGGCGTCGCCGATGCAGACGGCCAGAATTTTCATGGGGCGATCATCCCTTCCGCGATTTCGTTCCTCAAGCATATGAGCTAAAAGCCTCCCATGGCAAAGCGAGTTACCGGTCCCGAAATTGAAAAACTCATCCAGCTTCTGGCGAAGGTGCCGGGCCTCGGCCCACGCTCGGCGCGGCGCGCCGCATTGCACCTGATCAAGAAGAAGGATCAGTTGCTCGGCCCTCTGTCCCATGCCATGGGCGAGGCCTATGACAAGGTGAAGATCTGCTCGCGCTGCGGCAATGTCGATACCGTCGACCCTTGCACCGTTTGCACCGACGACCGCCGCGATCAATCTGTCATCATCGTTGTCGAGGATGTCGCCGATCTCTGGGCGCTGGAGCGCGCCGGCGCGATGAACGCGGCCTATCACGTGCTTGGCGGCGTACTGTCACCGCTCGACGGTGTCGGACCTGACGATCTCAACATCCGCGGGCTGATCGAACGCGTCAGCGAAGGCGGCGTCAGCGAAATCATCATCGCCGTGAATGCGACGGTCGAGGGGCAAACCACAGCACACTATATAACCGACCAGCTTGCCGGCCTTGAGGTGAAAATCACCCGCCTCGCCCATGGAGTACCGGTCGGCGGCGAACTCGACTATCTGGACGAGGGCACGCTAACGGCGGCGTTGCGGGCACGGACGGCGATTTGAGGGAGAGAAGGAGTATGAGGAGAGTGCACATATCGGTGGCGCGGAACATTCTGCGCTTGCTTATCCTCCTCCTCGCCCTCCTTCCCCTTCCCGCCCTTGCTGCCTCAAAGGCCGATGTCGAAGCGCAGTTCCAGGCCTGGGTGCAACAGGACCTTTGGCCGGAAGCGAAGAAGGACGGCGTTTCAGACAAGACTTTCCAGGCCGCCTTTGCGGGCGTGACACTGAATTGGGATCTGCCGGATCTGGCGCCGCCGGGTTTTCCGAAGCCCAAAGAGCAGCCGCAGACGCAGGCGGAATTCTCTTCTCCCGCTCCCTATTTCAACGAGGCACGACTGCAGAAGCTGGCAGCGACCGGACGCAGTTTCGCGTCGCAATACGGGCCGACGCTGAGAAAGATCGAAAAAGTTTACGGCGTGCCCGGCCCGATCCTGCTTGCCATCTGGGGTCGCGAGACCGGCTACGGAGCGGCGAAGCTGCCGAATTCGGCGGTCCAGGTGCTGGCGACCAAAGCCTTCATGTCGACCCGCAAGGATATGTTTCGCACCGAACTTATCGCCGCACTCGGCATTCTCGAACATGGCGATGTCACGCCCGGCCAGTTCATGGGATCCGTGGCGGGCGCGCTCGGCCAACCACAGTTCATGCCGACCAGCTATCTGAAATATGCGGTCGATTTCGACGGCGACGGCCATCGCAACATCTGGACCTCGGTGCCCGATACCCTTGCCTCCATAGCCAATTTTCTGACGCAGAAGGGCTGGCAGCGCGGCCGCGGCTGGGGCTACGAAGTCACGATCCCGGAAAACGTTTCCTGCGCGCAGGAAGGACCGGATCTCGTCAAGCCGATTTCGCAATGGAACTCGCTGGGATCGTCAGGATTTCCGGCAAGGCTTTTCCGTCCGACGAACTCAAGGCCGGCGGTATGATGTGGTGCCGGCCGGCCGCGACGGGCCGGAATTTATCGTCACGCCGAATTTCTACGTCATCAAGGAATACAATAATTCCGACCTCTACGGCCTCTTTATCGGCAATCTCGCCGACCGCATCGCCTATGGTTCCGGCGCCTTCCAGGGCCAATGGGGCGATGTCGGCAAGATGCTGCGCTCCGACGTCGCCGGCATGCAGGTGACCTTGGAGCGCAAGGGATACGACGTCGGCGGCACCGACGGATTGCCGGGCTACAAGACCCGGCGATCCATCGGCCAATGGCAGGAAAAGAGCGGCCGCAAGCCCACCTGCTATCCCGATAGCTCGATGCTCGGCCTGCTGAAATAGGCGGAATTCAGTAGTGGTAGCTTCGGGCCGAAGCGGACATACGGCTACTCGCCGTCAAAGGTATGCGTAAAGGGCTCGGATCTTATCCAAAAGCCGTAACCCCCGACGTCGGGCGATATGATCACGTAATTCAATACCAGCCGTCCGCCATCGACGCTTTGCGTCTTGCCATGAAATCGCACAGGGCTTCATCGGCAGCGTTGTCCAACGGCGGTGCTTCATAATTGGCGAGTGTTGTCTTCCACTGTCTGTTGGCGCGGGTTGCAATGTCAGTGGAACCGCCTTCCTCGCTCCATTTCTCGAAGGGCTCGTTGTCCGAAAGCGTCGAATCCCAGAATGCGGTCTGGTAGTTCCGCATAGTATGGGCCGAGCCAAGGAAATGGCTGCCGGGTCCGACCTCTTCGAAGGCGTCGAAAGCGAGCGTATTGTCGTCGACCGTAACGCCGGCGAGGTAGGAGTGCAGTGCCCCGCACAGGTCGGCGTCCATCACAAACTTCTCGTAGGACATTACGAGCAGACCATCCAGGAAACCGGCCGAATGCAGGATGAAGTTCGCCCCGCAATGGATGGCCGACAGCATGGACATCAGGCCCTCCTGCATGGCTTGGCCATCAGGCAGTTTCGAATTGGAGAAATTGCCCGCACATCTCAGCGGAAGTTTCAGCCGCCGGGCAAGCTGACCAATGACCATGGAACCGATGGCGGGTTCGGGGGTACCGAAGGTGGGCGATCCCGAGCGCAGCGACATGGAAGATAGGAAATTTCCGAAGATAACCGGAGCGCCCTTGCGTTCGAGCTGCGTGAGGGCGCAGCCGGCCAGCGTTTCGGCATAGGATTGGGCAATGGCTCCCGCATTGGTAACGGGGCCCATCGCGCCGCCGAGGATGAAGGGCACGATGACGGCAGCCTGATTGGCGCGAGCATAGGCTCGCAACGACTTCGTCATCGTCCCATCCCACACGAGCGGAGAATTGACGTTGACGTTGCCGAGGATAACGCAGTTTCGATCGACGAAGTCGGCACCGAAGAGAATACGCGTCATCTCGATCGAATCTTCGGCGCGCTCCTCCGCCGTCACCGAGCCCATGAATGCGCGGTCGGAATACTTGATGTGGCTGTAGACCATGTCGAGATGGCGCTTGTTGACGGGCACGTCGACCGGCTCGCAGATCGTGCCGCCGGAATGATGCAGCCAAGGGCTTGCCTGGGCGAGCTTGATGAAGTTCTGAAAGTCTTCGATCGTTCCGTAGCGGCGACCCTTGTCGAGGTCCATGACGAAGGGCGAGCCGTAGGCGGGCGAGAAGACGACCTTTTTACCGCCGATCTGGACATTGTTGGCAGGATTGCGGGCATGCTGAGTGAATTCGCTCGGCGCGGAAGCGACGATCTCCTGCAGCATGCCGGGTTCGAACCGAACGCGAACGCCTTCGACGCGGGCTCCGGCCCGCTTCCAGTGGTCGACGGACACGGGGTCATCGCGAAACTCGATGCCGATCTCGGCGAGGATACGTTCGGCCGTCCGCTCGATCTTCTGAAGGTTTTCCTCGGAAAGGATGTCGTATGTCGGAATGTTGCGGATAATGTAGGGAACGCCGGGCAGCTTCGTGGTGCCTTCCCGACGTGCAGCACGACGCTGCGTCCTCGTTTGCCGGCCCTTTCGTCGACTATCGCCTCGGTCATATTCGCCTCCATAACTAATGAAGGCTAGGACGACTTTGCGCTCCTGTAATGCTGGAAAAAACTTGGTCTGTATAAGCTGAGCTTATGGAAACATTCGAAGACTACTGCCGTCTGCCTCGGCACTCATCATCTTCGAGGCTGCCGGGCGGCATCAGAATTTTAGCCGCGCGGCCGAGGAGCTGGGCATGAGCCAGGCTGCTGTCTCATTGGCCGTTCGGAAGCTTGAAGATCAGCTTGGCGTGCCGCTCTTCCACCGCGAACATCGGAATGTCGAACTGACCGACATCGGGGAGCGCTTCCACGCGGACGTCACCGTAGGCTTGTCACGCATCCAGAAGTCGGCGGAGGACATTCGAACAAAAGGTCGGGAATCCAATGTTACACTGGCAGCTTCGACTGCCTTCGGTTCCATGTGGATGCTGCCGCGTCTGGCGCGTCTGCGGGCAGACCTTCCGGATATCGATCTGCGCATCCAGACAAGCGTGCGTGATCTCGACCTGGACGAGGAGCCAATTCCACTTGCAGTTCGAGGCGGCGATCCCGCAAATTGGCCGCGTTATCATTCCGCGATGCTGGCACCGGAGATTGTGTTTCCGGTAGCAAGCCCGCGCTTCATAGAAAAGCGGCGGCGCCCGGAGCGCCCTGAAGACCTGCTGGCGCTGCCATTGATCCATCTCGAAGAGCCCGTTCGGGCTGCGTGCGACTGGTCCGAATGGTTTGCGAGCGCCGGGGTACGCTATGCCCCGCAGCCCCGGCGACTGACGATCAATGACTATGTCCTGGTCATCCAGGCTGTTTTGGCGGGCGAAGGTGTCGCGCTCGGTTGGCAACATCTTATCGAAGAACAGCTTCGATCTGGCGCGCTGGTCGCCGTCGGCAGGCATGTCCTGAATACCAATATGGCCTTCTATGTCGTCTGGCCGCGATCAAGGGAACTTAACGCACCTGCGCAGCGTGTACGCGACTGGCTTATCGAAGAAGGAAGACGGAGTCGCGAGGAGGACGAGGCGCTTCGGTCCGCCTGACCGCCCGAGACGAGATATCCGCCTCTGGCGCAAAATTGCCGTCGATGATGCTTCGCAAGACCTGGTGGCACGCACTAAAGAATTCCGGAAATAAGCGGCAGAGCCGGGTTTGCATGCGAAGACCTTGCAATTTGATGGAAGGGGCTTATATCCGCATCAAATTCTTGATCGTGTGATGAAGAGTGGGCCGCAAGGACCCGCTCTTTTTTATTAGCTCGATCTCCAAATGCATGGACAATGCAGGAGTGAACGCTTGTCGGAAGAGACAAACGCAGACAACACCAACGAACCGCGGTTGATCGTCGAAACCGGCCTTGACCAGCGCCTCGCCGCCATCATCGAGCCCGTGCTCATCGGCATGGGCTTCCGGCTGGTGCGCGTTCGCCTCCTCAATCAGAACGGCCTGACATTGCAGATCATGACCGAGCGCAACGACGGCACCATGACCGTCGAAGATTGCGAAGAAGTCTCGACGGCGATTTCGCCGGTGCTGGATGTGGAAGATCCGATCGATAAAGCGTATCATCTCGAAGTGTCTTCGCCCGGAATCGACCGCCCGATGGTGCGCAAGTCGGATTTCAGCCGCTGGATCGGTCATCTTATCAAGTGCGAGACCTCGATCCTGGTGGACAACCGCAAGCGGTTTCGCGGCAAGATCGCCGATGTCAGCGCCGATGGTTTTACGATCGAGCGCGACCAGGTGGCTTACGGCGAAGAACCGAAGGTAACCATTCCGTTCAGTACGCTGGCAGAGGCCAAGCTGATCCTGACGGACGATCTTATCCGCGATGCGCTGCGCGCCGACAAGCTGGCTAAAGCTCAGGCTGCGAACCAGAACGAAGCGGACGACGAAGAAGAATAACCGATCAACGAACCGCTCAACGGGACGGGAACCCCTGGGCAGGCAGACGGAGACTTAAGACAATGGCAGTCAGTGCGAACCGGCTAGAACTTCTGCAGATCGCAGATGCAGTGGCGCGCGAAAAGGTCATCGACCGCGAGATCGTGCTTGCCGCAATGGCAGACGCGATCCAGAAGGCCGCGCGTTCGCGTTATGGCACGGAGTCGAACATCCGCGCCGACATCAACCCGAAGACCGGCGAAATCCGCCTGCAGCGCCTGCTCGAAGTCGTCGAAAAGGCCGAAGACTATTCCACGCAGATCCCGCTGGAACTTGCTCGCGACCGCAACCCGGATGCTGCTCTCGGCGACTTCATCGCCGATCCGCTGCCGCCGATGGATTTCGGCCGCATCGCCGCCCAGTCGGCCAAGCAGGTCATCGTGCAGAAGGTGCGCGAGGCCGAACGTGACCGCCAGTTCGACGAATTCAAGGATCGCGTCGGCGAGATCGTCAACGGCACCGTCAAGCGCGTCGAATACGGCAACGTCATCGTCGACCTCGGCCGTGGCGAAGGCATCATCCGCCGCGACGAGATGATCCCGCGCGAAAACTTCCGCTATGGCGACCGCGTCCGCGCCTATGTCTATGACGTGCGCCGCGAACAGCGCGGTCCGCAGATTTTCCTGTCGCGCACGCATCCGCAGTTCATGGTCAAGCTCTTCACCATGGAAGTTCCGGAAATCTACGACGGCATCATCCAGGTGAAGTCGGTCGCCCGCGATCCCGGCTCCCGCGCCAAGATCGCCGTCATTTCGAACGACTCGTCGATCGATCCGGTCGGTGCCTGCGTCGGTATGCGCGGTTCGCGCGTCCAGGCCGTCGTCGGCGAACTGCAGGGCGAAAAGATCGACATCATTCCGTGGTCCAGCGAGCCGGCGAACTTCGTCGTCAACGCGCTGCAGCCGGCTGAGGTCGCTAAGGTCGTTCTCGATGAGGACGCCGAGCGCATCGAAGTCGTGGTTCCGGACGAACAGCTGTCGCTTGCCATCGGCCGCCGCGGCCAGAACGTCCGCCTCGCCTCGCAGCTGACCGGCTGGGATATCGACATCATGACGGAAGCGGAAGAATCCGAGCGCCGCCAGAAGGAATTCAACGAGCGCACCAATCTATTCATGGATGCGCTCGACGTCGACGAAATGGTCGGCCAGGTTCTGGCCTCCGAAGGCTTTGCCGCAGTCGAGGAACTGGCTTACGTCGACCTCGACGAAATTTCGTCCATCGATGGTTTCGATGAAGAGACCGCCCAGGAAATCCAGGATCGCGCTCGCGAATATCTGGAGCGCCTGGAGGCCGAAATGGACGAGAAGCGCAAGACGCTCGGCGTGTCCGACGAGCTGCGCCAGATCAACGGCATGACCGCAAAGATGATGGTGGCGCTGGGCGAGGACGGCATCAAGACGATCGAGGACTTCGCGGGCTGCGCCGCCGACGATCTCGTCGGCTGGACCGAACGCAAGAACGGCGAAACGAAGAAGTTCGAGGGGCTGTTCTCCAAGCTCGAAGTATCGCGCGTCGAAGCCGAGCAGATGGTCGTGCAGGCCCGCCTGCTCGCCGGCTGGATCACCGAAGCCGATCTCGCCGCCGAGGCCGAAGAGGCCACGGAGGATGAGGCCGAGCAAGAAGCATGATGAGCACCGAGGGGCCGGACGCACCGCCTGAAGACGATGATCTCGGGGGTGACGACGTGAACGGCCGCATGTGCATCGTAACACGCGAAAGCGGATCGCCGGACGAGCTGATCCGCTTCGTCGCCGCTCCAGACGGAACCGTGGTTCCCGATCTGAAGCGGCAACTGCCGGGACGCGGCTGCTGGGTCAAGCTCGACCGGGCTCTGGTGGACAAGGCAGTGGCGAAGAAACTGTTTTCTCGCGCCCTGAAGGCGGAGGTGACGGCACCGAGCGATCTCGGCGCCACCGTCGACCGCCTTCTTGCGGCACAACTCGCCGGGATGATGAACATGGCGCGCAAGGCGGGCCAGTTCGTCAGCGGCTCGTCGAAGGTGGATGGCGCCGTTCGCAACGGCTCGGCACTTGCCGTGTTCCATGCGATGGATGCTGCCGCCGACGGCGTTCGCAAGATCGATCAGGCACGCAAGGCCTGGCATCTTGGCATGGAGACTGAAAAGGAAATACCGTCATTCCGTGTCTTCACGGAGGCGGAAATGGAAGAACTGATGGGCCAGAACGCTTTTATCCATGCCGCAGCGCTTGCAGGGCAGGCAGGTGAGGGTGTAGTGAAGCGCGCAAACCTGCTCGAACGGTACCGCAACGGCGGTCAGTCCCGGGCAACGGGCGGCGCTGGCCGGCGAAAACAATGACGCGGTCACCGGTCGATACCGGACGCCTCATTAAGGTACATGCATTGAACGACAGGGGCTGACGGACGATTCCGTACCCTGTCCGAAGGAACGGGAACGGAATGACCGATAGTAAAGACGACAAGACGCTGAGTGTTTCGGGTAAGAAGACCCTCACCCTGAAGCCCTCAGGCGTGAACCAGGGCACCGTGCGCCAGGACATGGGCCGCGGTCGCACCAAGGCGGTCGTGGTCGAAACTCGCAAGCGCCGCCCGCTACGCCCTGAAGACGAAAAGCCGATGATCACCCCGACGACGGCGGCTGCCGCGACGGCATCCGTGACGCGCGTCGCGGAACCGACACCGCAGCCACCGCGCCCGCCGCAGCCGGCTCCGCGCATTCATCAGCCGGGCGGCCAGCAGCAGCGGCCGCAGCAATCCAACCAGAACAACCAGCAGCGCCCGCAGCAGGACCGTTCGTCGCGACCGGTGGTTTTGAACCATCTGTCGGCTGGCGAAATGGATGCGCGCCGCCGTGCGCTTGCCGAAGCCCAGGCCCGTGACGCCGCCGATGCGGCCCGCCGAGCTGAAGAAGAGGCCCGTCGCCAGCAGGAAGAGGAAGCGCGCCGTATCGCCGAGCAGGCTGAAGCTGCCCGGCTCGCCGCCGAAGAGGCTGCCCGCGCCGCCGAGGCCAAGGTCGAGGCGCCCGCACCAGTCGAAGCCAAGGTGGAAGCACCGAAGCCGGCAGTGCAGCCGGCCGCGGCACCTGTTGTTGCCCGACGCCCGGATGCGGCTCCCCAGCCTGCGCGCCCCGGCGCTCCTGCCGCGGAAACGCCGCTCAACCGGCGTCGGCCGCTCAATGTAGAAGAAGAGGATCGTGGTCCGTCGCGTGGCGGCCCCGCGCGCGGCAAGGTGGTGCGCCCCGAGCCGGCAAAGCCGGTCACAACGCGCCCGAAGACGGAAGACGACCGCCGCCGCGGCAAGCTGACGGTAACGACAGCCGATGTCGACGAAGACGGCAGTGCCCGTGGTCGCTCGCTTTCGGCCATGCGCCGCCGTCAAGAAAAGTTCCGCCGCAGCCAGATGCAGGAAACGCGCGAGAAGATCTCACGTGAAGTGGTGCTGCCTGAGACCATCACCATCCAGGAGCTGTCGCAGCGCATGTCCGAACGCGCCGTCGACGTCATCAAGTTCCTGATGAAGGAAGGTCAGATGATGAAGCCGGGCGACATCATCGACGCCGACCTGGCCGAGCTCATCGCCGGCGAATTCGGCCACACGGTCAAGCGCGTTTCGGAATCCGACGTTGAACAGGGCATTTTCAATGTTGCCGACGAAGCCGGCGAACTGGTTTCCCGTCCGCCTGTCGTCACCATCATGGGTCACGTCGACCACGGCAAGACCTCGCTGCTCGACGCCATCCGCCATGCCAACGTGGTCGCCGGCGAAGCCGGCGGCATCACCCAGCATATCGGCGCCTATCAGGTCGAGCAGAACGGTCAGAAGATCACCTTCATCGACACACCCGGCCACGCCGCCTTCACGGCGATGCGTGCCCGCGGCGCCCAGGCGACCGACATTGCCATCCTCGTCGTTGCTGCCGACGACAGCGTGATGCCGCAGACGATCGAATCGATCAACCACGCCAAGGCTGCGGGTGTTCCGATCATCGTGGCCATCAACAAGATCGACAAGCACGAAGCCAATCCGCAGAAGGTCCGTACGGAACTGCTGCAGCACGAAGTCTTCGTCGAATCCATGGGCGGTGAAGTGCTCGACGTGGAAGTTTCCGCGAAGAACGGCACCAACCTCGACAAGCTGCTCGAAGCCATTCTGCTGCAGGCGGAAATCCTTGACCTCAAAGCCAATCCGAACCGCACGGCGGAAGGGACCGTCATCGAAGCTCAGCTCGATCGCGGCCGAGGCTCCGTTGCCACGGTACTTGTGCAGAAGGGCACGCTGCGTCCCGGCCAGATCGTCGTTGCCGGCGATCAGTGGGGCCGTGTGCGCGCGCTGGTCAACGACAAGGGCGAGCATGTGAAGGAAGCAGGCCCGGCCACGCCGGTCGAGGTGCTCGGCCTTTCCGGTGCGCCGCAGGCGGGCGACAAGTTCGCGGTCGTCGAAAGCGAAAGCCGCGCCCGCGAGATCTCGGAATATCGCCAGCGCCTCACCCGCGACAAGGCGGCTGCTCGCCTGTCCGGCCAGCGTGGCTCGCTGGAACAGATGATGACCCAGCTCCAGGCTGTCGGCGTGAAGGAATTCCCGCTGGTGATCAAGGGCGACGTGCAGGGCTCGATCGAAGCCATTGCCGGTGCTCTCGACAAGCTCGGCACCGACGAAGTTCGGGCCCGCATCGTCCATTCGGGCGCAGGCGGGATCACCGAGTCGGATGTGTCGCTGGCCGAAGCCTCCAATGCGGCCATCATCGGCTTCAACGTCCGCGCCAACGCCCAGGCACGTCAGTTCGCCGAACGCCAGGGTATCGAAATCCGCTACTACAACATCATCTACGATCTGGTGGATGACGTGAAGGCGGCGATGTCGGGCCTGCTGTCTCCGGAACGGCGCGAAACCTTCCTCGGCAACGCCGAAATCCTCGAGGTGTTCAACATCACGAAGGTCGGCAAGGTCGCGGGCTGCCGCGTCACCGAAGGCAAGGTCGAGCGCGGCGTCGGCGTCCGTCTGGTGCGCGACAACGTCGTCATCCACGAAGGCAAACTCAAGACGCTCAAGCGCTTCAAGGATGAAGTCTCCGAGGTCAATGTCGGTCAGGAATGCGGTATGGCCTTCGAGAACTACGAGGACATTCGCGCCGGCGATACGATCGAGTGCTTCCGCGTCGAGCATATCACCCGCACGCTGTAAGGCAGGATAGATTGAAACATTGGGACGGGCGCCGGAACATCCAGTCCGGCGCCCGAACCTTTTGGGATCAAGACAAATGGCTACAAGACCAACTTCTTCCGCGCCCTCGCAGCGCATGCTTCGCGTCGGCGAGCAAGTGCGCGCCGCGATCACGCAGGTTCTGCAGCGCGGCGAAGTGCGCGACGACCTGATCGAGCGCACCGTGATTTCCATTTCCGAGGTGCGCATGTCGCCGGATTTGAAGATCGCCACCGCCTATGTGACGCCGCTCGGCGTCGTTGACCATGAGACCGTCATCGAGACGCTCAATCGGCATGCGAAATTCATCCGCGGCCGTCTCGGACCGCAGCTTCGGCAGATGAAATACATGCCGGAGATCCGTTTCCGTGACGATACAAGCTTCGACAACTACCAGAAGATCGATGCGCTGCTGCGCTCGCCGGAGGTCCAGCGCGATCTCGAAGACGGCGATACCGACACCGACAAAGACCGATAACAGAGACAGAGAATGTCCAAACCACGCAAGCCCAAAGGCCGCCCGATTTCCGGCTGGCTGATCCTCGACAAACCGGTGGACTTCGGCTCGACGGAGGCCGTTTCCAAAATCAAGTGGCTGTTCAAGGCGCAGAAGGCGGGCCATGCCGGCACGCTCGATCCGCTTGCCTCCGGCATGCTGCCGATCGCGCTTGGCGACGCCACCAAGACCGTTCCCTATGTCATGGACGGCCGGAAGATCTATGAATTTACCGTCACCTGGGGCGAGGAACGCGCCACGGACGACCTCGAAGGCGAGGTGACCCAGACTTCGGACAAGCGCCCGAGCGAAGAGGATATTCGCGCGCTGCTGCCGAAATATACCGGCGTCATCCAGCAGATCCCGCCGCAGTTTTCCGCCATCAAGATCGCCGGCGAACGCGCCTATGATCTTGCCCGTGATGGCG
The DNA here is from genome assembly GCF_003627755.1 of Rhizobium jaguaris. Lineage (NCBI taxonomy): Bacteria > Pseudomonadati > Pseudomonadota > Alphaproteobacteria > Hyphomicrobiales > Rhizobiaceae > Martinezella > Martinezella jaguaris. The sequence goes on along the minus strand of NZ_CP032694.1, from coordinate 120,690 downwards.
AAACCGTCGAAATCCCGTCGCGCGAAGTGGAGGTTTTCCGCCTGACGCTGCTTGCTTGCCCGGATGCCAATACGGCGTATTTCGAGGTGGAATGCGGCAAGGGTACCTATGTTCGTGCGCTCGCCCGCGATCTCGGTCGCGATCTCGGTTGCTACGGCCATATTTCCGGACTGCGCCGCAGTTTCGTCGCTCCCTTTGCTGAGGAGACGATGGTGCCTTTAGCTGATCTCGTCGCACTTGAGGCAATCGAGGATGCGGACGAGCGGCTGGCCGCTCTCGATGCGCTGCTGATCGACACCGCGGAAGCGCTGTCGGCCCTGCCCCACCTCGTCATCAACGATGATCAGGCACATCGCCTTAAGATGGGCAATCCCATTCTCGTGCGCGGACGTGATGCGCCGGTTGCAGAAACGGAGGCCTATGCCACGGCACGCGGCAAGCTGATCGCCATCGGCGAGATCGGTCAGGGTGAATTCCGCCCGAAGCGGGTTTTTGTATAAAAGCACCTTCTCTCCAGCGGAGAGAAGGTGGACGCGAGCAAACTCGCTGAGCGAGATTGCGAGAGGCCGGATGAGGGGGCCGAGGAGCGGAGCTGCGAGGGCCTTGAGCGTAAGCGAAAGGCAATTTCCCGATGCCGCGCCCCCTCATCCGGCCCTTCGGGCCACCTTCTCCCCGAGGGGAGAAGGCAAAGACACGATGCTCTTCCCTTTGCGGCGCAAATGGTCTATAGGCAGCGCCAGCATCGGGCCTGCCCGATTGCATTCGCGGCCAATGCTGGACGACATCCCGGCGTTTGGCGACATTATTTCCTCTCATAGAAAGGACCATCCGATGTCGATTACTGCTGAGCGCAAGGCTGCGCTGATCAAGGAATACGCCACCGTCGAAGGCGACACCGGTTCTCCGGAAGTCCAGGTTGCGATCCTGACCGAGCGCATCAACAACCTCACAAACCACTTCAAGGACCACAAGAAGGACAATCACTCCCGCCGTGGCCTCCTGACGATGGTTTCCAGCCGGCGCTCGCTTCTTGACTATCTCAAGAAGAAGGACGAAGGCCGTTATACCAAGCTGATCTCCAGCCTCGGTATCCGCCGCTAATGGAATTTCCGGCGGGCGTTCGCATGAACGTCCGCCGGATGCCTATGAGGGGTTTGAAACCCGTCAAACTTGTTTCCGTCGCGCTTTCCGTTTGCGCGATGTGAGACACCCGGCAGGCCGGATGGGCCGGTTCTGCCAATTACAACCGTTGACCTGTCATGGGGCAGGATTGCCGGATGCTTTCAGCCGAAGCTTCAAGCTTCGGCCGATCCTTGAAAGCCTCTCGTTGTCTTGCCCGTGATGCGTCACACTTCGTGCGGTTGAAGATGCGCCTTGCCGATCCATGGGCCGCGCCTTTTCCCGCACCACGCAAGGACAAGATATGTTCGATATCCATACCGTCGAAATCGAGTGGGCCGGCCGCCCGCTGAAGCTCGAGACCGGCAAGATCGCCCGCCAGGCTGATGGCGCCGTCATCGCAACCTACGGCGAGACCGTGGTTCTTGCCACCGTCGTTTCCGCCAAGTCGCCGAAGCCGGGCCAGGATTTCTTCCCGCTCACCGTCAACTACCAGGAAAAGACCTATGCTGCCGGCAAGATCCCCGGCGGCTATTTCAAGCGCGAAGGACGTCCGAGCGAAAACGAAACCCTCGTTTCCCGCCTGATCGACCGCCCGATCCGTCCGCTTTTCCCGGAAGGCTACAAGAACGACACGCAGGTTGTCGTCACCGTCATCCAGCATGACCTCGAAAACGATCCGGACGTGCTGTCCATGGTCGCCACTTCGGCTGCCCTGACGCTCTCCGGCATTCCGTTCATGGGCCCGATCGGCGGCGCTCGCGTCGGCTACATCAACGGCGAATATGTGCTCAACCCGCATCTCGACGAGATGGACGAGTCGACCCTCGACCTCGTCGTTGCCGGTACGCAGGAAGCCGTTCTGATGGTCGAGTCCGAAGCCAAGGAACTGCCGGAAGACGTCATGCTCGGCGCCGTCATGTTCGGCCATCGCGGCTTCCAGCCGGTCATCGACGCGATCATCAAGCTCGCCGAAGTCGCCGCCAAGGAACCGCGCGATTTCACGCCGGACGATTTCTCGGCACTCGAAACCGAAATGCTGGGCCTTGCCGAAGCCGAATTGCGCGAAGCCTACAAGATCACCCAGAAGGCTGATCGCTACGCTGCCGTCGACGCCGTCAAGGCAAAGGTCAAGGCACACTTCCTGCCGGAAGAAGGCGAAGCCAAGTACACGGCCGAAGAAGTCGGCGCTATCTTCAAGCACCTGCAGGCGAAGATCGTCCGCTGGAACATCCTCGACACCTCCAGCCGCATCGACGGCCGCGACCTGCAGACGGTTCGTCCGATCCTTGCCGAAGTCGGCCTTCTGCCGCGTACACACGGCTCCGCCCTCTTCACCCGCGGTGAAACGCAGGCTGTCGTCGTTGCCACGCTCGGCACCGGCGAAGACGAGCAGTATGTTGACAGCCTGACCGGCATGTACAAAGAAAACTTCATGCTGCACTACAACTTCCCGCCCTATTCGGTCGGCGAAACCGGCCGCATGGGTTCTCCGGGCCGCCGCGAAATCGGCCATGGCAAGCTCGCATGGCGCGCCATCCACCCGATGCTGCCGTCGGCAGAGCAGTTCCCCTACACGCTGCGCGTTGTTTCCGAAATCACCGAGTCCAACGGCTCCTCCTCGATGGCCACCGTTTGCGGCACCTCGCTGGCGCTGATGGACGCGGGCGTACCGCTGGCAAAGCCGGTTGCCGGTATCGCCATGGGCCTGATCAAGGAAGAAGAGCGCTTCGCCGTTCTCTCCGACATCCTGGGTGACGAAGACCACCTCGGCGACATGGACTTCAAGGTCGCCGGCACGGAAGCCGGCATCACCTCGCTGCAGATGGACATCAAGATCGACGGTATCACCGAAGAGATCATGAAGGTGGCCCTCAACCAGGCGAAGGGCGGCCGTCTGCACATCCTCGGCGAAATGGCCAAGGCCATTTCCGAAAGCCGCGGCCAGCTCGGCGAATTCGCCCCGCGCATCGAAGTCATGAACATCCCGGTCGACAAGATCCGCGAAGTCATCGGCTCCGGCGGCAAGGTCATCCGCGAAATCGTCGAAAAGACCGGCGCCAAGATCAACATCGAAGACGACGGTACGGTCAAGATCGCTTCGTCTTCCGGCAAGGAAATCGAAGCGGCCCGCAAGTGGATCCACTCGATCGTTGCCGAGCCGGAAGTTGGCCAGATCTACGAAGGCACGGTTGTCAAGACCGCTGATTTCGGCGCCTTCGTCAACTTTTTCGGCGCCCGCGACGGCCTCGTCCATATCTCGCAGCTCGCCTCCGAGCGCGTTGCCAAGACGACCGACGTCGTCAAGGAAGGCGACAAGGTCTGGGTGAAGCTGCTCGGCTTCGACGAGCGCGGTAAGGTTCGCCTGTCCATGAAGGTCGTCGACCAGACGACCGGCCAGGAAATCGCTGCCGATAAGAAGAAGGACGACGCAGCCGAATAAGGCGCGCCTTCACGCACGTTTCGGGGCGCGGGATCTTTTCCGCGCCCTTTTTATATTATCGGTGCCGGCCATTTTTGTGGAAACTGAGTGCCCGGCCCCTCACCCTAGCCCTCTCCCCGCATGCGGGGAGAAGGGATAACGACTGTGCTCGACGATTACCCTCCACCAAACCGAGGCATCTAAGTCTTGCGCTGTCATCCCCTCTCCCCGTTACAACGGGGAGAGGGTTAGGGTGAGGGGCAGCATGAGGTAGAAGTGGCGCATATCCGACAGACGAAACCCATTTCCATGACGAGACCAGGCCCATGAGCCGCGACGCCTTGAAAACCCTGTTCCACCCCTTTGCCTCCGGCACCGTCGGTACACCTGGCGAAGGCGAGCGCATTCTGTTTCTCGGTGCGGAAGCGGGCTTTTTCCTGCCCGACGGTTTTGCGGCGTCGCTTTCCGCCGTCCAGGGGTTCAGGCCCTTCTATCGCCAGCTTCAGGCGCAGCGTATCGATGTGACGCCGGAGATCGAAGGCGAGGATTATGACGGCGCCCTGGTACTCTGCACCAAACACAAGGGCGAAAATGAAGCCCATATTGCCGAGGCGCTGACGCGCGTGAAGGCGGGCGGGCTGATCGTCGTCGCCGGCGGCAAGGAAGACGGCATTCAGCCGCTGCGCAAGCGTATCGAAGGTTTTGGCCTGGATGTCGAGCACATGCCGAAATACCACGGCGTGGCTTTCTGGTTTACGCGCCCGGCCGACACAAGCGCTCCCGCAGCGCAACTGGCAAAGCCCGCGACGCGCATCGACGGCCGCTTCACCACCGCTGCCGGCATGTTCTCGCATGATCGCATCGACGCCGGCTCCGAACTGCTGGCATCGCGCCTTCCGACCGATTTTCCGGCGATGCCGCCGATTTCGGCGCCGGCTGGGGCTATCTTTCTGTGGAACTGGCGACCAGATCACCGCGGATCGCGCGTCTAGACCTCTACGAGGCCCACTACGAGGCGTTGGAGGCGGCCCGCGCCAATCTCCTCGAAAACTGCCCGAAGGTCGCTCAGCGCTTCTTCTGGCAAGATCTGGCGAGCGAGCCGGTCAAGGACAAATACGATCTGGTGATCATGAACCCGCCCTTTCATGAGGGCCATGCCGCCGAACCTTCGCTCGGCCAGGCGATGATCAAGGCGGCATCCTCGGCATTACGCAGCGGCGGTCGCCTGATGCTGGTCGCGAATCGCGGCCTGCCCTATGAGCCAGTACTGGCGGAGAATTTCCGCGAGCATGGCGAGACCTGCCGAAATGCGCGTTTCAAGGTGCTGTGGGCGAAAAAATAAACAACGAAGGCGGCCAATCGGCCGCCTTTTTTCATGCGCTAGATCATTGTTTTTACGCAATTCCGGACGGAAAGCCGCTAAACACTTTTCCTGGAATTGCTCTGGATCTAGCCCGCTCGGTGCGAGCGGGGCAACAGGTGATCACGCAGGGCCAGAAAGTTTCTTTCGACGAGAAACCAGAGGGTCGCCGCCACGATGAAGCAGGTGGAGAAATAGATGACGAAGCCTGAGAGCCCCTGAAGATTGACCTTGCCGAACACCATCTGATCGAGGTGGTAGACGGCCTTGTGGGTCAGGTAGAGGCTGTAGGAGAGCGTTGCGATGCCCGATATCGCCGGAAGATGCCAACGCCCGATCCTGGGCTGTAGGTCCAGCAGTGCGCCGAGAACGAATGTCACTCCCGCCGAGAAAAGCGGAAAGCCGATGACCGCACCTGGAAGAGGCTGAAACACAAGCGGCAAATTGGTTTCGGCAAATGACCCGCGGTTTGAAAAGATCACGAGCGCCACTACCACGAACATGCTGCCGATGCCGAGCGCGATGTATGGCGGCATGTACCTTTCCCATAGCAACGGCTTGAACAACCGGATCGCTGCGAGAACGACGCCGAAAGTCAGCCCGTCCAGTCGATTATAAGTCGGATAATAGACGTCCCTCAGATAGACGGCGAGGGCTGCTCTGTAGGCCTGCATTTCGGCAGCCGGGCCGACCTGGCTCTGCCACAGCGCGAATCTCAGACCCATGCCGGCAATCATGATTGTCGTAACCAGAAATGCGACGAAGACCACTGAGGCACGCCGCTTCAGCAGGACGACGAGAACCGGCAGGACAAGATAGAAATGCTCCTCCACGCTCAGCGACCAAGCTTCGGTGAACGTGCCGCCCAAGCGCGGATCGAGCCCGAAATTGACCGTGAAAGTCAGGAACCGCCAGGCGGATTGCATAGTCGGCGCGTCGCGCAAGGCGGGGATGAACGCGTAGAAGGCAAGTACGAGCAGAAAGGCCGGCAATATGCGGAATGCCCTGCGCAGATAGAAAGCCTTGAAGTCGACGGCATGGCGGCGCGCGGCCTCCGCCATTAGCTGGGTTCCGATGAGATAGCCGCTGAGCACGAAGAAGATGTCGACGCCGATCCAGCCATAGGGTCTAATTCCGGCCAACGGCAGCGGGGTCGCTCCCCACGGCAGATGCACCAGCATGACAAGCAGGATGGCAAGCGCCCGCAATATATCCGGCCCCAATGCCCTTGCGGTGGCAGCGGCTTCGAGCGATGCCGTCTCGTCCAGTGGATCGAGCGGCTTGGAATTGGCAACAGTTATGGAGTTCACGGAGGGGTTCCCGTAAATGGTCAATGAATGCCGATGGACATGCAGGAAATACTGATGAATGCGTGCCTTGTATCGGAATTCCGGCCGGTCGTAACGGGCCATCCCCGGCAAGATAGAATTAACCTAAAATTTTCGTAAAATCTTACCGAATGGAGATTAACGCGCCCGATTCGGTGCCCTTGCCACCCATTCGCGACTCAGGACGGCATAGACGCATTCATCGCCCCAGACGCCATTGAAGCGGTCGCTTTCGATCAACAGCGCTTCACGGCGCAGGCCTAGCCGTTCGACGACGCCGACGGACCCGGCGTTCTTCGCATCCAGCCGCGCGAAGATCCGGTGAAAGCCGAATTTTTCGAAGCCGAGGGTGATGATGGCTTCGGCCGCCTCTGTCGCGTATCCCTTCCCGGCATAGGCCGGATTGAAGATATAGCCGACCTCGGCCTGCAGCGCCGCCTTGTTGGCGACCTTCAGACTAACCTGCCCCAACAGCGTGTCATCCTCACGTCGAACAACGGCACAGCGGAGGATATCGCCGTCTTCCGACAAACGCGTGTTCAAACCGGCATCGAAACGCTCCCGCATTTCGTCTGGAGATGGAGGGTCGCTGTAAAGGTAGCGATAGATGCCCGGCAAGGAGCGATAAGCGCTATAGGCTTCGAAATCCTCCGGGACGAATCCTCTGAGGGTCAGACGTTCGGTGGATGCAAAGGGTTTGGCGGCGGTGGACGTCATCGGGAATCCCCCGAAAGGATATCCGCAAATTTGGTCCTCCCGGCAAAGGCCGAGAGGACGTTTCAGATCAGCACGCTTACTCCGCGTCGGCCTTGGTCAGCGTTTCCAACGTCGGCATCGAGGTGATGTTATAGCCAGCATCGACAAAGTGGATTTCGCCGGTAACGCCAGCTGACAAATCGGACAGGAGATAGAGCGACGACGAGCCCACCTGGTCGATGGTAACCGACTTGCGCAGCGGTGCGTTGCGCTGGTTCCAGGAGAGGATGGCGCGGGCATCGGAAATGCCGGCGCCGGCGAGCGTGCGGATCGGGCCGGCGGACACGGCGTTGACGCGAATGCCGCGCGGGCCGTAGTCGGCGGCGAGATAGCGCACGGATGCTTCCAGAGCCGCCTTGGCGACGCCCATGACGTTGTAGTTCGGGATGACGCGCGTCGAGCCATTATAGGTCAATGTCAGCATGCTGCCGCCTTCGACCATCAGCTCGGCCGCACGCTTGGCGATCTCGGTGAAGGAGAAGCAGGAAATCACCATGGTGCGGGTGAAATTATCGCGCGTGGTATTGGCGTAGAGGCCCTTTAGTTCGTTCTTGTCGGAAAAGCCGATGGCGTGGACGATGAAATCCAGCCTGCCCCAGCGTGCCCTGATCTCCTCGAAGATGGAATCGACGGAAGCGATATCTTCGACATCACAAGGCAGGAGGAAATCCGAGCCGACTTCGGCTGCGAGCGGCTTGACACGCTTGCCGAGCGCTTCGCCCTGATAAGTGAAAGCCAGTTCCGCGCCTTCGGCTGCCAGCGCCTTTGAAATACCCCAGGCAATCGAATGATTGTTTGCGACACCCATGATGAGGCCGCGCTTACCCTGCATGATTCCCGTCATTGCCTTATCCGTTATAGCGCTGGAATACGAGCGTGGCGTTGGTGCCGCCGAAGCCGAAGGAATTGGAAAGAGCCACGTCGATCTTGGCATTATCGATGCGCTTGCGCACGATCGGCACACCTTCGAATTCCGGGTCGAGTTCGGTGATATGAGCGCTTTCGCCGATGAAGCGCTCTTGCATCATCAGGATCGAGTAGATCGATTCCTGCACGCCGGCTGCGCCGAGCGAATGGCCCGTCAGCGACTTGGTCGACTGGATCGGCGGAATCTTGTTGCCAAAGACTTCGCGAATCGCGCCGATTTCCTTGCTGTCGCCCACCGGCGTCGAGGTGCCGTGGGTGTTGATGTAGTCAATATCGCCCTTCACCGTCGCGAGCGCCTGGCGCATGCAGCGCACAGCCCCCTCGCCCGAAGGCGCGACCATGTCGTAGCCGTCCGAGGTGGCGCCGTAGCCGACGATCTCGGCATAGATCTTGGCGCCGCGCGCCTTGGCATGCTCCAGCTCTTCCAGCACCAGCACGCCGGCGCCGCCGGCAATGACGAAGCCATCGCGCTTGGCGTCATATGCGCGCGAGGCGGTTTCCGGATGATTCTGGTTGAAGTCGGAAGACATGGCGCCCATGGCGTCGAAGAGGTTCGACATGGTCCAGTCGAGATCCTCGTGGCCGCCGGCGAACATGACGTCCTGCTTGCCCCACTGGATCATCTCGGCGGCGTTGCCGATGCAGTGCGCCGAGGTCGAGCAGGCAGACGAAATGGAATAGTTGACGCCGTGGATCTTGAACCAAGTGGCAAGCGTTGCCGACGCCGTCGACGACATCGACTTCGGCACGGCGAAGGGGCCGATGCGCTTCGGGCTGTTGTTCTTGCGGGTGATATCGGCGGCTTCGATCAGGGTGCGGGTGGACGGGCCGCCCGAGCCCATGATGATGCCGGTGCGCTCATTGGTGATGTCGCTCTCTTCGAGACCGCTGTCGGCGATCGCCTGCTTCATGGCGACATGGTTCCAGGCGCCGCCCTGCGACAGGAAGCGCATGGCGCGACGATCCACCAGATCCGTCGTGTCGATCTTTGGCGCGCCCCACACCTGGCATTTGAAGCCGTGTTCGGCGAAATCGGAGGAAAAAGAAATGCCGGACTTGGCTTCGCGCAGCGAGGCAGTCACTTCTTGAGCATCGTTTCCAATCGAAGAGACAATACCCAGACCCGTAACAACTACCCGTCTCATGTCGATGACCTTTTCTAAAACGTCTCTCTTGTGTGGAGGCGGCGGCGCCGCGGCTCAGGCAGCCTTGTCCTTCGACAGGCCTACGCGTAGGTCTGTCGCCTGATAAATGACCTCGCCGTCGGCCTTCAGCCAGCCGTCGGCAGTGCCGAGGACGAGGCGGCCGCGCATCACGCGTTTGAAATCGATGCCGTATTCGAGGAGCTTTGTGTCCGGACGAACCATGCCCTTGAACTTCACTTCGCCGGTCGAAAGCGCCATGCCGCGACCGGGCTCGCCGAGCCAGCCGAGGAAGAAGCCGGTCAGCTGCCACATGCCATCGAGACCAAGGCAACCCGGCATGATCGGGTTGCCGGCAAAATGACAGGGGAAGTACCAGTCATCGGGACGCACGTCGTATTCGGCGCGAATGTAGCCCTTGTCGAAGGCGCCACCGGTTTCGGAAATATCTGTAATGCGATGGACCATCAGCATCGGTGGCAGGGGAAGCTGCGCGTTGCCCGGGCCGAACAGTTCGCCGCGGCCGCAGGCCAGGATTTCCTCATAGTTGAAGCTGGATTGTCTCGTCGTCATAAAAATTCCATTTCCCCCACAAGGATGCCGATGAATGTGAAGCTTTAGTGCAAGATCGACAGAAAATGAAGCGCAAGCATGACGCCCAATTCCACCATCCGATATCACACACTTCACTGTTATGTGGTGGTCGCATACAGGAAGGCTAGGGCTGCTGCCAGAGGCAAATGCGCCAAGAACCCTATTTTTACGGCTTTGGGCTACCTTCCCACCCCATTGAAACTATTGAAAGCAATCCCTGCAAAAGTTATATGGCGTAGTTAAGATTTACTAAGATCAGGAATCCGGAGTTCTCTGAATGGCGGAAGAGGCCGAAATTGCGATCGAAACCAGGCTCCGCAGCGCGGGCCTGAGGCCGACCCGCCAGCGCGTCGCGCTCGGCGATCTCCTCTTCGCCAAGGGCGACCGCCACCTAACCGTCGAAGAACTGCATGAAGAGGCAGTTGCGGCCGGCGTGCCGGTTTCGCTCGCCACCGTCTACAACACGTTGCACCAGTTCACCGAGGCTGGCCTGATCCGCGTGCTCGCCGTCGAAAGCACCAAGACCTATTTCGACACCAATGTTTCCGACCATCACCACTTCTTCATCGAAGGCCACAACCAGGTGCTGGACATTCCGGTCAGCAACCTGACGATCGACAATCTGCCGGAGCCGCCGAAGGGAATGGAAATCGCCCATGTCGACGTCGTCATCCGCCTGCGCCGCAAGTAGGCAGTAGCCTTTTGCCATTGCCCACCGCCTGAGACCTATTGCCTCCACTTACATCACATCGTCGGGATGCCGGCCGGGCTTATGATGGTACGTCGGGAAGGTCCAGCCGAACCAGAGCGCGCCGCCACGCACCATGAAGGCTGCGGCAACTCCGAGTGCAGCCGAGGCATAGAGCGGCATCATCGTCGCGTTTGCAGCGGTAAAGACGCCAGCCCCGACTAGCGCCGCCGTCACGTAGATTTCCGGCCGCAGCAGCACCGAGGGTTCGTTTGCCAGAAGATCGCGCAGGATGCCGCCGAAGGTGGCCGTCAGCGCACCGGTAACGATGGCAACCGTCGGCGAGCCCGTCGCCGCCATGCCCTTGGCCGCACCCATGACGCAATAGGCCGACAGACCGACCGCATCGAGCCAGATCAATAGCCGATAGCGTGATTCGAACAGATGCGCGGTGAAGAAGACCAGCACACCGGCGACCGCACAGATGATGATATAGGTGGGGTTCTGTACCCAGAAGACAGGCACGCGGCCGAGGACGATATCCCTGAGCGTGCCGCCGCCGATACCGGTGACCGCCGCGAGAAACAGGAAACCAATCAGATCGAGCTGCTTGCGTGAGGCTGACAGCGCGCCGGTTGCGGCGAAGAGAGCGACGCCGGCATAATCGAGAAACGAAAGAAGCGACATTCGAGGCTCCAGGAGTGCCGGCACGATTTTCGGCGGAGTGAATCACGGCGGCAAGGGCCGCGCAAGCAGGCAGGTGTAAAGATGTCGTAGCGGTCGGCAACCCCGGCGGCCGTCCCCGCGCTTTCAAGAGGAAATCCCCCCGTGAAGTCCCTGCTGATCGTGATCCTGAATCTCATCGCGCTCGTGATCATGCCCGCAGTGGTGCAGGCGCAGCAATCGCTCGTGCAAGATCCGGTCGCCTTCGAGAAGGAACACTTCACCAAACGCTGCGAGGGCCAGGCGAGCTTCGGCGACGGCTTCGCCACCGAACGGGACATCAACAACGATACGCTGACCGACCTGGTGATCAACGAGGGCGAAATCACCTGCAAGGGGGAAAAGGGGCCCGATTGCACCGACGAGGGCTGCCCCTACAACTTCTACATCCATGTCGCCGAGGGCGGCTATATTCTCGTCGCCACCGCACAAATCTACGGCTACGATTTCATCCAGCGCTTCGGCAACATGGTGCTGGTCATGAAGATGCACCCGCATTACTGCGACCGCACCGACGGCGACCCCTGCGAGATCACTGTCCGCGTCCGCGGCGTGAAATTCGTCACCATCTCGAAAAAGTAGGCGCTACACCGCGCATCCGGCAGGGGTTCGGCCACGTAGTTACGGGCCGACCACCTTCTTAGGGGCCGGGATAAAGCGTCGAGGTGCGGCCGACGGCGTAATAGCCGACGAGGCCGATCCATTCGCGGACGCCGGTCGCCAGCAACTGCGCATTCAGCGACGGCTGGGTGAAATCGAGCCCAAGCGTCTCCTTGCCCGTGCTGCGGTAATCGACCGGCCAGGGGACGATATCGATGCCTTGCTTGCGGAAGATACCCACGGAGCGTGGCATATGGAAGCCGGACGTGATCAGCAGGCAGCCGGACAGTCCGTTCTTGGCCAGCAGCTCCTTCGTATTGACTGCATTTTCGAAGGTGGTGCGCGACGTCGTGTCCTCGACAAGTCGGTCCTTAGGCAGGCCGAGCGCAACAAAGAAGCGCTCCGAAATGACCGCATCGCCCTCGTACTTGCCGCTGATCGAACCGTCGCCTCCGGAGACGACGACGCGTGCCTGCGGAAACTTCTGCGCCAGCCGCAACGTCTCGATGAGACGGTCACCGGCCGAATCAAGCTCATACCCACCCCGCGCCGTCGTTACCTCGTTCTGCGTAGCGCCGCCGAGAACGATCATGCACTTGAGATCGGCGGGATCACCAGCCGGATGCGGAAAGCGTTCCTCCAATCCCTGGACGATATAGGCGCCCGTCGTCGTGTAAAGCGCGACGAACAGGATCAGGACCGACAGAAAGGTCGAGACGATGGCGATAAAACGCCTGTGAAGAAGACTGCCGATCAGGGCCAATACGCCGAAGAAAAAAGCCAGTGACAGCGGCTGACCAAAAATCCAGACAAGTTTCGAAAAAACGAACAAGATACATCCTCGGGCGTGTCGAGCTGAAGCTATCAAGAGCGCAGGCTGGACGATTCGTTTCTTAATTAGCAGATTTTTGTGCGCTGCAATGTGGTGATTTGGGTTGGTGTGCTCGTGGGCGGCAGCGAATTGGCGTTCAAAATTCGTCACAGCGAGAATGGCTTCTGACTTGTCGACAGACAAGCACCATCAAATCAGTCTCTTCTTGGTAAAAGCCCTGCCGGAATGAGACTGAGATATCGCCGAGGAACTTGGCAAGACGCGCAATGACATAATCCGCCGCACTATCTGAGAATGGCTGGAGACGAACGCCCATTTGCCGACGCGGGAGCTGCACGGGGATGGAGACGTAGTCGGGTCTGCCTGACAACGATGATCTGGAATAGCAAACGTTCGACCATCGCTTTTTTTCGGGACGCCATTCCCGTAGCCCAAACATCAGAGCGCGAGCCCGCCGCAATCGCTACCCGTCAGCCCGCGGATCACCGACCAGCGAATGGAACGGTTGGCGAGGATGGTCGTCCGCTCCATTCTTCCAATTTAGTTGCCGAGGCTCGATCTGAAAGTCATCGCCACGACCGCAGTGGCTAATCTCTTCGGACCCGTTTTTTGGCTTGAGATCGGGCATCAAATGCCGCTGCAATGCCCCGTCCCAACCTGCGAAGCTGCCTTCCCAAACGGTATCGTCTTCTTCCAAATACGAAACATACGGATGCAGTCTTCCTGTCCATCGGCGCGGATAGGTCACTGCAATCAATTCGGCGCGACCGTATTGATTGGTTGCCCACGGCGCGCATGCAATTTCAGAAACAATATCAGCGTTGAGAAGGATGTTCATTCCTTGGGTCTGATAGGGATAGAAGCCTTCAATATTGTTTTGCGTATTGCTGAGGACGATATATCGGGCGGGTTTTTCAAGCATTTTCAAAAATCTATTACGGAGACGCTCGTATTTTTTTGCAATTCTCTCCACGTCGTTCTGGGTGACCGCATCGCTCAATTTCTCATGCCAAAACCAAAGTTTGAAATCCTCCAACCGCAGGGCTTCCTGAGCGTGCGCGGGCACATACAGGGAGTGGGGCATGATCGGTCCCAAATGCAGCCTTTCGACGACTTTTGCGATATCTGATGCGCTGACAAGGACCCAATTGAAGAATGCGGACCGTTCGAGCAGTTGGTCGTTTAAGAGTGAGGAAAGGAACCCGGCGTGCCGCTGCAGTTGTAGAGCGGTTTGACAAGACACGCCCATGCTAATAAATGCCCGACTTTCGCTGACCAGAGACATACAAATATTCTCCTAGGCCTCAAGAAGATGGGTATGGAACCAGGAAGCGTGGGCGGCGCTTGCGATGTCGAATTGCGACAGATTTAGGTCAAAGCGGCCGCCAGGGATCGTCACCCGCTTCTTGGTCGCGTATATACTGCGCTGAAGCATAGGAACCTGGGACGGCACTGTAACATTAACCGAGCAGCGGGCAAGATGTGGGATCTGGCGGCATACCGGATTTGCACGTGATCCTGTCTATCGTCGTCCCGGGTTGTCAATGCGGGTCGAGATTTATCCAAAAATGAGTATTTTCTGGCACTGACGTTCTTGCAATGGATTCCTCTGGCATCTTTTATCTGCGACCCAATATCAGGTCCGTAATTCCAGGTAACTATGCATGCGCGGAAGGAGACTACCATGCAGGGTGTACCTCAACATCTCAAATTGAGAAGTTTCCCATGGAATTCTGCGGGCTGCCTGATTGCAGCGCTCGCGTTTCCATCCGACACAGCACTTGCCATCAAATTAGTCTCTTCTTGGCGAAGGCCCTGCCGGAATGAGATTTCAAATAGGTCTCGAATTTCAGGGCCCTGTATTTGTCCGGAAATGCCGAATACCAGAGCAGAATCCAAGGCGCATATTTTGCAGTGTGACTCGATTTGCCGGCATTGTGATCGGCGAGTCGCTGCTTAAGATCCGAAGTGGATCCAGTATATTGCTGTTCGGGAAAATCGACGCTCTGGAGAATGTAAACGTACCACATTAGGCTTGCTGGCACCCCGTAAGTCATGTCGAGCACGCTGACTTAACGGTTTCGCTTGGTTGCCTTGCGCAAAGCTTGTAGGTGGGGGACCTAAGCCCGTCGTCGCCCTACGGGCTTTGCCGGGCACTGCTTCGGCCTAACGGTTTCCCGTGGCTGCGCCACGCGAAGCCCGTAAGGGCAAAGCGTGGTGGAGCTAAGCGGGATCGAACCGCTGACCTCTTGCATGCCATGCAAGCGCTCTCCCAGCTGAGCTATAGCCCCATCAAGGTGGTACCGGTCTAACCGGTCCTGGGACCCTTCGGAGCGCTTCGCCCGTCGGGGTGGCGGCTTATTACTTCTGGTTTTTGCAGATAGCAAGCCGAAAATTTCGGCCCGGAAAACTTTTCTCGTTCACCGGGCCGATTGTTCAGAGATCAAACGTCGTCGTCGTCGCCGGTGACGCCGATAATGTCGCTCATATCGTCATCATCTTCGTCTTCGTCGGCTTCGAGGAAGGTATCGTCGTCATCGTCGCCGATTTCGACATCGTCATCGCCCATATCCGGAATATCGTCGCCGGCGGCCGCTTCATCGGCATCCTCGAGCGATACCAGTTCGACTTCCGTGTTTTCGGTATCGACTTCAGCCACTTCGTCTTCTTCCGGAACTTCCTTCGAAGCAGAGGTTTCCTCGAAGAAGGACAAGGGCCAGGACTTGCCGGTATAGGGCGAGACGATCGGGTCCCGGTTCAAGTCATAGAATTTCTTGCCGGTATCGGGATCGGTACGTTTTGTTCCAAGTTCCGCTTTCGCCACTGTCAAAGCCTCATGAATGGCCGAATGAAATTTCGGCAATGCCGGGGAAGCCGGCGTTTTAAGGGAAATATCAGCCGGTCCCCTTAATCGTTGATGCTCTTTCTGTCAAAGCCAAACTTTATATACGCCGAGAGAGGTTTTCCCGGCCCTCCGGGATGACCCGGCAACGGGTCTATGGTAACGAGCCAGCGTGAACCGCAGGTCAGTTGGCGCAACAGGAGCTAAGCCAACGATAATGCGGCGTAAATAACGGCATCGCAAAGGAATTGCCCATGCCGCACGACATTCATCCGCGGCCCGCTACAGCGCGCCGCTCGACCAATCTTTCCGGCACCATCCGCGTTCCCGGCGACAAATCCATTTCGCATCGCGCCCTCATGTTCGGCGGCTTGGCCTCGGGCGAAACCCGCATCAGCGGCCTGCTCGAAGGCGAGGATGTGCTCAATACCGGCAAGGCCATGCAGGCCATGGGCGCCAAGATCGAGAAGATCGGGGCCGAATGGATCATCAAGGGCGTTGGCAACGGCGCGCTGCTCGCCCCGGAAGTACCGCTCGATTTCGGCAATACCGGCACCGGCAGCCGCCTGACCATGGGCCTCGTCGGCGTCTATAACTTCGAATCCATCTTCATCGGCGACGCTTCGCTTTCCAAGCGGCCTATGGGCCGCATCCTCGATCCGCTGCGGCAGATGGGCGCGCAGGTCAAATCCAGCGAAGGCGACCGGCTGCCGGTGACGCTGCATGGGCCGGACACGGCCAGCCCGATCACCTATCGCGTGCCGATGGCCTCGGCGCAGGTCAAATCCGCAGTGCTGCTGGCCGGCCTTAACGCGCCCGGCGTCACCACCGTCATCGAGCCGGTCATGACCCGCGATCATACCGAAAAGATGCTGGCCGGCTTCGGCGCCGATCTTTCGGTCGAGACAGGTCAGGACGGCGTGCGCACCATCCGCCTCGAAGGCCAGGGCAAGCTTTCCGGCCAGCTTATCGATGTTCCCGGCGATCCCTCTTCGACCGCCTTTCCGCTGGTCGCGGCGCTCATCGTTTCCGGCTCTGATATCACCATCCGCAACGTGCTGATGAACCCGACGCGCACCGGGCTGATCCTGACACTGCAGGAGATGGGCGGCGATATCGAAATTCTCGACAAGCGCCTCGCCGGCGGCGAGGATGTCGCCGATCTCCGTGTGCGCTCCTCCGCGCTCAAGGGCATCACCGTGCCGGCCGAACGGGCGCCGTCGATGATCGACGAATATCCGGTGCTCGCCGTGGCTGCCGCCTTCGCCGAGGGCACGACGGTCATGCTTGGGCTCGAAGAGCTGCGTGTGAAGGAATCCGACCGGCTTTCGGCTGTTGCGGAAGGGCTCAAGCTCAATGGCGTCGACTGCACCGAAGGCAGGGATTCGCTGGCCGTTCGGGGAAGGCCTGATGGAAAGGGTCTCGGCGGTGCGGGCGGCGGCGAGGTCAAGACCTACCTCGACCATCGCATCGCGATGAGCTTTCTCGTGATGGGCCTTGCCTCAGAGCATGCGGTCAGGGTTGATGATTCCACCATGATCGCCACCAGCTTCCCGGAGTTTTTTGAGCTCATGACAAGATTGGGTGCGACGATCGAGGTCGAGGGCTGATAAAATCTTGCTCCTGCGGGCGACAGTGCCCGCAGGAGCAACGCAACCAAGTCGGAAGCAGCCGATGGCCATTCGGGGCCGCCGGTCCTATGATGCGCCCAACACTAACAGACGGTTCCGGACCATGTATCAGCCGCCTCATCATCGCGAAGACGATCTCGGCACGCAACACGAGCTGATCCGCTCGCATCCGCTGGGATTGCTGATCACCGCAGGCAATGGCGGGCCGATCGCCAATCTTGTGCCGTTCCATCTCAAGACCGGCCTTTCTTCCAAGGGCACACTGCAGGCGCATATCGCCAGGGCGAACGGCCAATGGCGGGAAATCCAGGCGGGAGCGCCGGTGCTCGTGGTTTTCCAGGGCGCTGAAAGCTATATCACCCCATCCTGGTATGCGACCAAACAGGAGACCGGCAAGGTCGTGCCGACCTGGAACTATGTGGTGGTGCAGGTTCGCGGCAATGCACGCGTCATCGAAGACCATGCCTGGCTGCGCGAGCAGATCGGCATGCTGACCGGTGAAAATGAGAGCGGCCGTCTAGAGCCCTGGACAGTCGGCGATGCGCCGCCGGATTTCATCGCTGCCCAGTTGAAGGGCATTATCGGCATCGAGATCGACATCGAAACGATTGACGGCAAGTGGAAGGTCAGCCAGAACCGTCCCGCTGCCGACCGTCAGGGCGTGGCCCATGGCCTGGACGGAATCGACCGCGATTCGGCCGCGGAAATGGCTGAGCTGGTGCGGCGATACGACAAACAAAAACAAGACTGAAGGCAGGGATATAAAGAGAATGATCATCGCCATCGACGGACCCGCTGCGGCTGGCAAAGGAACTTTGTCGCGCCGGATCGCCGAGGAATACGGTTTTCACCATCTCGACACCGGCCTTACCTACCGCGCGACCGCCAAGGCGCTGCTCGACGCCGGCCTGCCGCTCGATGACGAAACGGTGGCGGAGACGATGGCGCACAAGGTCGATCTCGCCGGACTCGACCGCGCCGTGCTGTCGAAGCATGAGATCGGCGAGGCCGCATCGAAAATCGCCGTCATGCCAGCGGTGCGCCGGGCACTGGTCGAGGCGCAGCGCGCCTTTTCGCGGAAGGAGCCGGGCACGGTTCTGGACGGCCGCGATATCGGCACGGTCGTCTGCCCGAATGCACCGGTGAAGATCTATGTTACCGCCTCGGCCGCAGTCCGGGCAAAACGACGTTACGACGAGATCGTCGAGGCCGGCGGCAGCGCCGATTACGCGGCCATTTTCGAGGATGTGAAACGGCGCGACGAGCGGGACATGGGCCGCACCGACAGCCCGCTGAAACCGGCCGAAGACGCATACTTGCTTGATACCTCAGAAATGAGTATAGAAGCGGCGTTTCAGACCGCAAAGTCGATCGTCGACACCGCTCTGAGCCGTAATGCCTGAAAATTTGAGCAGCTTTCGCGCGCCTCGCGCACGAAACTGACGATTTCAAATAGCCTGACATTCCGTCCGAGCGCCGGATAGCTTTCCCACGGGAAGGCGGACTGGGGTCAGGCCCGTTTAACACGAACCACCGGCGCATCAGTGTCCGAATTGCACAATAAGGACACGCCAGGAGATTTCATGTCTGTAACTACTCCCACTCGCGAAGATTTCGCGGCCCTTCTCGAAGAATCCTTCGCCAAGAACGATCTGGCCGAAGGCTATGTCACCAAGGGCATCATCACCGCTATCGAGAAGGACGTCGCCGTTGTCGACGTCGGCCTCAAGGTCGAAGGCCGCATCGCGCTGAAGGAATTCGGTGCGCGCGCCAAGGACGGCACGCTCAAGGTTGGCGATGAAGTCGAAGTCTATGTCGAGCGCATCGAAAACGCGCTTGGCGAAGCAGTTCTGTCGCGCGAAAAGGCTCGCCGCGAAGAAAGCTGGATCAAGCTCGAAGCCAAGTTCGAAGCTGGCGAGCGCGTTGAAGGCGTCATCTTCAACCAGGTCAAGGGCGGCTTCACCGTCGATCTCGACGGCGCTATCGCCTTCCTGCCGCGTTCGCAGGTCGACATTCGCCCGATCCGCGACGTCACTCCGCTGATGCACAACCCGCAGCCCTTCGAAATCCTCAAGATGGACAAGCGCCGCGGCAACATCGTCGTTTCGCGTCGTACGGTCCTGGAAGAGTCCCGTGCCGAGCAGCGTTCTGAAATCGTTCAGAACCTCGAAGAAGGCCAGGTTGTTGACGGCGTCGTCAAGAACATCACCGATTACGGTGCGTTCGTTGACCTCGGCGGCATCGACGGCCTGCTGCACGTCACCGACATGGCATGGCGCCGTGTGAACCATCCGTCGGAAATCCTGTCCATCGGCCAGCAGGTCAAGGTACAGATCATCCGCATCAACCAGGAAACCCACCGTATCTCGCTCGGCATGAAGCAGCTCGAGAGCGATCCGTGGGATGGCATCCAGGCCAAGTATCCGGAAGGCAAGAAGATCTCCGGTACGGTTACGAACATCACCGACTACGGTGCGTTCGTCGAGCTGGAGCCGGGCATCGAAGGCCTCATCCACATCTCGGAAATGTCCTGGACCAAGAAGAACGTTCACCCCGGCAAGATCCTGTCCACGAGCCAGGAAGTCGAAGTCGTCGTTCTCGAAGTCGATCCGACCAAGCGCCGTATCTCGCTCGGCCTGAAGCAGACGCTGGAAAACCCGTGGGCTGCATTCGCCCGCAACCATCCGGCCGGCACCGAAGTCGAAGGCGAAGTCAAGAACAAGACCGAATTCGGCCTGTTCATCGGCCTCGACGGCGATGTGGACGGCATGGTGCACCTCTCCGACCTCGACTGGAACCGTCCGGGCGAACAGGTCATCGAGGAGTACAACAAGGGTGATGTCGTCAAGGCTGTCGTTCTCGATGTCGACGTCGAGAAGGAACGCATCTCGCTCGGCATCAAGCAGCTCGGCAAGGACTCGGTCGGCGAAGCTGCCGCTTCCGGCGACCTGCGCAAGAATGCAGTCGTTTCGGCTGAAGTCATCGCGATCAACGATGGCGGCATCGAAGTGAAGCTCGTCAACCACGAAGACATCACCTCGTTCATCCGCCGCGCCGATCTGTCGCGTGACCGTGACGAGCAGCGCCCGGAGCGTTTCTCGGTCGGTCAGGTTGTCGACGCTCGCGTCACCAACTTCTCCAAGAAGGACCGCAAGATCATGCTGTCCATCAAGGCTCTGGAAATCGCAGAAGAGAAGGAAGCAGTTGCTCAGTTCGGTTCGTCCGACTCCGGCGCTTCGCTCGGCGACATCCTGGGTGCGGCTCTGAAGAACCGCAACGCCGAATAATCTTCGGCAAGCCTGTCAGAGATAAGAGACCCGCCGGAGCAATCCGGCGGGTTTTTGTTTGGCTCTGGATCAGACTGCTTCCGGGTGGAATCCCGGCAGGCGGACAAGATGCTCTGGATCTAAAAACTGGCGCGACCTCTGAGCGCTAAAATGAACGCCCGGTGCCCTCGGTCCAGCTATTCCCACCCCACCATGCGTCGATAGAAATCGAAGGCGTGATCATGCAGAGGGTCCCTCGGCGCGGGCGCCGGCAGCGCGCGTGGTTTCTGCGCTGCGACCGCTGATTCCGAGGAGGCTGCTTGAGCATCTGCCTCGTCGGACGCCTCCGCAGTCGGCTGATGTGTTTCAGCAGGCTGCGAATCGTCTTCACTTTCGTCGCCCGCCGTCTCTCCATCCTGCCCCTGTTCATGCTCCTCGTCATCAGCGGGATCGACACGATCGACCCGTTCCAGTTCCTCCTCCTCAACGGGGAGACTGGCCGGCAAATATTGTGCGATGGCAAAAGGAATACCTTGCAGCGGTACCGGCGCTCCCATTTGCGTTGGGGCTTCAGGCGCATTCATGGCGGGCGCGGCCAGCGTGTCGGCCAAGGATTTGCTGAGAAGTGCGGCGGCTGGCGCGTTCGATGTCTCTTCGGCGGGAACTGAATTCTGGCTTGCCATCACGGCGGCAAGGTTCCTGACGGTCGCATCATTGGTCGTCTGCGGCAATGACGCCACTTGGCTCGGATCACCGGCATTGGCGGCAAGCGCCTGCGCGACAACCCTCTCGACCAGGGACGTGTTGTCCTCGATGATCTTCAGAAGCTCCGGAGCGGCGGCATCAATCGGGGGGCCGATGACAACCTGCAGCCCTTCCTTGATATCGGCCCGGATCTGCTGGATGTCCCGCGGCACAGGCGGCGGCGTGACCGGCGATCGGATCAGGGCGATTTCCGTAGGGAGCTTGGTTTCGGCCGATGCGGCAGGCGACCCCGATCCGGCGGGCGCTGGATTCTCCTGCACCGGAATTGCATCTTGCGGATGAACGACCTCACCGACGCTGGCGTCAACGAGAAGTGCACCGAGGGCCTGCGGAATCTGTGCGGGTTGTTGATTTGGCGTGACCTGCTCCGCCGAGGCGGTTTCCAGGAGAACCGTTTGACCCTGGGCCGCCGCCGCCAGCGTTTCCCCAGGGGCTTGGGTAGCACTTGTGGAGGCGACGGTTGCTGCCGCCGTGGATGAAGGCGCTGCCGCCTGCGCCGGCAGGGATGGCAAGGATGCCGTGGCGGCAGTAGGCGCATCCGTGGTCTTCAGCCCTGCCTGCGTCGGGACCGGGACCTGTGGCCCGACCGTCTCCGTCTCACCGGCATTCTGCCCATAGGAATTGACAACGGCCTTCAGGGCCGCATCGGGCTCCTGCGTCAATGCCGTCTCCAGGTTGATCGCAATTTGCACGGCTTCTGGACCGTCCGGATTGGCCAGAGCCTCGGCAATGAGCGGCAGGGCGATCGGCATTTTCGCCTGCGTGTCCAGCAGTTGCTGCGCCGTGGCAAGCTGTTGCGGCGGCAAACTGCGGATCGTATCGGTCAGCCGCTGCGCCAAAGCGGCATTGCTCTCGTCCGGCTGGCGCGAAACATTCAGCGCAGCGCTGGCGTCGTCGATGACAGACAGCAGGCTGTTGAACATCCGTTCGCGCGCTGCCACCAGCAGCATGTTCAGCTTACCCTCGACGCTCGCGTTCACCGCACTCGACATCACGGCAAGCGGAGTCGCCGCCGTCTGGACGCCGGACGTTTCGGCGGTGGCGATCACCGGCTTTTCGATGGCGGTACTCAAAGCAGACACGGCGCTCACGGGAGACAACATGACATGCTCCTTTGTCTGACAAGACGACGATGGAAGCGGAAGGCAGGTTCAATCAAGGTCCGCTCATGCGGCCGATAGCTATTCGAAAGCCGGGTGACCGGCCGGGCAACGCCGCAAGGCGTCGGTCAATACATGAAATCAGGGATAGAATAGCAGGACGTCTCTTAACAGATTACTAACTATGAAGCCGGTGCCATTTTCTTCGGCACCGGCTTTCCCGTTCAATTCGCGCTTAGAGCGATTCAGCTTTTCACGGAAAAGCAGAAGCACTCTGTCCTTTTGTTTTTCGCAATCCCGGACGGAAAACCGCTTCGCACTTTTCCTGGTATTGCTCCAGCGCAGCCGATCAGCTATGCGCGAAAATATCGGTCTCTTCCCAGCCAAGGAGGTCGAGCTTCGCCCGCGTCGGCAGGAAGGTGAAGCAGGCATTGGCATGTTCGATGCGGCCGTCGCGCACAAGACGCTCCGTCAACTTGTCGCGGAGCGCATGCAGATAAAGCACGTCCGAGGCGGCATATTCGAGCTGCGCCGGCGAGAGCGTCTCAGCCGCCCAATCGGAAGACTGCTGCGCCTTTGAAATATCGACCTCGAGCATCTCCTTCAGATTGTCCTTGAGGCCATGCCGGTCCGTATAGGTGCGGCAGAGGCGCGAGGCGATTTTGGTGCAGAAAACCGGCGTGGTGGTGACACCGAACGTGTGGAACAGCACGGCGATATCAAAGCGGCCGTAATGAAAGATCTTCTGGCGCGTGGGATCGGCGAGCATAGCGACAAGATTCGGCGCCTCTTTCTGGCCGGACGCGATGCGGATCACATCAGCGGTGCCATCGCCCGGCGAAAGCTGCACCACGCAGAGCCGGTCACGGCGCGGGATGAGGCCGAGCGTTTCGGTATCGATCGCTATGGCGCCGGTGTAGCGGGCAGCATCGGCGGCGGAAATATCGCCTTCGTGATAACGGATGGTGGCGGCCATGAAACTCTCCTGGCTCTTTTCATCTGAATTCGTTTTTCGCCCTGTTCTATAGAACAGACAAAGAGATAACGATACTGTGTGAGGTTTAAAAGGTCGGTGGCGTGTTGATCCAGAGCAATATGGTCTCGCCATCATGACGGTTGCGCCAGGAATGATAGCGGCGGCTTTCGAAATAGAGCGAATCGCCGGGCGAAAGATCGAAAAACTGATCGCTGTCGAGCACCAACTCCAGCCGGCCCGATAGCACATGGATGAATTCTTCGCCGTCATGGCGATAGGCGCCATCGCTGGCCGCCCCAGGCGCCAGCACGAAACGATGGCAATCCATCATCGTCTTTCCCTCGGCGAGCAACTGGACGGTGACGCCGGGCGTCGTCTCCGGCCAGGCCCGCCATTCCCCCGATCGGATCAGCGCCGGGACATCCTCACGCTCTTCGCCCGACAGCCGCGAGACGGTCGTGCCGTAGTAATCGGCAAGATCGTGGAGGGTCTTGAAGCTCACGCCTTGCGAGGTCCGCTCCAGTGTCGATAGCGTCGACGATGTCATGCCCATTTCGGCGGCGACCTGTTCTAGCGTTTTGCCCGCAGCGTGACGCAATGACCTGAGCTTACGGCCGATGCCTGAGAGAACGGCTGGCTCTCCACCATCCGCTGATGCCGGGGGATCCTCCGTTTCCAGTGCTTCACGTATCGCTGCGGGATTGAGCCCGCGCTCGGCGCGAAACCAGGAAATCCGTTTCAGCCGCGCCACGTCCTCGGCGCTATATTGCCGATGCCCCGTTTCGGAGCGGCTGGGAACGACCAGGCCCTGGCTTTCCCAAAGCCGCAGCGTCGACGCGGACACGCCCGCCAGACGCGCCGCCTCCGCCACCTTGTAACGCACAGGCTCGTTGCTGTTCATTGCCAATGGTCCCTGATTTCAGTCTTTTGGATTGCTTAGCATGGATCGGTCGTTTGCGTGACCGTCGACCGCATTCTTGTCACCCTCACAAGATCGCGCTTGATATCTTGCAGGAAAAATGTAGGAATTTTCTATAATCTTTGCAGCAGTTCTGCAAGATAATTTGGATTTCCTCCTTGGAGCGTAACGATGACCGCGACGACCCTCACAGACCGGAAAAACGCCGCCATTTCCCGCGGCGTCGGCATGCTCACGCAGGTTTACGCCGACCGGGCGGAGAATGCGGAGATCTGGGACAAAGACGGGCGCCGCTATATCGATTTCGCCGCCGGCATCGCGGTCGTCAACACTGGCCACCGCCATCCGCGCGTCATCGCCGCCGTCAAGGAACAATTGGACCGCTTCACGCACACCTGCCATCAGGTCGTGCCCTATGAAAGCTATGTGCGCCTTGCCGAACGCCTCAATGCGCTGACACCGGGCGATTTCGCCAAGAAGACCATTTTCGTCACCACCGGCGCGGAAGCCGTCGAAAATGCCGTGAAGATTGCGCGTGCCGCCACCGGCCGCTCGGCCATCATAGCCTTTGGCGGCGGCTTTCATGGTCGGACTTTCATGGGCATGGCGCTGACTGGCAAGGTCGTGCCCTATAAGATCGGCTTCGGCTCGATGCCGGGCGATGTCTTCCATGCACCCTTTCCTGTGGCCCTCCACGGCGTCACCGTCGAGCAATCGCTGGCGGCGCTGAAGAAGCTCTTCGCCGCCGATATCGATCCACAACGGGTCGCCGCCATCATCATCGAACCGGTGCAGGGCGAAGGCGGTTTTTATCCGGCACCCGCCGCGTTCATGAAGGCATTGCGCGAACTTTGCGATCAGTACGGCATTCTGCTGATCGCCGATGAAGTGCAGACGGGCTTTGCCCGTACCGGCAAGCTGTTCGCCATGGACCATTATGAGGTCGCTGCGGATCTCGTTACCATGGCGAAAAGCCTCGCCGGCGGTTTTCCGCTTGCTGCCGTCACCGGCCGGGCCGAGATCATGGATGCGCCGGGACCGGGCGGTCTCGGCGGCACCTATGGCGGCAATCCGCTGGGCATCGCCGCCGCCCATGCCGTGCTCGATGTCATCGTCGATGAGGATCTCTGCAACCGCGCCAATCAACTCGGCTCCCGGCTGAAGCAACGGCTGGAATCGCTACGCGACAAGGTGCCGGAAATCGTCGATATCCGCGGTCCCGGCTTCATGAACGCTGTCGAGTTCAACGATGTCGCGACCAAGCTGCCGAGCGCGGAATTTGCCAACAAAGTACGGCTGATCGCACTCGACAAGGGCCTGATCCTGCTCACCTGCGGCGTCTTCGGCAATGTCATCCGCTTCCTGTCGCCGATCACCATTCAGGACGGCGTGTTCAGCGAAGCGCTCGACATCCTGGAAGCTTCCATGCTGGAAGCGAGCGCTGGCAAATAACGGCGCTCAGATCCTGATTCCCCATGCCCTGCCGCCAATCCGGCGGGCGAAAAACTCTTCTCTGGAGAGAGCATACCATGTCGTTTACGACCGCAATGACCAAGCATGTCCCCTTCTCCTCGCGCTTCCTGCGCGCCGCCGGCTATATCAACGGCGCCTGGACGGCGGGTGGGGCTACGAAGACATTCGATGTCATCAATCCCGCTACCGGCGAAGTGCTCGCCTCGCTGCCCGATATGGGAGCCGCCGAGACAACAGCCGCAATCGATGCCGCCTACATCGCCCAAGTCGCCTGGGCCGCCCGCCCAGCCAAGGAACGCGCTGCGATCTTGCGCAAATGGTTCGATCTGATGGTCGCCAATGCCGATGAGCTGGCGGCGATCCTGACCGCCGAGATGGGCAAACCGCTGCCGGAAGCCAAGGGCGAGATCCTTTATGCCGCCTCCTATGTCGAATGGTATGCGGAAGAGGCCAAGCGCATCTACGGCGAAACCATCCCCGCCCCGTCCAGTGACAAGCGTATGGTCGTCATCAAGCAGCCGGTCGGCGTCGTCGGCACGATCACGCCCTGGAACTTCCCGGCGGCGATGATCGCCCGGAAAATCGCGCCGGCCCTTGCCGTCGGCTGCACCGTTGTCTCGAAGCCTGCCGAGCAGACGCCGCTGACAGCGATCGCGCTTGCCGTACTTGCCGAAGAGGCGGGAATTCCGGCAGGCGTTCTCAACATCATCGTCGGCCTTGACGGCCCAGCGATTGGCCGCGAGCTGTGCAGCAATGCCAAGGTGCGCAAGATCAGCTTCACCGGCTCGACGGAGGTCGGGCGCATCCTGATGCGCCAATGCGCCGACCAGATCAAGAAAGTCAGCCTGGAACTCGGCGGCAACGCACCGTTCATCGTTTTCGACGACGCCGATCTCGACGCCGCGGTCGAAGGGGCGCTGGCTTCGAAATACCGCAATGCCGGCCAGACCTGCGTCTGCGCCAACCGGATCTACGTGCAGTCCGGTATCTACGACGTCTTTGCGGCCAAGCTTGCGGCCAAGGTGGCGGAACTTTCGGTCGGCGACGGTTTCAAATCCGATGTCACGATCGGCCCCCTGATCGACGAGCAGGGGATCGCCAAGGTCGAGGATCACGTTCGCGATGCCGTGTCGAAGGGCGCAAGGGTGCTCACCGGCGGCAAGCGCATCGAAGGTGCCGGCACCTTTTTCGCGCCGACCATCCTGACCGGTGTGGACCGGAGCATGAAGGTCGCCCGCGAGGAAACATTCGGCCCAGTGGCCCCGCTCTTCCGCTTCGAGACTGTCGAGGATGTGATTGCGCAAGCGAACGACACAGAATTCGGCCTCGCCGCCTATTTCTTCGCCGGCGATCTCAAGAAGGTCTGGCGGGTTGCCGAAGCGCTGGAATACGGCATGGTCGGCATCAACACCGGCCTGATGTCGGCGGAGACTGCGCCTTTCGGCGGGATCAAGCAATCGGGGCTCGGCCGCGAAGGCTCGCGTCACGGTGCGGAAGACTATCTCGAAATGAAATATCTCTGCATCGGAAATGTGTAGGCCGGCGCGGCCTCAAGTCGAGGTGACGTGGATATGGCCTTGCCATAAACGCGCCGCCGTCAGCTTTCCAGTACGGAAGGCACCGGTGTCTATATTGAGCCGAAGCCCATGCGCCTCGGCTTGCTTCACCGGCGTATGACCATGGATAATCAGCTTCGGCAGCGGCTGCGCGCTGTCGTAAAAGCGCGAGCGGATGAAAACGAGGTCATCATCCTCCTGCGCCGCGATCGGCCGGTCTGGATCGATGCCGGCATGGACGAACAGTACCTTCGGCGTATCCAGCAGGATCGGCAGCCGGCGGAGAAAGTTGAGATGATCGTCGGGTAGCCAGGTTCGGATGAAGGTGTCGAGTTTTTTCTGCCGGGAATATTGCTGCCGCAATGCCTGGATATCCACGCCATAGGAATTCAGCGTCGCCTCGCCGCCGAGCGCCACCCATTCGTCCAGGGATATTTCACCATCGGCATAGGCGAGCATGGCCATTTCATGATTGCCTGTGAGGCAGATCCGGTCGAAACCGTTCGGCAGCGGCGCCATCAGCCGGCTGATAACCTGCGCCGAGGCTGGACCGCGATCGATGAAATCACCAAGCATGACAATGAGCTTGCCGCCCGGCAGCTCCGCCGCATCGGCGAAAATCTTGCGCTCAAGCGTGCTCAGGAGGTCATAGCGGCCATGTACGTCGCCGATTACATAGGTCGGCATGTCCAGGCTATCGAGCCGCTCGCGACGCCGACGTTGGCTGAAGCCGCGAGTCACTTTCTCGCGTTTGGTATTTTCCGCCATGAAACTCCCTCATCGAAATGTCACCATCCCGAGCGCTCTGACCGTCGTAAGCAGAAATAATCGAAAAGCGACAATTCTTTGCCAAATACGGGAATAAACGCTTCCGCCAGACGTCTATGCTGATGGAAGTGACCAATAAAGAATCACCTTGCGGCAAAGCGTCCCGAACGCAGCCATTCCTCATAGTGAAAGTTGACATGGCATGTCCACAATTCTATCGCGCATGGCGACCCGGCAGAAGGACTTTTCATGACCAGGACCATTACCAGGCTCGGCCTCCCCGCCTTTCTCGCCATCGGCCTTGCCGGCCAGGCCTTTGCGCATGCGCAACTGAAATCGGCGATCCCATGCTGATGCAGAACGACACCGTCTTGATGGTTCCCATCTCCGGAACGATTGGCGCCGGCACCTATACCGTCGA
This sequence comes from Rhizobium jaguaris, assembly GCF_003627755.1. NCBI lineage: Bacteria > Pseudomonadati > Pseudomonadota > Alphaproteobacteria > Hyphomicrobiales > Rhizobiaceae > Martinezella > Martinezella jaguaris. The sequence goes on along the minus strand of NZ_CP032694.1, from coordinate 92,482 downwards.
ATGGCATGCCCTTTCCGCCGATGGCCATAAGACCACTGGCAGCTACACATTCACGGTAAAACCTTGATCGATCCGAACACAGCGCTCGAAGCGTCCCGCTTTTTTCACGATGCGTCCCTGATGCTTCTGTGGGGCGCCTCGGCCTTTCTCTGCCTTCTGGTGCCGAAGGCGCTCGCGGACAGGGTCTGGCGCATGTTTGGCGCCGCACCCTTCCTGATCGCGCTGATCGCCGGGCTCGCGACCATCGCCGCGCTGCCACTTGAAGCAGCGACCATTGGCAATGGTTGGAGCGATGCTCTCAATGCTGGCACGATCCACGATGTCCTGTTCGAAACGACGGTGGGACAAGCCTGGCAGGCGCAAGCCGCCGCAGCCCTCATCCTTCTTCTCGCCTTCCTGCTGCGGAGAGATTGGCGCCATCCCGGCGTAGCTCTCGGCTCCGGTCTCGGCCTTGCAGCCCTGACGTTGACCGGACACGCTTCGATGCATGAGGGCTGGTTGAAGCTGGCGCACCGCTCCAATGATGTCCTTCACGTCTTGACCGGCGGCGGCTGGCTGGGCGCCTTGGTACCGCTGATCCCGATTCTTCGGCTTTTGAATACGCCAGATTGTCGGGCAGAGGCGCTGCTGGCGCTTCGGCGCTTTTCGACCGCCGGACATGGCGCAGTGGCGCTGGTCATCGCTTCCGGCATCGTCAATACCATGCTGGTTCTCCGGCGTCTGCCGACCGACTGGGCGTCCTCCTATCAGGCGCTGCTTGCTATCAAAATCGCGCTTGTCGCCTGCATGAGCCTGTTGGCAATCGTCAACCGCTATATCTTCGTGCCTCGGATCCGGCACGATCGGGCACGGGCGTTGAGCGCTATTCGCCTCGGCGCTATTGCCGAGATCCTCCTCGGTATCGCCGTCATCGCCCTGGTCGCCGTCCTCGGCGTGCTCGAGCCGGTCTGACCGTCAAGCCGAAAGCGATTTCACGACCGCACGAACCGCCTCGGCATCCTCCGTCATCGGCCTGTATTCGAGACCTACCCTGCCGCGATAGCCGTGGGCGAACAGCCAGTTCAGACGATCGAGCAGATCGATCCCGCCGGTGCCGGGATCGTTGCGGCCGGGATGATCGGCGACGTGGACATGCACGATGCGATCGGCCCGCTCCCCGATGACATCCTCCGTCCGCTCGCCCATCACAGCTGAATGGTAGACATCGTAGACGATGCCGATTTCCGGCCGACCCACCTCGTCGACGATATCCAGGCCTTCGATCGTCGAAGACAAATAGTAGCCGACATGGTCGATCTTCGTGTTCAAAGGCTCCAGACCGAGCCGAACGCCCGAGCCCTTCAGGATGTCGGCGCCGACGCTCAAAGCGGAGATCAGGGCCTCTCGCTGTTCGGCGCGTGAAAACTCCGGCAAATCGTCACCCGCCTGCGCGATCAGAACCGAAGCACCCAGGCGCTGCGCCACATTGACGGACACCTGCAACCCCTCCAGCCAGGCCTCCTTGTTCGCCGAATTCGTCAGCGCGATCATTGGCTCGGCGACGATGCCCGAGACGGCGATCCCTATCTCGGCGACCACGGATGCGATTGCATCCAGATCCTTGTTCGTCCAGCGCCAGAACTCGACCGCACTCAAGCCCGCCCGATGCGCCAGCCGGATACGGTCGGCAAAATCATCGCCTTCGCGGGCGAATAGCCATTCGATACATGCCGAAAATTGCCGCATGAAAATCTCCTCCAAACGATATGCCCTGAGGAGTGCGCCATATCGGCGGCAACGGCAAGAGGCTCTGGATTCAGCGTGCGTTCAGAAGAGCGCACGGCGCTCTAGAATTGCGGGGCTGACCGGCGAAGCGACGGCTGGGCGCCTTCGACGCTCATTGCCGTCACCATCCGCATGTCCCGACGAAAATCCGAAGGCGACATGCCGGCGATGTGACGGAAGGATTTGTTGAAGGCGCTGATCGAGCCGAAGCCGCTGTCCATGGCCACCTGCAACACATTGGCGCCCTCGCGCATCAGCATCGCTTGGGCGCGCGACAAGCGCAGCAGGTTGACATATTTGCTGAGCGTCATGCCGGTGGATTTCTTGAAGAGGTTCATCGCATATTTCGGATGCAGGTCCGCCGCCCTGGCAATATCGACCGTATCGATATCGTGCAGGAAATTGCCGGCGATGAAATCGCACATCCGCGCCACGCTGCGCGACGATTGCGGATGGACCTGTTCGCTCGGCTGGTGCTCCCGCTTTTCCGGCAGCATGCGATAGGGCTCGAAGGCGATGCGCTCCAGGCGCAGCAGAAGTTCGGCGACCGCGTGTTCGGCCTTGGCCGGATCGCCGGAACGGGCGTAGCGATACCAGCGGGCGAAATTTTCGTGATCGGCGGCATCCGTCGCGGAAGTCACCAGAGTCTCGCCCCGCATCAGGCGGCCGGAAATATCGAGCGGCAGACGCATGCGGAAGAAGTGCACCAGCGGCAGATGCGCGCCGGCATAAATCGAATCCTCCGACGAATCATCCATCTGGTGCGGCTGTCCACCCCAGAACAGGCAGATATCGCCGGCGTTGAGCTGAATTTCATGGTCGTTCATACGGTAGTGAACCGTGCCGCGTATAAGGTAATTCACTTCTACCTGGGCGTGCCAATGCGGCTTCACCATCGGGGGCGGATGGGAATGAAACATCTGCAGGGTCGTCGGCAGCCCCTCGATGCTGCTCGCACCCGGCTGATAAACCGCACGATGACCTACCTTACTTTCCGCCAAGTCGATGTTCCTTTTTTAGGAGACAGAAGCGTACCGAGAGTTAGTTTAAGCGCGTTCGCTAGAGGACGGCAATTGAAAAGGGAGGATTTTCAATGCGCTTAAAACTTCTTGGCGCGACGGCACTCGTCGCGTTGTTTGCTACCGGCTCCGCTTTCGCCGCGCAAACCACCATCACCGTCTGGAGCTGGAACGTCGCCGCATCGGCGCTGAAATCCACGCTTGAGGGCTTCAACAAGAAATATCCGGATATCAAGGTCGATGTGCAGGACATCGGCAATCCGCAGGTCTTCGACAAGATGCTGGCTGCCTGTGCGGCCGGCGGCGAAGGACTGCCTGATGTCATGTCGATCGAAAACCACAAGGCCGCGATCTTCTGGAACCGGTTCCCGGACTGCCTGACCGATCTGACGAAGCTGGGCTACACCGACGACATCAAGAAGCAGTTCCCGGATTTCAAGCGCGCCGAGCTTGAGGTCGGTGATGCCGCCTACGCCATGCCGTGGGATTCCGGTCCTGTGGCCATGTTCTATCGTCGCGATTTCTACAAGAACGCCGGCATCGATCCGGCATCGATCAAGACATGGGACGATTTCATCGCCGCCGGCAAGAAGATCTCCGCCGCCAATCCCGGCGTGGTCATGTCTCAGGCCGACCTTAACGGCGACAGCGAATGGTTCCGCATGCTCGCCAACGAGCAGGGTTGTGGCTATTTTTCGGCCGACGGCCAGAACATCATCATCAACCAGCCGGCCTGCATCGCAGCGCTCGACAAGGTCAAGGCCATGAAGGACGCCGGCACCCTGACCGCCGCCAACTGGGCTGAAAAGGTCCAGTCCAACACCGCCGGCAAGGTCGCGACACAGATGTATGGCGGCTGGTATGACGGCACCATCCGCTCCACCTCGCCGGATCTCTCGGGCAAGTGGGGCGTCTACATGATGCCGAGCATGACGGCGGACGGCCAGCATGCCGCCAATCTCGGTGGTTCTTCGCTGGCAATCGCCAATAACTCGGCGAACAAGGAGGCCGCCTGGAAGTTTGTCAACTACGCTCTCGGCACCAATGAAGGGCAGGTTACCATGCTGAAGTCCTTCGGCCTCGTGCCGTCGCTGCTGTCAGCCGTGAAGGACCCCTTCGTCAACGAGCCGCTGCCCTATTATGACAATCAAAAGATCTGGGTCGATATCCTCGGAACTCTGCCGAAGATCAGTCCCAGCCCGGGCACTCAGTATTTTAGTGATGCCGATGCCGTCTTTAAGGCAGTGCAGACGAAGTACCTCGCCGGCGGCTATCCGGATGGAAAGACCGCGCTTGCCGACGCCGCTCAGCAGATCGCTTCTGCAACCGGGCTGCCGGTCGCCAAGTGAGTGACACAGCCGGCCGCGCGCGCGCCAGAGCATCCACTTTCAGGTGGTACCACCTGAAAGTGGACAAGATGCTCTGGATTCAAAAGACTAGAGCGTCCTTTGTGCGTTCAATTGAACGCACGGCGCTCTAGCCGCGCCCGGCATCTCCGCCGCCCTTGAGGCGGCGGGGATATGGCCTCATACGCCAATTCACTAGGCATAAAAGGAGAAGGCATTCATGCGGTTGCGAAACCGGAGCGCCTATGCGTTCCTTGCACCCTATTTCCTGGTGTTCGCCACCTTCTGGATCTGGCCGATCATCGCTTCGTTCCTAATCTCGTTTCAGAACACGCGCGTCAATCCGTGGGTATTCAGCGCCTCGATCAATTGGGGACGCCTGTTCGGCGACCCGGCCTTCTACAACGCTCTCGCAAACACGCTGATCATCCTGGTTATCCAGGTTCCGGTCATGATCTCGCTCGCCACCGTCATGGCGGTGCTGCTGAACTCGCCGCTTCTAAAGGCGCGAAGCCTGTTCCGCTTTGCCTTCTTCGCTCCCGTCGTGGTCGGCGAAGTGGCCTATGCTGCAGTCTTCCGGCTGATGTTCAATGTGGATTTCGGCATCATCAACAAGCTGCTGGGTGGTATCGGCATCGCACCGGTTTCCTGGTTTTCCGAAGCACATGCCGCCATGCTGCTGATCATCATCGCGGTGACCTGGCGCTGGTCCGGCTACAACGCCATCATCATCTTGTCCGGGCTGCAATCGATCCCTGAGGATGTCTATGAGGCCGCCACGCTCGACCGTGTCAGCCGCGTCAAGCAATTCTTCTACATTACCCTGCCGCTGTTGAAGCCGATCATCCTCTTTTGCGTGGTGCTGTCGGTCATCGGTACGATGCAGCTCTTCACCGAGCCCTTCCTGATCACCAATCGAGGCGGTCCGGGCGGTGCGACGGAGACGCTCGGCCTCTTGCTCTATCGCCAAGGTTTCCAATCGCTGAACTTCGGCTACGCCTCGGCGATTGCCTACACCATGGCGGCGCTCGCCGTAGCCATCTCTCTTCTCAATCTCTGGGTGGGGCGCGAACCGAAATGAAATCCAAGTCCAAATCCACTCTGATGCGATCGGTCGCGCTGCACGCCCTGCTGACGCCACTTGCCATTATATGGCTGTTTCCGCTCTGGATGATGTTTGTCTTCTCGACGATGCCGGACTACGGCATTTTCAGCCCGGACATCATCCTGACCCCGTCGACGAGTTTCCTCGACAACGTTCGGAATCTGCAGGCCGACACCAACTTTTTCGGTGCCATGACCATCTCCATCGTCGTTGCGGTCATCTACACCTTCCTGTCGGTTCTTTTGACCTCGATGGCCGGATGGGCGCTTGCCCGCTACCGCTTCCTCGGCCAGTCCGTCGTCATCGGCATCATCCTCGGAACGATCACGCTGCCCTATTCCGTCGTCGTCATTCCGCAATTCATCATGGTGGCGCGCAACTTCCATATGGCGAACACCTGGACCGCGCTGATCGTGCCGCCACTCTTCAATTCGCTCGGCGTCCTCTTCATGCGTCAGGCCTTTTCGATGATGCCGGGCGAGCTCTTCGACGCCGCCCGCGTCGAGGGTGTCAAGGAGTGGCAGATCTTCCTGCGCATCGCCCTTCCGCTGGCAAGGCCGACCATGGCCGCGCTCGCCATCATCCTGTTCCTGGTCTCCTGGAACAACTACCTCTGGCCGCTGCTGATCAACTCCAAACCAGGCATGATGACGGCGCCGGTGGCGTTGGGAACGCTTATCGGCCTCACCAAGGTCTCCTGGGGCGGCATCATGGCCGGCGCGGTCATGCTGACGGCGCCAATCCTGATCGTCTTCGTTCTCCTGCAACGCCACTTCATCGCCGGCATTGCCGCCGGCGCAATCAAATAATTCCGGGAGATCCCGTATGGCAGAATTGTCCCTCACCAATGTTGTCAAGCGTTACGGCGCCCTTGAGATCATCCACGGCGCCAATCTCGAAGTGAAGGCCGGAGAATTCGTCGTCTTCGTCGGCCCATCTGGCTGCGGCAAGTCCACGCTGCTGCGCATGATTGCCGGCCTGGAGGACATTTCCGGCGGCGACATCAGCATCGGCGGCCGCACCGTCAACGATGTCGAGCCGGCCGATCGCGGCATTGCCATGGTGTTCCAGTCCTACGCGCTTTATCCGCACCTGACCGTCGAACAGAATCTCAGCTTCGGCCTTCGTATGAACGGCAACCCGAAGGCCGATACCGACCGCCGCGTCAAACAGGCGGCCGAGATCCTGCAGATCACCGAGCTGATGCAACGCCGGCCGAAGCAGCTTTCAGGCGGCCAGCGCCAACGCGTCGCCATCGGCCGCGCCATTGTGCGCGAGCCGAGGATCTTCCTCTTCGACGAGCCGCTGTCCAATCTCGACGCCGAGCTGCGCGTGCAGATGCGCGTCGAGATCTCGCGCCTCCACAAGAAGCTTGGCACAACGATGATCTATGTGACGCACGACCAGACGGAGGCGATGACGCTTGCCGACAAGATCGTCGTGCTGCGCGGTGGCAATATCGAACAGATCGGCGCGCCGCTCGATCTCTATGACGATCCCGCCAATCAGTTCGTTGCCGGCTTCGTCGGCTCGCCGAAGATGAATTTCCTGCCGGCCGAGATCGTCGAAAAGCAGCCCTACGGCGTCACCGTTGCGCTGAAGAAGCAACCCGAGGTTCGCTTGTCCCTGCAGATCGCCTCGACTGACGCCGAGGTGGGCCAGGCGGTTACACTCGGCGTCCGTCCCGAACATTTTCTCGAGGCTGGCCGTGGCGATATCGACATGACCGTCGACGTCGACGTCGCCGAGCATCTCGGCAATACCAGCTACGTCTACGCCAACATCGCCGGCGGCGAACAGATCATCATCGAGCGGGAAGAATCCCGCAATACCAGCAATCGCGACACGCTGACCGTCGCCCTCTCCGCAGCCAAGACATTCCTCTTCGACGGCGCCGGCAAACGGTTGCGATAGGCGCCATCCCCTTGCACTCCCAAGACAGCATGCAGATTTACGAAAGGACCGCTTTATGAGTACAGACGCACCCATCCGCTGGGGGATTGTCGGCCCCGGCAAGATCGCCCAGACCTTCGCCGACGGCGTTGCCCATTCGCGCACCGGAAAACTGGTGGCTATCGCCAGCCGCAATCCTGACAAGCCGGGCCTTGGCGAAAATTTCCCGGGGGCGCGCATCCTCCACGGTTACGAAGCGCTGCTGACCGATAAAGACACCGATGCCGTCTATATCGCCACGCCGCATACGGGCCATGCTGAATGGGCGATCAAGGCGATCCGCGCCGGCAAGCATGTGCTCGTCGAAAAGCCGATCGCATTGTCGGCTTATGACGCAGAGGCGATCTATTATGAAGCCAAGAAGGCCGGCGTCTTTGCCGGCGAAGCCTTCATGTACCGCGTCCATCCGCAGACAGCGAAGCTGATCGAGCTGGTGAAAAGCGGCGTCATCGGCGAGATCCGCATCATCCGCTCATCCTTCGGCTTCAACATGGGCACGGTCAAGCCGGAGCACCGATTGTTTGCCAACGACACCGGCGGCGGCGGTATTCTGGATGTCGGCGGCTATCCGGTGTCGATGGCGCGGCTGATCGCAGGTGCCGTTGAAGGCAAGCCGTTCCTCGACCCGGAAAAAGTCTCCGGCGTCGCCCATCTCGGCCAGACGGGCGTCGACGAATGGGCTTCCGCCGTGCTGAAATTCCCGAATAACATCATCGCCGAAGTGTCCTGCTCTATCATGGCGAACCAGGACAACACGCTGCGCATCATCGGCTCGGATGGCAGCCTGGAAGTCAAGGATTTCTGGTTTGCCTCCGGCCACAAGGGCGGCATTGGCAAGATCGAACTTATCAAGGGCGCCGAGACGCAGACCATCGAAGTCAAGGAGGACCGTTGGCTCTATTCCTTCGAAGTCGACGCCGCTGGCGAGGCCATTCGCGCCGGTCGGGCGGAATTCGCCTATCCGGGCATCGGCTGGGCGGATTCGATCGGTAACCTGCGCGTTCTCGATCAGTGGCGGGCCTCTGTCGGCCTCGAATACGAGGTCGAGAAGGCGACGCGGCGGACAACGAACATTGCCGGCGCAACGGTTACCAAGGGCGATAGCATTCCGAAGCGTAACATTCCCGGCATTGCCAAGCCGGCTTCGATCGTCACGCTCGGCTTCGAATTCTTCCCGAATTTCGCCGCCGCTTCCCTGACGCTCGACGCCTTCTACGAAGCCGGAGGAAACGCCTTCGACACGGCCTATGTCTATGGCGCCGGTAAGACCGAGAGCATTTTCGGCGATTGGCACACCAGCCGCAGGGTTCCGCGCGAGGAAATCGTGCTGATCGGCAAGGGTGCGCATTCGCCCCTTTGCTATCCGGACATGATCGCCAAGCAGCTCGACCAATCGCTGAACCGGCTCAAAACCGACTATGTCGATATCTACTTCATGCATCGCGACAACACGGCCGTTCCGGTCGGTGAATTCGTCGATGTCATGGATGCCGAGGTCAAGGCCGGCCGCATCCGCGGCATCTTCGGCGGCTCCAACTGGACGCGGGCTCGTTTTGACGAAGCGATCGCCTATGCCGAGAAGAATGGAAAGACGGCGCCGTCGGCGCTTTCCAACAACTTCTCGCTGGCCGAAATGCTCGACCCGATCTGGGCCGGATGCGTCGCCGCCTCCGACGACGAATGGAAAGCCTGGCTCAATGCCAAGCAGATCCCGAACTTCGCTTGGTCGAGCCAGGGCCGCGGCTTCTTCACCGACCGCGCCGGCCGCGACAAGCGAAATGAAGAGGAGCTGGTCCGCGTCTGGTATTCCGAGCGCAATTTCGGCCGTCGCGACCGGGCAATAGAACTGGCGCAGAAGCTTGGCCGCAACCCGATCCACATCGCGCTTGCCTATGTGGTCGCCCAGCCCTTCCCGGTCATCCCGCTGATCGGACCGCGCACGATCGCCGAACTGGAAGACAGCCTCTCGGCGCTCGACATCAAGCTGACGCCAGAGCAGGTGAAGTGGCTCGAAGGCTGATATGAGCCGATGGCCGGTTTGATGAGTTCAGGCCGGCCATCTCGCACATGGTCAGAGGCCGAAAATAAAAACAGCCCGCTTGGTTCGACAAGCGGGCTGTTTTGTCATTGCAATTTGCCAATGGCCTGGCCGCCGTCGGTACAGCTGGATCCAGCATGTTCGGTGCCAGCCCGAATGAATCGCGACAGCCACCGGACGTCTCGTCTGGTTGGGCGCGGCCAATCTGTCACGCCGCAAAATTGAACGTTTTGGTGTCGGAACCTTCAAAGCCCAAAAGATAGGTCTTCCGCTCCAGGCCACCGGCAAATCCCCTCAGGTCACCCGCCGATCCGATGACGCGATGGCACGGTGCGATGATGGAGATCGGATTCCTGCCATTGGCAGCGCCCACCGCACGTATGGCTTTGGGAGCGCCGATCTGTTCGGCAATCTGCGTATAGGAGCGTGTCTCTCCGAAGGGGATGGTGAGCAGCGCATGCCACACCTTCCTTTGAAACTCGGTGCCCAAAAAATCGAGCGGGAGGTCGAAAACTTTTCGTTTGCCGGCAAAGTATTCCTGCAACTGCCGCTCCGCCTCTATGAGAACGGGATGGTTCGCATCCTCTGCGACGATATTCAGCGGAACACGGTTTGGCCGGTCGATATCCCAGAGGATCGCCGCCAAACCCTCATCGCTGGCGACGAGCTTCAACACGCCCACAGGCGAATTCGCGATCCTGTAGACATAATCTTTCTGCGCACCTCGCGCCGTCCTGGCCATGTCGATTTCCTCTCGCTGGCGTCGAACCGGATCGACGAAACGGCCCTCGCCGCAGTAAGACGCCTGATCGCTGCTAATCCGATACGCCGCTAACAATGACGCATATGATCAAATATACCGGCCGCGGCCCACCCGAAAACTGTTTCGACCAAGGGAAAGCACAATATTTTCATGCCGGCGCGTGGCCCGTTTCGCTCGATACTCATCTGCGAGCAAGGGGCGGCCTCCTGGGATCGCGATGAGACACCCATGAGGCTAAGGTTTTCGCGGAGGACACTGACGGCTGTGTGCTGAGGTGTTAGGGACGTTTGGTTGGAGGGGCGAGTCCAAAGAGACTTGTAGATCATCATGTTTCGTCCTCTTGCCCGGACGAAATCAGACTCGCTAGCGATACGACGTCAGCGTCGCAAATCAAGGCAAGGCTTTCGCGCTCCAATCTAACCAAGTCCGAATATTTCGGCTTGGTAATTCCGCACTCAAGCGGCGTCCACGGCGATAGAGCCTACGTGATGCTACGGGCATCATCACACAAGCGGTGCTACCATCTAACCGTGAATATTTCTTGCCTGGACGATAATTGGGAGGCCTGCATGTTACTTGGTGTCCCTTATTTTCCTCCCTCTGAGAGGCTGTCGACATCCGGTGGCCTCGGCATCCACTTCCTTTACGACGAAGACGCTGATTGCGCCGACACGCGAGCCTTCGGGCAATGCCACTCCGTTCGTTAAGGGCGAGCGCAGTCTCAAGCACGACGATAGGATTACCCATGAAAATAGCCGTCTTCAGCGCTCATACCTACGATAAGAATTTCTTGGATGACGCTAATCGGCGTGAACCGGCGCCCTTCGACCTGATTTACCAGGAAGCCAGTCTGTCTTTGCAGACGGCGGCCTTTGCACAGGGCTGCGATGCCATATGCGTCTTCGTCAACGATGTTGTGGATGCACCCGTCCTTGAGGCTTTGTACAGGCTCGGTGTGAAGGGCGTCTTTCTCCGTTGCGCAGGCTTCAACAATGTCGATATCGACGCGGCCCAAAAGCTTGGTCTCCTCGTCGCGCGCGTGCCTGCCTACGCGCCGGAGGCCGTCGCGGAGCACACGGTGGCGCTGATCATGACGCTTAACCGGCACACACATCGCGCCTATAACCGCGTTCGCGAAGGCAATTTCATGCTCAACGGCCTGTTGGGCATGACCCTTCACAAAAAGACGGTCGGCATCATCGGCACAGGTAAGATCGGACTCGCTGTCGCGAAAATCATGAACGGTTTTGGCTGCCGTGTTCTTGGGTTCGATCCAACGCCCTCCCCGGGATTTACAGCCATAGGCGAAATGGTGGACCTGGATAGCCTGCTGGCACAGTCTGATATCGTCACGCTCCATTGCCCGCTCTTTGAACACAACCGACACATGATCAACAGAGAGAAACTGGGTTTGATGAAACCTGGCGCAATGCTGATCAATACGTCCCGCGGAGCACTAATCGATACGCGAGCTGTCATTCAGGCGTTGAAATCCCGTCGCTTGGGCGCTCTTGGTATCGATGTGTACGAGGAGGAGAGCGCGCTTTTCTTTCACGATCGGTCGTCCGATATCATCGACGACGACGTCTTTCAGCGGTTGATGACTTTTCCCAATGTCCTGGTGACCGGTCATCAGGGCTTTTTTACCACCGAGGCCTTGCGCGAGATTGCTGACGTCACGTTTCAGAACCTGAATTGCCTGGCCAATGGGACAAACTGCCCGAATGCCGTTCTGAAAGCATGAAGCCCTCCTTCTGACACCACACCTGATATCGAGCGAACCAGGAAAAGCCGATGTGGCAGCACACATACGATCCGTTGGGAAACATCTATCTTTCGGCATTGGTTGCTGCGCTTCCTATCCTGTTCTTTTTGGTCGCGCTGATTTTCCTGAAGCTCCCGGGATTGACCGCTGCAGTCGCCACGCTGGCGATATCAATCATCATCTCTTCCGTTGTATTTCATATGCCACTGGAAAAGATACTTGGAGCCGCGATCTTTGGCATCCTCAGCGGGTTGTGGCCGATCGGCTATATCGTGCTTATGGCGGTCTGGCTTTACCGGCTGGCGGTCAAAAGCGGCAAGTTCGAGGTTATCCGGGGCAGCATCGCAACGATTTCGGATGATCAACGCATTCAGGTCATTTTGATTGCGTTCTGCTTCGGCGCGTTCCTGGAAGGGGCTGCCGGATTCGGCGTACCGATTGCCATCTGCGCGGCGCTGCTCGTAGAACTTGGCTTCAAACCGATCAAGGCAGCCATGCTCTGCCTGCTGGCAAATGCCGCAAGTGGCGCATACGGCGCGATCGGCATTCCCGTCTTGGTCGGTGCACAGCAAGGTCGGGTCAGTCTGACTGACATGTCTGCCATGATGATCGCGATCGTCCAACTTTCCACGCTGTTCGTGCCGCTATTGCTCATTGTTGTTCTGGATGGCTATCGAGGCATCAGAGAAACTTGGCCTGTGCTGCTCCTGATCGGCGCTCTGTTCAGCGGCCTCCAAACGCTCACGTTGTATTTTGTCGGACCGGAACTGACTGACATCGTGGCCCCATTGGGCTCCATGGGCACGCTGGCATTGTTCATGCAGTTCTGGCAGCCGAGGCAGATTTATCGAGAGGATAGCGCTCCGCCGATATCAGCGAAGCGGTGGTCGCTGACGCAGGTCATTAAGGCTTGGTCGCCCTTTTACATTTTGACCTGTGTCATTCTGTTATGGAGCTTACCGCAATTTAAAAGCCTATTCGCGGGGGACGGTCCTCTCGCGGGCACAGTGCTGAAACTGCAAATCCCCTTCCTGCATCTTCAGATCGAGGAAATGCCTCCGATCGCGGACACAACTCATGCACTACCTGCCGTTTGGAACGTAGCTCTGATCAGCGCATCTGGAACCGCAATTTTAATCGCGGTAATTCTCACCACCTTATTCTCATCGAGATTGTCGCCTTCGGAATCGTTCAACCAGCTCAAGTCAGTCATTTGTGACCTTTGGAGCCCGCTTGCCATGATTTCTCTCATCATGGCCGTTGCGTATATTGCCAATTTCTCCGGAGCGTCATCCAGCATCGGTCTGGGGCTTGCTGAAACTGGCTGGATCTTTCCCTTGATTGCACCCGTGATCGGCTGGTTCGGCGTGTTCATTACTGGATCCGTCGTTAACAGCAATACGCTTTTCGCCCATCTGCAATGTAAGCGCCGTCTCCGCCCCATTGGATTGGCTGTATTTTGAGGCTTGCTGCGTGTGCGAGAAGGTTTCCAGGACTATCTGGAGATTGGCATGGCAGATGATGGATTTGTTGGCCGCTACGAAATTGTCGAGCCGCGCCGCGGAAACCGGCGCTGGCCGGATGATGTGAAGGCGCGGATCGTGGCGGAAAGCCTTGAGCCTGGTGTTCGTGTTGTTGATGTCGCGCGCCGTCATGACGTTGTGCCGCACCAGCTTTCCTTGTGGCGCCGGCAAGTGCGCGAGGGCATTCTGGCCCTGCCTTTTGAGGCTATGTCGGGCCTGTCGGAGAGCGGCGATGCCGCGCCTGCATTTGTGCCTTTGGCGGTTGCGGCAGAGCCGAGCGAGGCGGTGAATGTTTTGGCGCCGCCGCTGCCGGAGGCGGGTTGGCCGGTCTTGACGTTGGAGATCGGCCCGGATGTTGTGATGCGGGTTCCCGGCGATGTGCCGGTTGAACGTGTGGCGGCTCTGGTACGAGCCATGCGAGGGACGGCATGATCGTCGCGGGCCAACGACTGCCGATCCTGATTGCAACGCGTCCGGTGGACTTCCGCTGTGGGCATCAGGCGCTGGCCTTGATGGTGCAGACCGAGTTGAAGCTCGACCCGCATTCCGGGGTGACGGTGATCTTCCGGTCGAAGCGCGGGGATCGCCTGAAGATCCTGGTGTGGGATGGCACCGGAATGGTGCTAACCTACAAAATTCTTGAACATGGAAACTTTGCCTGGCCCAAGGTTCAGGATGGGACGATGCGTCTTTCCAGGGGTCAATATGAGGCTTTGTTCGAAGGTCTTGACTGGCGACGGGTCATGGCACAGCGGGTGACCGCGCCGTCGGCGGCAGGGTAAATATCCGGCCGTCTTTGCATTGTTTTATTTGGCTTTTTTGTGCTGCCTTGCTATAAGGCCGCATGTCGTCGCGCCTTGATCTCAGCCTGTTTCCGGACCTTCCGCCAGAGGTTATCAAAGCCTTTGCGGCGATGCAGTTCGAGCTGTCGGTCGAGCGTGCTGCGCGTCAGCATGAGCAGGCTGTGGTGGCCGAAAAGGACGCCTTCATCGCCGAGCTGAAGGAACTGATCGAGAAGCTTGAGGGGCAGGTTCACGACTATCGGCGCACCAAGTTCGGGCCGAAATCGGAAAAGCTCGATCCGGCGCAGATGGAACTGGCGCTGGAAGACCTTGAAACGGCGATTGCCGAAACACAGGCGCGGATCGCCGCCGTCGAGAAAAAGATCGAAGCCAGCGCATCCGATCCGGAAAAGGCCGCTCCTCGCAAGGAGCGTAAGGCCCGTGCACTGCCCGAACACCTGCCGCGGGTCGAGAAGGTGATTGAGCCCGACAGTATTGTCTGCCCCTGTGGTTGCGGCAACATGGTCCGGATCGGCGAAGATCGGACGGAACGGCTCGACCGGATTCCGGCACGCTACGAGGTGATCGTCACGATCCGCCCGAAATACGCATGCCCCAAGGGTCGAACGGGCGTCGTCCAAGCCAGAGCGCCGGCGCATCTCTTGGAAGGGAGCTGGCCGACGGAAGCCCTTCTGGCTGAGATTGCCGTCTCCAAGCATTCCGAACATATGCCGCTCAACCGGCAGGCCGAAGTCATGGCGCGACACGGGGTGCCGATAGACCGCACGGTCCTGGCCGATTGGCTTGGGCGCACGGGCAGCGAAATCGCACCGGTGGTCGACCACATGGCCGAACGGCTGCTGTCGGAAAGCGCGCGGCTCTATGTCGACGAGACCACGGCTCCGGTGTTGGATCCGGGGCGCGGCAAGACGAAGACCGGTTATCTATGGGCCGTGTTGCGTGACGATCGCGGCTGGAATGGCTCCGCGCCGTCGGGCGTGGTGTTCCATTATCGACCTGGGCGTAAAGGCGAATATGCCGCTGAAATCCTCGACGGCTTCAACGGGACAATCCAGGTGGATGCCTACGGTGGTTACTCTCACCTCGCCACGTCGGACCGGATGGGTGGCGACCCCTTGAAGCTGGCTTTCTGTTGGGCGCACGGACGCAGGAAGCTGATCAAGGCCACGCCAAAGAGTGGATCGCCCATCGTCGACGAGGCGCTGGTGCGGATCGCCGCGCTCTACAAGATCGAAGACAGTATCCGGGGCTCAGATCCCAAACATCGCCGGGCAGTTCGACAGGACCTGTCCCTCCCGCTGGTGGACGAGTTCTTCACCTGGCTGGCAGCGCAAGCCAAGCGCATCTCACGCAAGTCTGACCTCGGAAAAGCCCTGGCTTATATGCTAACGCGGCAGGACGGCTTCCGGCTGTTCCTGGACGACGGCCACGTCGATATCGACTCCAACCTGGTGGAAAACGCGATCCGCCGACCCGCCATGAACCGCCGCAATGCGCTCTTTGCGGGGCACGATGAAGGGGGCCGCAATTGGGCCCGGTTTGCCAGCCTGATCGGCACTTGTAAAATGAACGGCGTTGAGCCCTACGCCTATCTGTGCGACCTCTTCACCCGCCTCGCAAACGGCCACCTCGCCAAAGACATCGACGCCCTGATGCCATGGGCTTATGCGCAACGGATCAGAGCCTCACAATGAGCTCGTCAGGTACTCTTCGGTGAGCTCATTTGACGGCCCGTAGATCAACCTCAGACCGCTGCAACTGAAAATTCGATGGGGCGTGGACGCCGCATACTCTGCAATCGGTTACAGCGTCTCAGATCGGGACCAGCCAGGCGCTCTTGGTAGCCGCCAATACGAGTGGCGGAGTGATGGCAAAACTGATCTCGCCGCAGTCCATCGCCATCGCCGCAGCTGCGGTAGGCCAAGTTGGCCGAGAAGCTGACATCATGCGGACAACTCTGCTCCATAGTTTCGGGCTCCTCGTCTATGTCTGCCTTTGGACATTCATCTTGTCGTTCCTGGTTTGGTGACAACGACGCCTTCATCATAAATTTGGACCGCGTACCAAGGCGATCGATGAAATGTTCCTGATCCCTCGACTGGGAGAACCGGCGACCGGTTTCTATTCTCCGACCAAGCTCTGCTCGCTCGCGTGCTGCGCTGGAGTCTTGGCGCCAGCGATAACGATGTGTTGTGTGGGAATTGGCTTTGGGGGCAGGCTTTGCACCGTTCGTTGCTTCGAACAGTCCACTGGACTGTCCGATCGAGCTATGCTCGAGCGCGCCTCACCCTTGAGGTTATGGTGCTTAGGACGAGGAGCTACCATTGCCAGCGAAGATGAAGTCTTGGCGGCAGCGACAAGGATCTTGTGAGGAAGGGAAGATTGGTTGCGGGGGCAGGATTTGAACCTGCGGCCTTCAGGTTATGAGCCTGACGAGCTACCGGGCTGCTCCACCCCGCGTTACCAGCGTAAACCGCTAAGCGGTTTATCGCGCCCGAGCAAACCGCGTTGCGGTTTGTCCGCCCTGAGCGAACCCAAAGGGTTCGTCGGAGCTTGAGCAAGCCGTTTGCGGTTTGCGTCATCCACGTAAACCCGGAGGGTTTATCGTGTGTTCCCTTGGCACCATATTTCGGAGCCGAGGTATAAGTGCTTTTCAGAAGCGACAAAGGCCGCTTGCTAGCGGCCTATTGTAACACGGCTAGGCCGTTTTAGTGACGAGAAGATTTTAGATGAGTTGCGTTTAGCAGACCTGGCAGTGACCTACTCTCCCGCGTCTTGAGACGAAGTACCATGGGCGCAGGGGCGTTTCACGGCCGTGTTCGGAAAGGGAACGGGTGCAGCCACCCCGCCATAACCACCAGGTCAGCGAAGCGCAACTTGTTAGTCCATGCGGTCCGCATGGACTAACAAGTTGCTCTTCTCTGGCGCAGATGCCTTTCCTTCTCGCTTGTCGCTCGAAGGGGACCTGCGCTGAGCATCCGGACACCTCGAAGTTGAGGCGACAGGGAGCACATCGTAGCCATGCTTTTGCATGGATGTTTGAGAAGCTGGATTTTGTTTATTGAACACGTCTTTGGACACTCATCTTTTGATGAGCACGAGCAATGGGAACGATCAAGCCAATCGAGCTATTAGTACCGGTAAGCTTCATGCGTTGCCGCACTTCCACACCCGGCCTATCAACGTGGTCGTCTACCACGGCTCTGATAGGGAACACTCGTTTTCAGGTGGGTTTCCCGCTTAGATGCCTTCAGCGGTTATCCCTTCCATATATAGCTACCCTGCTATGCCCTTGGCAGGACAACAGGTCCACCAGAGATATGTCCATCCCGGTCCTCTCGTACTAGGGACAGATCCTGTCAATATTCCTACACCCACGGCAGATAGGGACCGAACTGTCTCACGACGTTCTGAACCCAGCTCACGTACCGCTTTAATTGGCGAACAGCCAAACCCTTGGGACCTGCTCCAGCCCCAGGATGCGATGAGCCGACATCGAGGTGCCAAACAACCCCGTCGATATGGACTCTTGGGGGTCATCAGCCTGTTATCCCCGGCGTACCTTTTATCCGTTGAGCGATGGCCCTTCCACGCGGGACCACCGGATCACTATGACCGACTTTCGTCTCTGCTCGACTTGTCAGTCTCGCAGTCAGGCGGGCTTATGCCATTGCACTCGACGACCGATTTCCGACCGGTCTGAGCCCACCATCGCGCGCCTCCGTTACTCTTTCGGAGGCGACCGCCCCAGTCAAACTACCCACCATACACTGTCCCGGATCCGGATAACGGACCGCGGTTAGACATCCATGACGATAAGGGTGGTATTTCAAGGATGGCTCCACAAGAACTGGCGTCCCTGCTTCAAAGCCTACCACCTATCCTACACATGCCGACACGAATGCCAGTGTAAAGCTATAGTAAAGGTGCACGGGGTCTTTCCGTCTGACCGCAGGAACCCCGCATCTTCACGGGGAATTCAATTTCACTGAGTCTATGTTGGAGACAGCGGGGAAGTCGTTACGCCATTCGTGCAGGTCGGAACTTACCCGACAAGGAATTTCGCTACCTTAGGACCGTTATAGTTACGGCCGCCGTTTACTGGGGCTTCGATTCAGAGCTTGCACCCCTCCTCTTAACCTTCCAGCACCGGGCAGGCGTCAGACCCTATACGTCGTCTTGCGACTTCGCAGAGCCCTGTGTTTTTGGTAAACAGTCGCTACCCCCTGGTCTGTGCCACCCTCACATACTTGCGTACATAAGGGTCACGCTTCTTCCGAAGTTACGCGTGCAATTTGCCGAGTTCCTTCAACATAGTTCTCTCAAGCGCCTTGGTATACTCTACCTGACCACCTGTGTCGGTTTCGGGTACGGTCTATACGGTGGAGCTATTTCCTGGAACCGCGTCCCTGCAAGATCAATCCAATAAGACCTTACAAGTTGAGCAATCCGTCACTTCCACCAGGCCCACGAATATTAACGTGGTTCCCATCGACTACGCGTGTCCGCCTCGTCTTAGGGGCCGGCTAACCCTGCTCAGATTAACTTTAAGCAGGAACCCTTGGTCTTTCGGCGAGAGGGTCTCTCACCCTCTTTATCGTTACTCATGTCAACATTCGCACTTCCGATACCTCCAGGACGCCTCACGGCTATCCCTTCATCAGCTTACGGAACGCTCCGCTACCACTCCTCAAAGAGGAATCCTCAGCTTCGGTGCATGGCTTTAGCCCCGTTACATTTTCGGCGCAAAGACCCTTGACTAGACCAGTGAGCTGTTACGCTTTCTTTAAATGATGGCTGCTTCTAAGCCAACATCCTGGTTGTTTTGGGATCCTCACATCCTTTCCCACTTAGCCATGACTTGGGGACCTTAGCTGGAGGTTAGGGTTGTTGCCCTTTTCACGACGGACGTTAGCACCCGCCGTGTGTCTGCCTGGTAGTACTTCCCGGTATTCGGAGTTTGGTTAGGATCAGTAAGACGGTGAGTCCCCATAGCCCATCCAGTGCTCTACCCCCGGGAGTATTCGCCAGACGCTCTACCTAAATAGATTTCGCGGAGAACCAGCTATTTCCGAGTTTGATTGGCCTTTCACCCCTAGCCACAAGTCATCCCAATCTATTGCAACAGATGCGGGTTCGGTCCTCCAGTTGGTGTTACCCAACCTTCAACCTGCTCATGGCTAGATCACTCGGTTTCGGGTCTAATGCAACAAACTATATCGCCCTATTCAGACTCGCTTTCGCTTCGCCTACACCTACCGGCTTAAGCTTGCTTGTTACACTAAGTCGTTGACCCATTATACAAAAGGTACGCCGTCACCCTTGCGGGCTCCGACTGTTTGTAGGCATCCAGTTTCAGGTTCTATTTCACTCCCCTTGTCGGGGTGCTTTTCACCTTTCCCTCACGGTACTGGTTCGCTATCGGTCATGCACGAGTACTTAGGCTTGGAGCGTGGTCGCCCCATGTTCAGACAGGATTTCTCGTGTCCCGCCCTACTCTAGGACAATGAATGTATCTACGCGTACGGGGCTGTCACCCTCTACGGCAAACCTTTCCAGGTTCTTCCACTTTAACACTCATTGCCACTGGCCTGGTCCGCGTTCGCTCGCCACTACTTGCGGAGTCTCGGTTGATGTCCTTTCCTGCAGGTACTTAGATGTTTCAGTTCCCTGCGTTCGCTTCTTACACCCTATTTTATTCAGGTGAAGATACCTTTTAACAATACTTGGAAACCTGAAGTGTTTTACCGGCCACCAGCCCGTTGAGGCTACGCCGCATCAGCGGCGACGGCCTCTGGCCTTGCGAAGCCCAAAGGCTTCGATCCTTTTCCCTCGCTTACCCATAAGAGCAAAGCAGGAAACAAGGAGGTCAGTCGGTCAACAATTCAGATTTTCCAAGTATT
>NZ_CP032694.1:0-67500 GCF_003627755.1 Rhizobium jaguaris | reverse complement strand
CGGAAACCGTGATCGCGCCACTTTACGGCAATCTCGGCCAGAAGGAACAGGACGCGGCGATCCGCCCGGCGCCCAAGGGCACGCGCAAAATCGTGTTGGCGACGTCGATCGCCGAGACGTCGATCACTATCGACGGCGTGTGCATCGTCATCGACAGCGGCCTACAGCGGCTGCCCGTCTTCGAGGCGTCGACCGGCATCACCCGGCTGGAAACGGTGCGCGTATCGCGCGCTTCCGCCGACCAGCGCGCCGGCCGTGCGGGACGAACGGAGCCCGGCATCGCGATCCGGCTGTGGCATCCCGGCCAGACGGCGGCGCTACCGGCCTTCACGCCACCGCAGATCCTGTCCAGCGATCTTTCCGGCCTGGCCCTTGACCTTGCCCATTGGGGGGTGCAGGACCCAGCCACACTTGCCTTTGTCGATCAGCCTCCGGCAACGACGCTCGCCGAAGCGCGCGCGCTATTGCGGCAATTGGGGGCGTTGGACGCCGAAAACGGACTGACCGTACGCGGGCGGCTGATGCGCGATCTGGCCTTGCCGCCGCGGCTCTCTGCGATGGTGATCTCGGCGGCGGAATTCGGCCAGGCGCGAGAGGCGGCGATGCTCGCCGTATTGCTGACGGAACAGGGACTGGGCGGGCAGAGCATCGATCTGGAAGAGCGCCTCCGACGGTTCAAGACGGAAAAGGGAGAAAGGGCTGAAGCGTCGCGCCGGCTGGCTGCGAGGCTGGCGACGGCAGCGGGTGAGAGCAAGGCTGCGGCAGCGGGAGTACCGATATTGACAGGCTCATTGCTACTGCATGCTTTTCCCGACCGCATCGCCCTGCAGCGCGGCGGGCGCGGCCGCTTCGTCATGGCGAACGGGCGCGGCGCGGAATTGCCGGAGACGGAACGCCTGTCCGGGTCGCAGATGCTGGTGATTGCCGATCTGACCGGCCGGGCCGCCCAAGCCCGTATCCTCGCGGCGGCGGAAATTTCGCGTGCGGATGTCGAAGAACATCTGCCGGGCGAAATTCGCACGGAAGACCAGAGCCTATTCGACAAGGCCAGCCGTCAGGTGCGGGCGCGGCGCGTCACCCGGCTCGGCGCCATCGTCTTCGAGGAAACACCCTTGCCGCGGCCGTCCGGCGAACAAGCGGCGAAAGCGCTGGTCGAAGGCATTCGCGAGCTCGGGATCGGGGTGCTGCCTTTTTCGAAGGAGGCGACGCAATTGCGCGAACGGATCGGCTTCCTGCATCGGACGATCGGAGAGCCGTGGCCCGATATGAGCGACGAGGCCCTGCTGTCGCGGCTCGAGGAATGGTTCACACCGTTCCAGACCGACGCGCGCGGCCTCTCCGATATTTCCACCGGCGGGCTCTCCAACGGGCTGATGTCGCTGGTGCCGCATGAGCTTCAGCGCGACCTCGGCCGGATGGCGCCGACACATTTCGAAGCGCCAACCGGCCAGCGCCATCCGATCCAATATGAGGGCGAGGAACCGCTGCTGACGATCCGCGTTCAGGAACTTTTCGGGCTGAAGCAGCATCCGGCGATCGGCGGCGGCCGGTTGCCGCTGGTACTGGAGCTGACGTCGCCGGCGCATCGGCCAATTCAGACGACGCGCGATCTGCCCGGCTTCTGGGCGGGATCATGGAAAGACGTGCGTGCCGATATGCGCGGACGCTATCCCCGGCACCCCTGGCCGGAGGATCCGGCGGATGCTTTGCCGACGACAAGAGCCAAGCCGCGTGGTACCTGAGGATGGCCAGGTTCTTCAGAGGATTGGACAGGATGCCGGATGCGGACGCCAAGCCGCAGGACGAACACCACACCAGCCGGCGGCTCAGGCTGCAGACGCTGGTGCGTCTGCGCTGGCTTGCGGTCGGCGGTCAGACGGTGACGGTGATGATCGTCGCCTTTTGGCTGAAATTTCCCATGCCGCTCTTAGCCTGTGGCGTCTTGATCGCGTGTCTTGCCTGGATCAATTTTTTCCTGACGCTGCGCTATCCGCCGACCCATCGTCTCGAGCCGCCGGCCGCCTTTGCGCTGCTCGGCCTCGATCTTCTGCAGCTCTGCGGGCTGCTTCTGATTACCGGTGGGCTTGCCAATCCTTTTTCGGCACTGGTCTGCGTGCCGGTCATCATCTCCTTCGCCTCGCAGCCGATCCGCTACAGCATGACGCTGATCGTGCTGGCGATGATCTGCATCACCGGGCTTGCCTTTTCGCCCTTTCCGCTGCCCTGGTACGGCGGCGCGCAGGTCAACGTCCACAGCGTCATGCAGCTCGGCGTCTGGTGCTCGATCGCCTCGACCATGGCCTTTGCCGCCTTCTATGCCTATCGTGTCTCCATGGAGGCGACACAGCTCGCCGACGCGCTGTCGGCGACGGAACTGGTGCTGCAGCGCGAAAAACATCTGTCGCAGCTCGATGGGCTCGCCGCCGCTGCCGCCCACGAACTCGGCACGCCGCTGGCGACGATCAGCGTCGTCGCCAAGGAGATGGAGCGCGAGCTCAGCCATGATGATCGCTTCCGCGAGGATGTGGCGCTGCTGCGCAGCCAGAGCGAACGCTGCCGCGATATCCTGAGGCGGCTGACGACACTCTCCTCCGAGGATGAGGCGCATATGCGCCGGCTGACGCTGTCGTCGATGATGGAGGAAATCATCGCCCCGCACCGGGAATTCGGCATCAAGCTTGAGCTGATCGAAAAGAGCCCGCGGACCGGCGAACCGGTGCTCAACCGCAATGCCGGCATCATGTACGGTCTCGGCAATCTCATCGAAAACGCCGTCGACTACGCCCGAAAGAAGGTGACCGTCACGGTCGAGTACGATCCCGATACGCTGACCATCGTGATCGAGGATGACGGCAACGGTTATTCCGCCGATATCTTGACGCGGATCGGCGAGCCCTATGTCACAACACGACAGCGTGACGACACGGCCGGCGGCCTCGGGCTCGGCCTGTTCATCGCAAAAACCCTGCTGGAACGATCGGGTGCGGCGCTTACCTTCGGCAATCGCGATCCGGAAACGCCAGGCGCGCGCATCCGCATCGAATGGCCCCGAATGTTGATAGACAGTAATTCGACAAAATGATTTTCACGGCTTAAAACACCGGTCGTTAAGGCAATAGGACCATGCAGGCGGTCAGCCGCCGGGATTGAACATGATGACGGATAAAGAGCTCACCGACCCTCAAGCGGGGGCCAAAGACGTGGTGGACCATATCGGCCCCGATGCGACACTGCTGATCGTCGATGACGACGGACCTTTTTTGCGCCGGCTGGCGCGGGCCATGGAGACACGCGGTTTTGAGGTCGAGACGGCGGAGTCGGTGGCGGAAGGCGTTGCCAAATCCAAGGTCAATCCACCGAAATATGCCGTGGTCGACCTTCGCCTCGGTGACGGCAACGGCCTCGACGTCATCGAAGCGATCAGGCAGCGGCGCGACGATACGCATATCGTCGTGCTGACCGGCTACGGCAATATCGCAACCGCGGTCACCGCCGTGAAGCTCGGTGCACTCGATTATCTCGCCAAGCCCGCGGACGCCGACGACGTCTATGCGGCGCTAACGCAACGGCCGGGTGAAAAGGCCGAGGTGCCTGAAAATCCGATGTCGGCGGATCGGGTGCGCTGGGAGCACATCCAGCGCGTCTATGAAATGTGCGAGCGCAACGTTTCCGAGACGGCCCGCCGCCTCAACATGCATCGCCGCACCCTGCAACGCATTCTCGCCAAGCGCGCGCCGAAATAGACTTCATTCAGACGAAAAAGACTTACCCGTCGCCCATTCGGCCTGCATCAATCGCTGGGCCGCAGCGCGGGAGAAGTTCAGCGTCACCGACTTGCGCGTGGCGGGCGGCAGGCGATGTTCGGGCGCCTCACGGATCATGTGCGCGCCGTAACCGTCCGACAGGAAGAGCCCGCACTCTTCCGGAAAGATATCGAGTGGCACGTCCTTGTGCGTCGCGAAGAACAGGCGATCGCAATGCAGGCGGTAATCCGGCCATTTGCGGTCGACGCGGAAATCCTCGATCGAGGATTTGATCTCGATGATCCAGATCTCGCCTTTTTCGGAGAGGGTGATGAGGTCGGCGCGGCGGCCGCTGGAGAGCGGCAGTTCCGGCAAGACGGCGTGGCGCATCTCGTGCAGTAATAATTGCACACCTCTGCGTACAAGCATCGCCCGTTCCGACTGGCGGCCGTCTATTAACGGATTATTATTGTAAACACTCAAAATCGTCATGAATTGCCTCAGGGACCGAACAAGCGTTGTTGCAAAAAAACCATGTCCCTTTAATTTGCGTGGCGGCGCTATTTTTGTGGCACCGCATCAGCTTGCAAAGCTAAATTTAATAGAAAATAAACCAT
Source organism: Rhizobium jaguaris (assembly GCF_003627755.1). Lineage (NCBI taxonomy): Bacteria > Pseudomonadati > Pseudomonadota > Alphaproteobacteria > Hyphomicrobiales > Rhizobiaceae > Martinezella > Martinezella jaguaris. The sequence continues at coordinate 63,140 of NZ_CP032694.1, read as the reverse complement.
AGTCAAAGATGGTGAAAACCATCCCCTATTCCCTGTCACAACTCACCAAGAGACTTCCATGCGCATCCGCAATGCTATGACCGCACTCGGCCTTGTCGCAACGCTTGTCACGGCTGGCTATGCCACCACTGCCGCAGCCACGCCGACCGCTACCGCCAACTCCGCTTCCGACACCGTCAAGACGTTCGATAATGATTACGGCGTCACGAGCGACAACGGCTTCCAACTGCCGGCGATCCCGATCCAGAAGGTGAAGCCGCAGTTCCGCCGCCAGATCGTTTCTTACAAGTCTGACGAAGCCGCGGGCACGATCATCGTGAACACACGCGAGCGCCATCTCTACTACATTCTCGGCAACAACGAAGCCATGCGCTACGGCATCGGCGTCGGCAAGCAGGGCTTTGCCTGGTCGGGTACGGCATATGTCGCCTGGAAGCAGGAATGGCCGACTTGGCATCCGCCGAAGGAAATGGCGGTCCGTCGTCCGGAAATCGCCAAGTATGTCGATGACGGCATGAACCCGGGCCTTGAAAATCCGCTCGGCGCCCGCGCCATGTATCTCTACAATGAAAAGGGCCAGGATACGTTGTTCCGCCTGCATGGCACGCCGGAATGGGCCTCGATCGGCACCGCCGCTTCCTCGGGCTGCATCCGCCTGATGAACCAGGACGTCATCGATCTCTATAATCGCGTTCTGCCGGGTCACAGCACCAAGGTCGTCGTAATCCAGTAATCGCTCTGGCATTTGGAATTCAAAAAGGCCGCCGGATTGATGTCCGGCGGCCTTTTCGTTTGCGGATGGGAGTTGAAGCTGCCGAAAATCCCTTCTCCCCTCGGGGAGAAGGTGCCCGAAGGGCGGATGAGGGGGACGCACGGCAAAGAAATAATTCCTTGAAAACAAGATTACTTCGCGCTCGAGGCGACACCCCCTCACCCTGCCCTCTCCCCGAGGGGAGAGGGAATCTTGCCAAGCATCGCCCTTCGCGGCAAAGCATCACAAACGGATCATCACCCAGCCAGCTTCGCCTTCAGCTCCATACGGCGGCGGTGAAGGACCGGCTCGGTGTAGCCATTCGGCTGCTCGCGGCCCTTGAGCACGAGATCAAGCGCCGCCTGGAAGGCGATCGAGCCATCGAAATTGCCTGCCATGGCGATATAGTTGGGATCACCGGCATTCTGCTCATCGACGACGGCGGCCATGCGCTTCATGGTCTCAACGATCTGCGCCTCGCTGATGACTTTGTGATGCAGCCAGTTGGCCATGTGTTGGGCCGAGATGCGGAGCGTGGCGCGATCCTCCATCAGCCCGACATTATTGATGTCGGGCACCTTGGAGCAGCCGACGCCCTGATCGACCCAGCGAACGACATAGCCGAGGATGCCCTGGGAATTGTTGTCGATCTCGCGCTGGATTTCTTCCGGCGTCCAGTTCGGCCGTGGGGCGATCGGGACGGAGAGAATATCGGAAAGCTTGGCGCGGGGGCGGGTCTTCAATGCCTGCTGGACGCTGGCAACGTTGACACGGTGATAATGGGTCGCATGCAGCGTCGCGGCCGTCGGCGACGGCACCCAGGCGGTATTGGCGCCAGCCTTCGGATGCGCGATCTTCTGCTCCAGCATTGCCGCCATCAGGTCCGGCATGGCCCACATGCCCTTGCCGATCTGGGCGTGGCCGGACAGGCCACATTCCAAGCCGATATCGACATTCCAGTTTTCATAAGCCGCGATCCAGGCGGCCTGTTTCATGTCGCCCTTGCGGATCATCGGACCGGCTTCCATCGAGGTATGGATCTCATCGCCGGTGCGGTCGAGGAAGCCGGTATTGATGAAGACGACACGCTCGCTGGCGGCGCGGATGGCCTCCTTGAGGTTGACCGTGGTGCGGCGCTCCTCGTCCATGATGCCCATCTTGATGGTGTTGCGCGGCATACCGAGCACGTCTTCGACGCGCGAGAAGATCTCGACCGCAAAAGCCACTTCCTCCGGCCCGTGCATCTTCGGCTTGACAACATACATGGAGCCGGCGCGGGAATTCTTGCGGCGGCCGTTCGGACCGATATCGTAGAGTGCGATCAAGCCGGTGATCATGGCATCCATGATACCCTCTGACACTTCGTGGCCGTCGCGGTCGAGGATCGCCGGATTGGTCATGAGGTGCCCGACATTGCGCACCAGCATCAGCGAGCGGCAGTGCAGCTCGAAGCTCGACCCATCGGGTGCCGTGTAGGTCACATCCGGATTGAGGCTTCGGGTGAATGTCTTGCCGCCCTTGGAAACTTCTTCCGCCAGGTCGCCCTTCATCAGGCCGAGCCAATTGCGATAGACTTCGGCCTTGTCCTCGGCGTCGACGGCAGCGATCGAATCTTCGCAGTCCATTATGGTGGTGATCGCCGATTCCAGGCGCACGTCGGAAATACCAGCCGGATCGGCCTTGCCGATATCGGTACCGGCGTCGATGACGATCTCGATGTGAATGCCGTTATTCTGAAGCAGGATATGCGAAGGAGCGCCAGCGGTACCCAGATAACCGGCGAAATGCCTGCCGTCGGCAAGAGCGACGGTGCCTTTCTTCGTTTCAATCGCCAGCGCGCCGCTCTTGACGGCGAAGCCGGTGACATCCTTCCAGCTTGCACCGGCAAGTGGCGCAGCCGTATCGAGGAGATCGCGCGCCCAGGCGATGACCTTTTCGCCACGCTTCGGATTGTAGCCCCTGCCCTTTTCGGCGCCATCTGTCTCGGGGATCGCGTCGGTGCCGTAGAGCGCATCATAGAGCGAGCCCCAGCGTGCATTGGCAGCATTGAGCGCATAGCGGGCGTTCATGACGGGGACGACGAGCTGAGGGCCGGCGATGGAAGCGATCTCGGGGTCGACATTGGCGGTCGAGACGGAGAAGGCCGGACCTTCGGGAAGGATATAGCCGATCTCACGCAGGAAGGCTTCGTAAGCTGCCATGTCCACGGGCGCGCCGTTCTTGCGGTACCAGTCGTCCAGGGCAGCCTGCATCCGGTCGCGTTTGGCGAGCAGATCGCGGTTCTTCGAAGCAAGGTCGTGCACGATTGCCGAGAAGCCGGCAAAGAAGGCATCCGGGTCGACGCCGGAGCCTGGCAGGGCCTCGTTGACGAGGAACTCATAAAGCACCGGTTCGATCTGAAGCCCGTTCTTTTCAATGCGGCTCATACCCATCACTCCTTACGGCCGTCCTACGGCCCTATTTTTACATGCTGCCAGTTTGCGGGCGGTTACGCTTTCCGTCAATTTGGCAATAGTTCGAAAGATTTATGCATTCTTGGAAAGAATCAGTCCGCGGCTATGCGTGGGCGGCCGCTGGCAGTGGCGATGAAACGAGCTTCGACCAGCTTGCGATTGCCCTCGATTTCCGGCGCATCGATCTGTTCGTCCATGGCGATAACGGGATCCGCGGCACCGTTCAACCGCGCCTGCGCCGTCGCCACCTCGATTGCCCTTTCCCGCGCCAGAGAAAAGGTCTTTTGCTCGTCGGTGAAGCGCAAAGTCTCGCCTGCTCCGTTCAGCACATAGACGCCATCCTCGGGCATGGTGACGAAGACTATGGCGCTGGCACGGACCTGACCGACGACGGCGCCGATCGCATTGGCTACATCCGAATCGGCGGGAATGGCGCTCTCACTTGCCAGCATTGCGGCAATGGCGGGGTAATAGACGGGGGCGGAAGCGCCGAGACCGACCAGGGGACGATCGAGCGAAACAGCAAAACGGGCGATGCCCGGTGCGCGACGAAGCGCGCGGTCGATCGAGATCGATTTGGTCGGATCGAGATGGGTAACGCCATCCTCGGCGAGGCAGGCAGCCAGGATGACATCGGCGGACTGCCGGGTCAGGCGATCGACGATCTTTTGCGCCAGTTCCTCAACCGACTCGGCAATCGGACGACCGGAACCGTCCCTCATCCGCATCGCAAGCGCCAGGCCCAGCCGAGCGGCTTCCGCATTCCATTGGTTTTGACGGCCGAGCACATGCATGGCATCTGACGGCGTGAGACCACTGAGATGCACGAGGCCGCGGGCGACCAGACGGTCCAGAGTTGCTTTCAATGATGTCGACGTCAGAAGCTGATCAAGCGGCAGGGGTACCGAGCCGATTTTGTCGAACAGCGCCCGTTCCAACGGTAGCAAGCCGCTCGCCAGATGATCCGGCACGCCCGTGCGCACGGCAAAGCGACCGACGTTGCGGCCAAGATGCGGCGCGCGCAACTGCTGCTCCAGGACACCAATAACCGCTTGCCCATGCATATGGGCGACGAGGCTGAGCGGCAGCAGACGCCGCGGCCCGAGTTCGAAGGCGGCGACAAGGCCGCGATCGTTGATCTTCACTTCGGAATCGCCACCGAGACCATATGTGCGCATAGCGACCGCTTCAACCATGGTCCGATAACCGCCGACCACGGCGCCGTCGGCATCGAGGCGCGGGCGGCCGGCCTCCATGACAGCGACGTCGGTGGTGGTGCCGCCGATATCGGACACCACGGCATCGTCGAGGCCGGTAAGATAGCGTGCGCCGACAAGGCTCGCCGCAGGCCCGGAGAGGATGGTCTCGATCGGACGGAGCTTGGCTTCCGCGGCCGAGATCAGCGCACCGTCGCCGCGCACGACCATCATCGGCGCCGTGATGCCGCGCGTGGTGAGAAACCCTTCACAAGCGCCGACCAGGCGGTCGATCATCGACACCAGCCGGGCATTCAGAAGTGTCGTCAGGGCCCGGCGCGGGCCGCCAAGCTTAGAAGAGAGCTCATGGCTGCAGGTGACCGGCAGATGGGAAATCTCGCGGATGCAGTCGCGCACTCGGATTTCGTGAGCCGGATTCCGCACCGCGAAATAGCCGGCAATCGCGAAGGACGAAACGCTCTTCGAAAGCTCCGGCAACGCCTCTTCCAAGGCGGTCAGATCGAGCGGGTTTTCATTGCCATGAACGTTGTGACCGCCAGGCAGGAACAGTACGGGGTCAGACCCCAGCGCTTCGGCCAGGCCGTCGCGCTTCAGATCGTCGGGACCAAAGCCGATCATCACCAGCCCGGCGCGACCGCCCTGCCCTTCGACCAACGCGTTGGTGGCGAGCGTCGTCGACAGCGATACCAGGCCGATGGCTGAAACCGGGACATCCGCCCTGGCGATGACCGCATCGACCGCACCGGCGATACCGACAGCCAAATCATGCCGCGTGGTCAGCGATTTCGCTTTGGCGACAACGCCGTCTGTTTCATGGAATAGAACGGCATCGGTATAGGTTCCACCGGTGTCAATGCCGAGCAGGAAATGAGATGTCACGGGGATTATCTAATCCTTTGAACGGAAGGTGATGCTGTTATTGCACCCTTCCCGTCTGGTCCGCTAGCCGCGAAGCGGCAAATCCTATCGCCTGGTCACCCGCATCGGTAGCCCGCCTTGCGGCTGCGTCGTCAGCTTCTGCACCGGCCATGGATTGGTCTCATCGGTCACATCGTAACGGAAGCGGTGCATCATGACGGCAAGGGCGATGACGGCTTCCTGCAGGGCAAAGGTGGCACCGATGCAGACGCGCGGGCCGGCGCCGAAGGGCAGGTACTGAAAGCGGTTGATCTTGCCACGATTTTCCGGAAGGAAACGTTCGGGCATGAAGGCACGCGGCTTGTCCCAATAAAGCGCATGGCGATGCAGCGTCCACGGCATGATCAGCACGGTGATCCCGGCCGGAATCTCGACGCGCTCCCCGCTCGGGCTTGTCCATTCATCATCGGCGATCGAGGCGCGGTTGATAGATGGCGCCGGCGGATAAAGGCGCATCGCTTCCTCGAAGGCGGCACGGACATTCGGCATCAGGTCGAGCCAGGCGACGGGCTCGGCCCCGCTGGCGAGCACCTGATCGATCTCTGCCTCCATGGTCTCGCGAATATGTGGGGTGTTGGCGACGCAATAGAGCGTCCAGGCAAGCGCGCGCGCCGTCGTTTCATGGCCGGCGCCAATGAAGGTCAGGATATTGTCCTCGATTTCCTCCATGGTCAGGCCATCCGGGCCGGCTTTTTCCAAAAGCAGCGTCAGGAAATCGTCGGGTGCGCTGGCACGATCCCGATGCATCTTGTCGAGACGACGATCCATCGTCTTGCGGACAATGCCACGAAACTTGTCGAGCACCTTCGGGCCGCCGATGCGGGTGACGCGCGGCACCCAGGCCGGCGCACGCAAAAGGTCCATCGGATCGACGCGGCCCATGCGATGCAGAAGCTGGTTGACATCGTCGGCGAAGTGGCCGCTTTCGGTGACAATCTCGCCGGAAAACAGCGTTTCGGCGAGGACGGCGAAGGTGAGTTCGGTCATGTCGATGGCGATGTCGAAAACTTTGCCCTCGCTGCCGGAATTCTCGTATTTACGAACATAGGCTTCGGTCTGGCTCAGCATCTGGCCGGCAAAGCCCTGGGCGTGGCGTGGCGTGAAGACCGGCGCGACGGCCTTGCGCGAGCGCTTCCAAACCTGGCCTTCCGCCGTCAGCAGGCCGTCACGCAGGATCGGCCGGAGCACGAGCTGGCGGATCTCCGACATGCAGTAATTGGAGGCATTGTCGACCAGAACATGCTTGATCAAGCCGGGATCATTGACGATCAGCGTGCGCTCGCGAAAGAAGCGCGTCATGATCCACGGCAGCGTATAGGAGGGCTCGCCCCATAATTCCAGCGGATTGCGCAGGATGGTGCGGATGATCGTCAGCCGCGACGGCGGGACAGTGCGCGGGATCGGGGCTGGCGGACAGAAGGCTTCCGGGATCATGTCCATGAGATCTAATCTCCTCGAAAACCTTATTTTCCCGAAGACTCCAGAAGTTTAGAGCAGCGACTTCAGATCGTCCAGCTTATCATTGATAAGCCAGCCATAGTAATTTTCCTCCGGCCAGACCGGCTGTGACGCCGCCCGGTTCTTGGCGGCCAGTGCGGAGGCGCGCTGGCGAGAATTGCCGACATTGTAGAGCGTGGCCGTGATGCCCGGATTACCCGAAATGTCCATGCCGGCAATCGAGCGGTAGTCATCGATCGACTTGCGGATAGCCGCAGCGACGAAGGCGAGCGACAGATCCGGATCCATGATGGCCTTGTAGACGCCGCCGGCATCCTTTTCATCCAGCTTCGGAATACCGGACGTGCTGCTGACGAGATCGGAAAGCTCCAGCGCCGTCAGGGGATTGACCTGGCCGAGGCCGAAGGTCTGGCCGGCATAGAAAGGCTGGAAGAACACGGCACTGAAACGATTGTCGGGGAAGGATTTGCCACCGACCTTCTTGCCCCGGAAATCGCTTTCCCAGACATCGTCGCGGCAGATCCAGAGGCTGTAGGAATCCCTCTTGCTCTTGCAGGCGTCGAATTGCGGTCGGGCGACAAAATCGTCGACGTCTTCGCCGTTATAGGCGAAGCGGAAACTCTGGCCGGCATAGGAGGCGGCTTTCACATAATAGGACTGCAGGCCGTCATAGGCGTCGACATTATAAGTATGCTCGCCGACCAGCGCGCCGATGATGTGGATCGGATCGATGCCGTAGGCGCGCGCCGTCGACTTGATCTTCGACATCAGCCGGGTATCTGTCGCCAGCAGTTCGTGAACTTTCTGGTATTTGCGCTCGAAGGTCGAATTCGTGCCCTTGGTGCGGCGCACGGAAGCACCGGGGATCGGCGGCTGCTCGGCGTTGCGGTTGCCAGGCGGCACCACGGTGGCCGCATCCGCATAGGCTGGTATCCAGGAGAGGCTGACAACCGCCAGAAGAAGGGTGATCAGAATGCGTCGCACGATGGCTGCCCAGTCGAAGTTTCATCCGATGTTTCAATGCGGCTCACTGACGGACAATCTTGGCCGAATAAAGCCATCGCACACAAGGAAACAGGCCCCTAACTAAAAAGTTAACGGCCCGCTGTCGAGTGATTAATATTTCAGGATGCCGTCACGAGAGCATCCCTTAGAGAATGAAGCGTGACAGGTCGGTGTTGGTGGCGAGATCGCCGACATGTTCACGCACATAATCGGCATCGATGGTCACCGACACGCCGGCGCGATCCGAAGCGTTGTAGGAGATCTCATCCAACACCCGCTCCATCACCGTCTGCAGGCGGCGCGCGCCGATGTTTTCGACAGTGGAGTTCAAGTGCACGGCGACATCGGCCAAGGCGTCGATGGCGTCGTCGGTGAAATCGAGCTTCAGGTCTTCCGTCTCCATCAGCGCCTTGTACTGGCGGATGAGGCTGGCTTCCGGCTCCGTCAGGATGCGGCGGAAATCCTCCTTGCTGAGCGGCTTCAGTTCAACGCGGATCGGCAAGCGGCCCTGCAATTCCGGCAGGAGATCCGAAGGCTTCGACACATGGAACGCGCCGGAGGCGATGAAGAGGATATGGTCGGTCTTCACCGGACCATATTTGGTCGAAACCGTCGTGCCTTCGACCAGCGGCAGCAGGTCGCGCTGCACGCCTTCGCGGGAAACGCCGGCACCCATGCCGCCGTCGCGGGCAGCGATCTTGTCGATCTCGTCCAGGAAGACGATGCCATCATTCTCGGCGGACTGCACCGCTTCGCGCTGGATCGCCTCATTGTCGATCAGCTTGTCGGATTCGTCGCGGATCAGCTCCTTGTAGGAATCCTTCACCGTGGTGCGCACCTTCTTGGTGCGGCCGCCCATGGCCTTTCCGAACATTTCGGAGAGGTTGAGCACACCGATATTGGCACCGGGCATGCCGGGGATCTCGAAGCCGGGCATTCCGGAGCCGCTGTCAGCAACTTCGATGTCGATTTCCTTGTCGTCCAGCTGGCCCTCGCGCAGCTTCTTGCGGAAGCTGTCGCGGGTTGCCGGCGAGGCGGTCGCGCCGACCAGAGCGTCGAGTACCCGTTCTTCCGCGCTCATATGCGCCTTCGCCTGAACCTCGGCGCGCTTCTTTTCGCGCACCAGGCCGATGCCGACCTCGACGAGATCGCGGACGATCTGTTCGACGTCACGGCCGACATAGCCGACCTCGGTGAATTTCGTGGCTTCCACCTTGATGAAAGGCGCGCCGGCGAGCTTGGCGAGACGACGGGAGATTTCCGTCTTGCCGACGCCGGTCGGGCCGATCATCAGGATGTTCTTGGGCATGACTTCGTCGCGCAGATCGGGCTCGAGCTGCTGGCGGCGCCAGCGGTTGCGCAGTGCAATCGCCACGGCGCGTTTGGCCTCATGCTGGCCGACAATATAGCGGTCGAGTTCGGAAACGATCTCGCGGGGGGAAAAAGTGGTCATTTCGTGTGCTTCCCGTCAGGGCTAGAAACAATCAAGAGAGGAATTAGGATTCGGAGTCGAGCGTTTCGACCACCACGTTGTGATTGGTATAGACGCAGATGTCGGCGGCGATGTCGAGCGCACGGCGGGCGACGTCCTCGGCCGATTTGTCGGTATCCATCAGAGCGCGGGCGGCGGCGAGCGCAAAATTACCGCCGGAACCGATCGCCATGGCGCCGTGTTCGGGCTCGAGCACATCGCCGTTGCCGGTGACGGCGAGCGTCACTTGTTTGTCGGCGACCAGCATCATTGCTTCGAGATTGCGCAGATATTTGTCCGTGCGCCAGTCCTTGGCGAGTTCGACGGCGGCGCGCATCAACTGGCCGGGATATTGTTCGAGCTTCTTTTCAAGCCGCTCGAGGAGCGTAAAGGCATCGGCGGTCGCACCGGCGAAACCGGCAATCACGTCACCCTTGCCGATGCGGCGAACCTTGCGGGCATTGCCCTTCATCACGGTCTGGCCAAGGCTCACCTGGCCATCGCCAGCCATCACTACCTTGCCGCCCTTGCGAATAGTCACAATTGTCGTCATCTAAACACCTGTTTGCCCCCATTTTGGCGGGCGTTCTGCCGGGCCGCGTTTCGGCCCCGTCATGCCCTATGTAAGAGGGCTTTTTGCGATTGCAAATGGCAGTTATTTCGGAATAACGCATGGAAGCCGACGAATGAGGTAGGCACTTGCGTAACTTCTGGATATTTGCCGATGTGCCTGATAAGGAACGGCCGTCAATCCGATGGAGCAGCCCATGGCAGAGACCGTAGCGAGCCGCACGGCAAGCGTTTCCCGCAAGACCAACGAGACCTCGGTCTCGGTGTCCGTCAATATCGACGGCAGCGGCAAGTCGACGATTTCGACGGGCGTCGGTTTCTTCGACCATATGCTGGAGCAGCTTTCGCGACATTCGCTGATCGACATGGAGATCGACACCAAGGGCGATTTGCATGTCGACGATCACCATGCGGTCGAAGATACCGGCATCGCCATCGGCCAGGCCATAGCCAAGGCACTCGGCGACCGGCGCGGCATCACCCGCTACGCCTCGATCGATCTTGCCATGGATGAGACGATGACGAAGGCGGCCGTCGATCTGTCCGGCCGGCCTTTCCTCGTCTGGAACGTCGCTTTCAGCGCCCCCAAGATCGGCACCTTCGATACCGAGCTGGTGCGTGAATTCTTCCAGGCCTTGGCGCAGAATGCCGGCATCACGCTGCATATCCTCAACCATTATGGCGCCAACAATCACCATATTGCCGAGACATGCTTCAAGGCCGTTGCCCGCGCGCTGCGCACGGCAACCGAGATCGATCCGCGGCAGGCAGGCCGCGTGCCCTCGACAAAGGGTACACTCGCCTGAGCCCCATCATGGGGAAAGTGAAGAGATGGCAAGCTATTTGATTTTGACGCCCCCCGGAGGACCGGACAAGAACCAGGCCAGCACGCGCTTCATCCGCGACAGCTTTTCTTGGGCGGCCTTCCTGTTTCCGACGCTGTGGCTGCTTTTTCACCGGCTCTGGCTGCAGGCGGTCGCCGCCTTTCTGCTGCAGGGCATCGCCTTGGAATTGATCCGCCGGCCGGGATTTTTCGCAGCAGGCATCGCGATCCTGCTCGGTGTGCACATCCTCGCCGCGCTCGAAGGCCGCCATGCTGCCTACCGGAACCTCGTTGCGGGCGGATGGAAGACGGAAGGCCTGGTTTCCGCGCCCAATCTGGCGACGGCCGAAGCGATTTATTTCTCAGGCATCGAGGTGAAAGAGGAGGAGAATATCCGATCGAACAATTGGGATATCCCTTCCTCTCCAAACAACAGTCCAAGCCGCGGCGGGCCGAGTTTCGGCCTTCCCGGCTATGATGGAGGACGCTGAATATGCGCGTCGCAATTATCGACTACGGCTCCGGCAACCTGCGCTCGGCCACCAAAGCCTTCGAACGCGCAGCGCGTGAAGCCGGTATCGATGCCGAAATCGATCTCACCGACGATGCCGAGCGTGTCGCCAGCGCCGACCGTATCGTGCTTCCGGGCGTCGGCGCCTATGCCGATTGCCGCCGCGGGCTCGACGCCGTTTCCGGCATGGCGGATGCGGTGATCGATGTTGTGGAACACAAAGCCCGCCCCTTCCTGGGTATCTGCGTCGGCATGCAGCTCATGTCGTCGCGCGGGCTCGAAAAGACGATCACGCAGGGGTTCGGCTGGATCAAAGGCGACGTCAAGGAGATGACGCCGGACGATCCCACACTGAAAATCCCACAGATCGGCTGGAATACGCTGGATCTTAGACATCCGCACCCGCTTTTCGACGGCATCCCAACCGGGCCGGACGGGCTGCACGCTTATTTCGTGCATTCCTACCATCTGGCGGCCGATCACGCCGACGATGTCATCGCCACGACCAGCTATGGCGGCGCGATGACAGCCTTTGTCGGCCGCGACAACATGGCCGGCTCGCAGTTCCATCCGGAAAAGAGCCAGAAGCTCGGCCTCGCCCTGATCGCCAATTTCCTGCGCTGGAAGCCTTAAGGTTCGCGCACTGAGGACAAAGATATGATTCTGTTTCCCGCCATCGACCTCAAGGACGGCCAATGCGTGCGCCTGAAGCTCGGTGATATGCAGCAGGCAACCGTCTACAACCCCGATCCTGCCGCTCAGGCCAGGGCCTTCGAAGACCAAGGCTTCGAGTGGCTGCACGTGGTCGATCTTAACGGCGCCTTTGCCGGCGAGACCGTCAACGGCGCGGCCGTGGACGCCATTCTCAAGGCGACGAAGAACCCGGTGCAGCTCGGCGGCGGCATCCGCACGCTCGACCATATCGAAAACTGGCTGACGCGTGGGCTTGCCCGCGTCATTCTCGGCACGGTCGCGGTGCGCGATCCGGCCCTTGTCGTCGAAGCCTGCAGACGATTTCCGGGCCATATTGCCGTCGGCATCGACGCCAAGGGCGGCAAAGTGGCGGTCGAAGGGTGGGCTCAAGCCTCCGAACTCGGCGTGATCGAGCTGGCGAAGAAATTCGAAGGCGCCGGCGTTGCCGCGATTGTCTATACCGACATCGACCGCGACGGCATCCTGACAGGCATCAACTGGGCCTCGACGTTGGAACTGGCTAATGCCGTCTCCATTCCGGTCATCGCTTCAGGCGGCCTTGCCTCGCTGGACGATATCCGTCGCATGGTCGAACCGGACGCTTGTAAACTGGAAGGTGCGATTTCCGGCCGCGCGCTTTATGATGGCCGTATCGATCCGAAAGAAGCCTTGTCGCTGATCAAGGCGGCGCGGACGAAGGAGACTGCAAAATGACCCTGAAGGCCCGCGTCATCCCCTGCCTCGACGTCAAGGACGGCCGTGTCGTCAAAGGTGTCAACTTTCTCAACCTCGTCGATGCCGGCGATCCCGTCGAAGCCGCCAAGGCTTATGACGCCGCCGGCGCTGACGAACTCTGCTTCCTCGATATCACTGCCTCTTCCGACAATAGGGAGACGATCTTCGATGTCGTGGCCCGCACCGCCGAACAATGCTTCATGCCGGTGACGGTCGGCGGCGGCGTTCGGACCATCGCCGATATCCGCAAACTTCTGCTTTGCGGCGCCGACAAGGTTTCGATCAACTCGGCTGCCGTTAACAATCCGGATTTCGTCGCCGAGGCGGCCGACAAGTTCGGCAATCAATGCATCGTCGTCTCAATCGACGCCAAGCGGCGGCGCACGGAAGCACTCGGCGACGACAATTTGAGCGCCTGGGAAATCTATACCCACGGCGGCCGCAACGCGACCGGCATCGATGCCGTCGATTTTGCCCGCAAGATGGTCGAACGCGGCGCCGGTGAGCTGCTGGTCACCTCGATGGATCGCGACGGCACCAAGGTCGGCTATGATCTCGAGCTGACGCGAGCGATCGCGGATGCCGTACGTGTTCCGGTGATTGCCTCCGGCGGCGTCGGCGATCTCGACGATCTGGTTGCCGGCATCAAGGAAGGCCATGCAACGGCCGTGCTCGCAGCTTCGATTTTCCACTTCGGCACCTATTCGGTCGGCGAAGCGAAACACTATATGTCACAGCATGGCATCGCCATGCGGCTCGATTAGGAGCGGATAAGACGGATGAGCGGATTTACCCTTTCCGACCTCGAAAAGATCGTCGACATCAGGTCCAAGGCTTCGCCGGAAGAATCCTGGACGGCGAAGCTTTTCGCCGCCGGCCAGCCGAAGGCGGCGAAGAAGCTGGGCGAGGAAGCGATCGAAGCCGTCATGGCGGCGGTCACCGGCGATCGCGACAATCTCACCTATGAAGCAGCCGATTTGCTTTATCACCTTTTGGTCGTATTGAAGATAGCCGACATTCCGTTGCAGAATGTCATGGGTGAGCTCGAAAGGCGCACCGCCCAATCCGGCCTTCAGGAGAAGGCCAGCCGGTAGAATCCGATGACAATAGCGACCCAAACCCTGCCTGCGCCCGAGACGCTCGACATTTTTGAGGCAAAAGCCTATTCGCCCTATTATTTCTTTTCTTCGGAAGAGTGGGCGAAATTCCGAGCCGATACGCCGCTGACACTGACCGCTGATGAAGTGAAGCGGCTGCGCTCCATGGGCGATCCGATCGATCTCGATGAAGTCCGGCGCATCTACCTTTCGCTCTCACGCCTGCTGTCTTCGCATGTGGAATCCTCGCAGATCCTGTTCGAGCAGCGCAATCGGTTCCTCAGTCTCTCCGATGTCGCCAAGACACCCTTCGTCATCGGCATCGCCGGCTCCGTCGCCGTCGGCAAATCCACCACGGCCCGTATCCTGAAGGAATTGCTGGGTCGCTGGCCGTCAAGCCCGAAGGTCGATCTGGTCACGACAGACGGTTTTCTCTATCCGAATGCCGAATTGCAGCGCCGCAACCTGATGCAGCGCAAGGGCTTTCCGGAAAGCTACGATACGGCAGCGCTCCTGCGCTTCCTCTCAGCGATCAAGGCCGGCCAGCCGAACGTACAGGCGCCCTGCTATTCGCACCTCGTCTATGATGTGCTGCCGAATGAATACAAAACCGTCGACCGACCGGATATCCTGATCTTCGAGGGCATCAACGTGCTGCAATCGCGGCATCTGCCGGCCGATGGCAAGATCGTGCCCATGGTGTCCGACTTCTTCGATTTCTCGATCTATATCGATGCCGATGAGCATCTGATCCACAACTGGTATGTCGCCCGCTTCATGAAGCTCCGCGAAACCGCGTTCCGCGACCCCAACTCCTTCTTCCACCGCTACGCCTCGATCACGGAAGAAGAGGCAATCGCGACCGCCGAAGGACTTTGGAAGAACATCAATCTGAAGAACCTGCGCCAGAATATCCTGCCGACCCGCCCCCGCGCCGACCTCATCCTGCAGAAAGGCAGGAATCATCTGATCGAGCAGGTGGCTTTGAGGAAGCTCTAGAATCTAGGGGTTCACCCGCCTCAAGGTCAGGTTTATCCGCCCGCCATTCTTCAGCAGCGTCGACGTCGTCGGATAGATGCGGTCAACGCCATGGAAGCAAAGCCTTCCCTCCCCGCCGAGAACGACGATATCGCCGCTGGAAAGCTTGAACGATAGCGTGCGATCATTGCGGTGGAGGCCGCCGACGCGGAAGAGGCAGGTATTGCCGAGCGAAATTGACAGCACGGGAGCCGCCAAATCCTGTTCGTCGCGATCCTGATGCAGGCCCATGCGGGCATCGTCGTTGTAGAAATTGACGAGACAAGCTTCAGGCGGCTTTTCATAGCTCGCTATATCGTTCCAGAGATCGAGAAGCAGTCCCGGCATCGCGGGCCAAGGATTACCCGTGACCGGATGGGTTGGTTGATAGCGATAGCCGCGCTGTTTGTCCGTCACCCAGCCAAGCGGACCGCAATTGGTCATACGCACGGACATCTCCTTGCCCGTGCCCGGCATGGCGGGGGTGTAAAGCGGCGCTTCGGCGGTAACCGCGCGGATCGCTTCGACTAGCGCCTCCTGCGTGGGACGGTCGAGATAGCTGGGGAGATGACGAATTCCGTTGGGAAGGAGCATCGATGTTTCCAAGATTGGTGCCGGTCAGGTGAATGTATCATCGCCGCACTTTTGTGCCTGGCCCCTCACCCCAACCCTCTCCCCGCCATGCGGGGCGAGGGAGCTTATCCGGCCCCACATCAAACTCCACAGTGGGGATATTCGCTGCTTTACGCTGTCGTCCCTTCTCCCCGCAATGCAGGGAGAAGGTTAGGATGAGGGGCCAGGCACAGAGCCTCGACAACCGACTCCGCCTGACAAACCCTATTTTACCGAGCCCAATCCAAAACGCAGCCCGAAAACCTAGTCGCGGCCGACCTTGCCTCGCATCTTCTTGACCTCCGCGCGGCCTGATTTTTCCTTCAGGCGCCGCTCGATGGAGCCTTTTGTCGGCTTGGTCTTCTTGCGCGGCGGCGGTGGTGGTGCGGCGGCTTCGAGGATCAGCTCCTTCAGCCGCTCACGCGCATCGTCGCGATTGCGGTCCTGGCTGCGGAAACGGCTGGCCTCGATCATCAATACGCCGTCCTTGGAGACGCGTCGGCCGGCGAGCCTGATGGCGTTGGCCTTGACGCGATCGTTCAGCGATGGCGAATTCGGAATATTGAAGAACAACTGGACAGCCGTCGCAACCTTGTTGACGTTCTGCCCGCCAGGGCCGCCCGCGAGAACGAATTGTTCCGACAGTTCCCAGCCGGCAATGGTGATCCGGTCGTTGATATAAAGTACGTCGCTGGCCATGGTTTTCTCCGCGCCCGTCTATCCCATATCGGCGCGCGGTTGAAAATATGGTTGTGGCGAGTTTGGGGCCATCTCGCCCTTCGAGACAATTCTGCGCCATGCGCCGAAAAGCGCCTCAGGGTGAGGTGGAGAGCTATTGCGCCTCAGACGAGAGGACTAGCCCTCATGGTGAGGAGGCCCATAGGGCCGTCTCGAACCATGAGGGCTAGTGGCAGGTTTCACGTGAGTCACTGCCTTTAAGCGGCGAATTACTCCGCTGCAACCGGCATGCCGGGCGCCGCGTCGCGAACATTGCCGTCGACATGGTCCTCGAACTTGGCGAAGTTTGCGACGAACATCTGCACCAGCTTGGCCGCCTGCGCGTCATAAGCCTGACCATCGGCCCAAGTGGAACGTGGATCGAGAATGGCGCTGTCGACGCCCTCGACGGCAACCGGGACGGCGAAACCGAAATTCGGGTCGATGCGGAACTCGACGTTATCGAGGTCACCCTTCAGCGCTGCGGCAAGCAAAGCACGCGTCGCCTTGATCGGCATGCGCCGGCCCGTGCCGTAAGCGCCACCGGTCCAGCCGGTGTTGACGAGCCAGCAGCCGGCGCCGTGGCGGGCAATCAGCTCCTTCAGCAGGTTGCCGTATTCGGCCGGATGACGCGGCATGAAGGGAGCGCCGAAGCAGGTCGAAAACGTGGCTTCCGGCTCGACGACGCCCTTTTCCGTGCCGGCGACCTTGGCGGTGTAGCCGGAAAGGAAGTGATACATCGCCTGATCCGGCGTCAGCTTAGCAATTGGCGGCATGACGCCGAACGCGTCGGCGGTCAGCATGATGATGGTCTCCGGATGGCCGGTCATGCCGGATTCCGAAGCATTCGGAATGAAATGCAGCGGGTAGGCGCTGCGGGTATTCTCCGTCAGCGAACCGTCGTCGAGATCCGGCGCGCCATGCTCATCGAGCACGACATTTTCCAGCACGGTGCCGAAGCGGCGGGTCGTCGCGTAGATTTCCGGCTCGGCCTCGGCCGAGAGGCGGATGGTCTTCGCGTAGCAGCCACCTTCGAAATTGAAGATGCCGTTTTCGCCCCAGCCGTGCTCATCATCGCCGATCAGGGTGCGCGTCGGGTCGGCCGAGAGCGTCGTCTTGCCGGTGCCGGAAAGGCCGAAGAAGATCGCCGCGTCGCCATCCGGGCCGACATTCGCCGAGCAGTGCATCGGCATGACGCCGCGTTCCGGCAGCAGGTAATTCAGCACGGTGAAGACCGACTTCTTCATTTCGCCGGCATAGGAGGTGCCGCCGATCAGGACGATGCCATTGACCAGATCGCAGGCGATTACCGTTTCCGTGCGGCAGCCATGACGCTCTGGATCGGCGCGGAAGCTCGGCAGGTCGATGATCGTGAGGTTCGGCACGAAGCTTTCCAGTGCCGCCCGCTCGGGACGGATGAGAAGGTTGCGGATGAACAGCGAGTGCCAAGCGAATTCGGTGATGACACGCGTCGGCAAGGCGTAATCATGATCGGCGCCGCCGATCAGATCCTGGACGAACAGGTCCTTGCCGTGCACATGCGCCAGCATATCCTTGTGCAGCAGCGCGAAATGTTCCGGCGATATCGGCTTGTTGTTGTCCCACCAGATCTGGTCTTCGGTGATGTTGTTGCGGACGACGAACTTGTCCTTCGGCGAACGGCCGGTGTGTTGTCCCGTCAATGCTCTGAGCGCACCGTGAACGGTCAAATCGGCTTCCCGCCGACGAATCGCTTCCTCGTAAAGGTGAGCTTCAAGGAGATTATAACGCACACTAGCGGCGGCCCCCAGGCCGATCGATTCGAGTTCGATTGCGGGATTACGGACGCCGAATTGCTCCATCGCTTTATTCCTCTACGTGGCCGCAGCCGTTAAAACTAAATAAAGCGTAGAGACGTCTTTTTAAAAGCACAAGGGAAAAAAGCGAAAAATATTGAATGATATCATGTATTTAATCGATTTAAATAAATTTTGCTAATTTTAAATCGTTTGAAAGAGTGGTGTCCGAGACGTTTCGTCGCACAACCCTTGGTTAACTGTTTTCAAGCCCGGCAATCCGCCTCTTTATCTTTGCCACAATTTGTTCCACCTTTATCCCCATAAGCGCGCCGGGTTACCGCCAACCGAGCTGGCAAGCCACCTGGGCTGGATTCCAAATCCGGGAGAGACGCGCACTGATGACGGAGACGAACACCATGTTGACAATCGCGCTCGTTGACGACGACCGCAATATCCTGACTTCCGTATCGATAGCTTTGGAAGCCGAGGGATATAAGGTGGAAACCTACACCGACGGCGCTTCGGCGCTCGACGGACTGCTTGCCCGGCCGCCGCAATTGGCGATCTTCGATATCAAGATGCCGCGAATGGATGGCATGGAGCTTTTGCGCCGCCTGCGGCAGAAGTCCGATCTGCCGGTCATCTTCCTGACTTCGAAGGATGAAGAGATCGACGAGCTCTTCGGCCTCAAGATGGGCGCCGACGATTTCATTACCAAGCCTTTCTCGCAGCGCCTGCTGGTCGAGCGCGTCAAGGCGGTGCTGCGCCGCGCCTCCAGTCGCGAAGCAGCCGCCGCAGCCGGCGGTGCCGCAGCGGCAAAGCCCGGCGCCGCGCAACAGGCCCGCTCGCTGGAGCGTGGTCAGCTCGTCATGGACCAGGAACGCCATACCTGCACCTGGAAAGGCGAACCGGTGACGCTGACCGTCACGGAGTTTCTGATCCTGCACTCGCTGGCGCAGCGCCCCGGCGTGGTAAAAAGCCGCGATGCCTTGATGGACGCGGCTTATGACGAACAAGTCTATGTCGACGACCGCACCATCGACAGCCACATCAAGCGGCTTCGGAAGAAATTCAAGATGGTCGATCTCGATTTTGATATGATCGAAACGCTGTATGGAGTCGGCTACCGCTTCCGCGAAGCGGCCTAGAGCCGGATGATTTTAGGTCGAATCGACCTAAAATCTGAGTCCGCTCTAGATTCAAGGAATAGAGCATGATGTCGTCCGAAATCCCCTAACACTTTTCGGCATCATGCTCGGATAGTTAACTGGACCATGCGGCGGACGATGGAATAAGAGCATGCGGACAGGATCGCCGATCCTGTTCTTCGAAAGGGCCGTTGGCTTGGCACAACTGGTGCAAGATAGAGATATCGACGACACGGAAAGCCCGAGCGACGTTAGAATCGCTCGCCGTCGGTGGACTCACCCCTTCACGCTGATCCGCCGCATCTTCGGCAATGCCGTCTTCTCGAGCCTGACGCGGCGCATCCTGTTCTTCAACCTGGCTGCGCTCGTCGTTCTCGTCGGCGGCATCCTCTATCTCAACCAGTTCCGTGAGGGTCTGATCGACGCGCGCGTCGAGAGCCTGCTGACACAGGGCGAAATCATCGCCGGTGCTGTCTCGGCATCGGCCTCGGTCGACACCAATTCGATCACCATCGACCCGCAGAAACTGCTGGAATTGCAGGCCGGCCAGAGCATCACGCCGGTTCCGAACGACGAGGATCTGGAGTTCCCGATCGATCCGGAAAAGGTCGCCCCAGTGCTGACGCGGCTGATTTCGCCGACGCGCACCCGCGCCCGTATCTTCGACGCCGACGCCAACCTGCTGCTCGACAGCCGCCATCTCTATTCACGCGGCCAGGTGTTGCGCTACGACCTGCCACCCGTCGAGGACGAGAAGCAGAGCTGGTCGGACTGGTTCAGCGGGTTGCTCAACAAGATGCTGCAGCCGGGCAACCTGCCAGTCTACAAGGAAGCGCCCGGGGGCGACGGCTCAATCTATCCCGAAGTGATGAATGCGCTGACCGGCGTGCGCGGCGCCGTGGTGCGCACCACGGAAAAGGGTGAGCTAATCGTCTCGGTCGCCGTGCCCATCCAGCGCTTCCGCGCCGTGCTCGGCGTGCTACTGCTGTCAACGCAGGCCGGCGATATCGACAAGATCGTTCATGCCGAGCGCCTGGCAATCATGCGCGTCTTCGGTGTTGCGACGCTGGTTAACGTCGTCCTGTCGCTGCTTCTGTCGTCCACCATCGCCAATCCGCTGCGCCGGCTTTCGGCGGCCGCCATCCGCGTGCGCCGCGGCGGCGCGAAAGAACGCGAGGAAATCCCGGATTTCTCCGCCCGCCAGGATGAAATCGGCAACCTGTCGATCGCGCTGCGCGAAATGACGACGGCACTTTACGACCGCATCGATGCGATCGAAAGTTTTGCCGCCGATGTCAGCCACGAACTGAAGAACCCGCTGACATCGCTGCGCAGCGCCGTCGAGACGCTGCCGCTCGCCAAAAGCGACGACTCCAAGAAGCGGCTGATGGATGTCATTCAGCATGACGTGCGCCGCCTCGACCGACTGATCAGCGATATTTCCGACGCGTCCCGCCTCGATGCCGAACTTGCCCGATCGGATGCGAGATCGCTCGATCTCGAAGTCCTGCTGCGCGACCTGATCGACATTTCCCGGCAAGTCGGGCACACGAAGAAGGCGGTCGAGATAGACTATATCGTCGACCGCAAGCCGGGTGCGAAAACCAAGTTCACGATCGACGGCCATGATCTGCGTATCGGCCAGATCGTTACCAACCTCATTGAAAACGCCCGCTCCTTCGTTGCCAAGGACACCGGCAAGATCACGGTAAAGCTGATGCGCACGAGAACGCGCTGCGTGATCTATGTCGAGGATAACGGGCCGGGCATCCAGGCCGAAAATATCGACCGCATCTTCGAGCGCTTCTATACCGACCGGCCGGAGGCGGAGGGTTTCGGTCAGAATTCCGGTTTGGGCCTGTCGATCAGCCGGCAAATCGCCGAAGCACATGGCGGATCGCTGCGCGCGGAAAACATCGTCGACGGCGACGGCACAGCGCTGCTCGGCGCCCGCTTCATCCTTTCGTTGCCCGCCGAAACACCAGCATGAGCGGCAAAGCGACCAATATCCACGGCACGGCGATCGTCATAGGCAAGACCGGTCTGCTGTTTCTCGGACCGTCGGGCAGCGGCAAATCTTCACTTGCCTTTGCCTGCCTCGCCGCCGCCAAGCCGCTTGGCCTTTCCGCAGCATTGGTCGCCGACGATCAGGTTTTCATCACCCGGCGTGACGGTGCCGTCATCGCCGAATGCCCGCCATCAATCGCCGGCCTGATGGAGATCCGTTATACCGGCATCGTGCGGCTTCCCCATGTTTTTGAGGCGGAAATGCATTGCGCCATATGTCCGGTCGATCCGGCAAACGCCGAGCGGCTTCCCCCCGAAGACGAACGGATCGATGTCACTGAATCCATTCGCCTACCGCTGATCCGCCTATCCGCAGCATCGGCGAATCCGCTCGCCGTGATTATGGCGAAAACCATCATCAGTTTGGGTTAATCGGCCATTCTGGTACCTGTAGACGCCCAAACATCATATTTTAAGCTTGCACTTCGTCTTTTCATCGCCAAGATGTCCCCCCACCGGTGGACGACATTGCTGCATTGCGATATGGGCCACCTGTTTGCTTATGCGATGGGAGCAGTAATATCATGATCGGACTTGTGCTTGTCACTCATGGCAAGCTGGCTGAAGAGTTTCGGCATGCGGTCGAGCATGTCGTTGGTCCGCAGAAGTTCATAGAAACGGTATCGATTGGTCCCGAAGACGACATGGATAAGCGGCGGCAGGACATCCTGCACGCTGTTTCCGGCGCTGACGATGGGCACGGGGTCATCATCCTTACCGATATGTTCGGTGGCACTCCCTCAAATCTCGCGATCTCCGTCATGAACAGTGGCCACACGGAGGTTATTGCCGGCGTTAATCTGCCGATGCTGATAAAGCTCGCAGGTGTGCGCGGCGACAACAACATGGAGAAGGCTCTCGTGGAAGCTTCCGAGGCCGGACGCAAATACATCAACGTGGCCAGCCGCGTGCTCAGCGGCAAATAACGAGACAACCATCCCGCCTATGACAGAGCTTTCCCGGGAACTTCTGATCATCAACAAGCGCGGCCTGCATGCCCGCGCCTCCGCCAAATTCGTACAGACCGTCGAATCCTATGACGCCACCATCACCGTATCGAGGGACGGAACCACGGTGGGCGGCAACTCGATCATGGGCCTGATGATGCTCGCGGCCAGCCCCGGCTGCAGCGTGCTCGTCATCGCCAGCGGCAACCAGGCCGCCGAGGCGCTGGATGCGCTGGACCGTCTGGTCGCCGACAAGTTCGGCGAAGAGATGTAAGTCCTCTCATTGACGCATCGCACGGGATATAAAGATATAAAGACCTCTTTATATCATCATTGATTTCCAGCTTGAAGCCTGCTACAGGGCATCATCCCACACGCTGTCAGCGTGCAATTTTGTTGCATTCGGCCGAGGCGTTCGCCTGCGGTCCGTTCGCATCGTTCAGGCTGGAGACCTTCATGAGCACTGAAAAGGACTACATCGTCGCCGATATCGGCCTTGCCGACTTCGGCCGCAAGGAAATCTCGATCGCCGAAACCGAAATGCCGGGCCTGATGGCTTGCCGCGCCGAATTCGGCGAAGCACAGCCGCTGAAAGGCGCCCGCATCACTGGTTCGCTGCACATGACGATCCAGACCGCAGTCCTGATCGAGACGCTGGTTGCTCTCGGCGCTCAGGTGCGCTGGGCATCCTGCAATATCTTCTCGACCCAGGATCATGCCGCTGCCGCGATCGCCGCTTCCGGCGTTCCGGTCTATGCCATCAAGGGTGAGAGCCTCGAAGACTACTGGACCTATACCGACAAGATCTTCCAGTGGACCGATGGCGGCTTGTCCAACATGATCCTCGACGATGGCGGCGACGCCACGATGTATATCCTGCTCGGCGCCCGCGCCGAAGCCGGCGAGGACGTGCTCTCCAATCCGCATTCTGAGGAAGAAGAAATCCTCTTTGCGCAGATCAAGAAGCGCCTTCAGGCATCGCCGGGCTGGTTCACCAAGCAGCGCGAAGCCATCAAGGGCGTCACCGAAGAAACCACCACGGGCGTCAACCGCCTGTACCAGCTCAGCCAGAAGGGCCTGCTGCCCTTCCCGGCGATCAACGTCAACGACAGCGTCACCAAGTCGAAGTTCGACAACAAGTACGGCTGCAAGGAATCGCTGGTCGACGGCATCCGCCGCGCCACCGACGTGATGATGGCCGGCAAGGTCGCCGTCGTCTGCGGCTACGGCGACGTCGGCAAGGGCTCAGCTGCTTCGCTTTCCGGCGCCGGCGCACGCGTCAAGGTCACGGAAGTCGACCCGATCTGCGCCCTGCAGGCTGCCATGGACGGCTATGAAGTGGTTCAGCTCGAAGACGTCGTCTCCACCGCCGACATCTTCATCACCACCACCGGCAACAAGGACGTCATCCGCATCGACCATATGCGTGCGATGAAGGACATGGCGATCGTCGGCAACATCGGCCATTTCGACAATGAGATCCAGGTTGCGGCGCTGCGTAACCTCAAGTGGACGAACGTCAAGCCGCAGGTCGACTTGATCGAGTTCGCCAAGGGTAACCGCATCATCCTGCTGTCGGAAGGCCGCCTCCTGAACCTCGGCAACGCCACCGGCCATCCGTCCTTCGTCATGTCGGCTTCGTTCACCAACCAGACGCTGGCACAGATCGAGCTCTTCACCAAGCCCAGCCAGTACCAGAACCAGGTTTACGTGCTGCCGAAGCACCTCGACGAAAAGGTTGCTCGCCTGCATCTCAGCAAGCTTGGCGTGAAACTGACGGAGCTTTCTGGAGAACAGGCTGCCTATATCGGCGTCACTCCGCAGGGTCCGTTCAAGTCTGACCACTACAGATACTGATCTTTCGATCAATATCCACAACATCTTGTGGCCCCGGCATTGACAAATGCTGGGGCTTATTTTTTGGCCGGCTCCCTTCCCGGCGATTCCCTTAGGCAGTATTGTTTTTAGACTTGATTCGTGACGAACCGGGCACGCCCGGAGCCATGAAAATGGGATGTCTTGTCGAGATGCGGCACATTACAGGACGGAGACAGACCGCTTATGTCTGAAGGGAAAGACAGCCTGTCAGAGCCAGCGACGCCCCGAGCGGCGATCGCGCGGCGACGGCAGGCTAGCGCATATATGCTTTTACCGCGGGTGAAGCGGCGGGCGAATGTTGGGCTATCGGCCTCATTGGCCCGCTTGCTGCGTCTCAGCGTTTTTGGCGGCATAATCACCGGCTTGGCGGGTCCCGTTCTGGCGCAGACCAGCGCTGGCACGCCGGCGGCACGCCTCTTCACCTCCTCCGAAATGGCTGTCTTCTCGGTCATCATCGGCGTGATCTCAGCCGCGCTCCTGTCGACGGTGTGGATGATCCGCCAGCGCGGCAATATCGAAAATGAGAGCCGCGAGATCCGCACGGCGCTTTCGGACGCCAACCAGCGTATTTCGCAGTATCAGGCGCTTATTGCCGACAAGAACCGCCGGATCATCATCTGGGACGGTCAGAATGCCCGGCCTGAGCTGCTCGGCCAGCTTCCTGTCGAGACCGGTGCGCCACAGGACAACGAATTCCTCGCTTTCGGCCGCTGGCTGAAATCCTGGTCGGCCGGCGATCTGGAAAAGGCGATCGACAAGCTGCGCGGCAACGGCCAAAGCTTCGATATGGTGGTCGAAACGAACCGCGACGAGATATTGGAAGCGCAGGGCCGCATCTCCGGTGGCCGCGCCTTCGTCCGCTTCATCGCGCTCAACAATCTGCGCGCCGAACTGGCCGAGCTGAAGATCGAGCGCGACCGGCTCATGACCTCGATCTCCGCCTTTCAGAACCTGCTCGACGCCATCGACCTGCCTGTCTGGCGGCGTGATGTGGAGGGCAAGCTGACCTGGGTCAACCAGGCCTACGGCGAAGCGGTCGAGGCAGTGTCGCCGGATGAGGCTATACGCGAAAGCCGCGAATTCCTGACCACTGTCGCTCGCGAGCGCATCCGCGCATCCTCGACACCGGAATCGCCCTTTCACGACAAGATTTCCACCGTCGTTCATGGCAACCGCACCTTCTTCGATGTCATCGACGTTAAATCGCCGGATGGTTCGGCCGGAATTGCCGTCGACGTTTCGGAAGCGGAAGCGGTCCGCGCCGAGCTGGAACGCACGCTGAAGAGCCATGCCGAAACACTCGACCATCTGGCGACGCCGGTCGCGATCTTCGACGGCGACCGCCGGCTGCAATTCTACAATCAGGCCTTTGTGCAGCTCTGGGAGCTCGACATCGCCTTCCTCGAGAAGAAGCCTGACAATAGCGAGCTGTTGGATCGGCTGCGCAGCGCCAAGAAGCTGCCGGAGCAATTGAACTGGAAAACCTGGAAAGACGGCGTTTTGTCCGTCTATCGCGCGCTCGACACACAATCCGATCTCTGGCACCTGCCGAACGGCCAGATCCTTAGGGTTTTCGCCACCGCTCACCCGCAGGGTGGCGCCACGTGGGTGTTCGAGAATCTGACCGAACAGGTCGATCTCGAAACGCGCTACAATACGCTGGTCAAAGTGCAGGGCGAGACCATCGACCATCTCTCCGAAGGCGTCGCCGTCTTCGGTCCCGACGGCCGCATCCGCCTCTCCAATCCAGCGTTCCGCATCTTGTGGAACATCACCGAGGCGCAGGCCAAGCCGGGCACGCATATCCAGGCGCTGGCCGAAGCCTGTGCGCCGTCCTATGACCGGCCGGATGGCTGGAAGCGATTTGCGGAGCAGATCACCAGCTTCGACGATGAACGGCCGTCGTCGCAAGGCACGCTGGAGCTCTATTCCAACCTCGTCCTTGATTATGCCGTCATTCCGTTGCCGAATGCGCAGACCATGCTGACCTTCGTCAACAAGACCGATAGCGTGCGTGCCGAACGGGCTCTCACCGAAAAGAACGAGGCGCTGCTGAAGGCCGACGAGCTGAAGAACGACTTCGTCCAGCATGTTTCCTATGAGCTGCGCTCGCCGCTGACCAATATCATCGGCTTTACCGATCTGCTGAAGACACCGGGCATCGGACCTCTGAACGACCGGCAGGCGGAGTATATCGATCATATCTCCACCTCTTCCTCGGTGCTGCTGACGCTGGTCAACGACATTCTGGATCTTGCGACCGTCGATGCCGGCATCATGCGGCTGAACTATTCCGAGATCGCGCTCGACGACCTGCTCGACGAAGTGTCGATGCAGATCGCGGACCGGCTGCAGGAAAGCGGCGTGACGCTGGAAATCACCGTGCCCGCCCATCTCGGCACGGTTGTCGCCGACCAGCAGCGGCTAAAGCAGATCTTGCTCAAGCTTCTGACCAACGCCGCCAATTTCGCGCCGGAAGGCTCGACGATCGAACTAAGATGCGCGCGCGAAGGCACGGATTTCGTCTTTTCGGTCGCCGACAAGGGTCCGGGCATCCCGGAAGAGATCATCCGAACGGTCTTCAACCGCTTCGCTTCGAGCGGCAAGGGCGGCAAGCGCAGCGGCGCCGGCCTCGGCCTCTCCATCGTTGAAAGCTTCGTCAGCCTGCATGACGGCCAGGTGTCGATCGAAAGCCAGCCGGGCAAGGGAACCACGGTCATCTGCCGGATTCCCTCCGCCGAATTGCCGCACTCCGTCGCAGCAGAATGAAAGCAGCGAACATAGGCATATCCCTCTTTCTTGCAGACGATGCGGCAACCACTCGCCTGGGCGAGGATCTTGCGCTGGCGCTCAAGGGCGGCGATTGCCTGGCACTATCGGGCGATCTCGGCGCCGGAAAATCCTCGCTGGCCCGCGCCCTTCTGCGCGCCGTGGCTGACGATGCCGAACTGGACGTACCGAGCCCGACCTTCACGCTCGTCCAATCCTACGAACTGCGCATACCGGTTTCGCATTTCGATCTCTATCGTTTGGGCGACCCAAGCGAACTGGCCGAGCTCGGCTTCGACGAGGCGCTGCAGACCGGTATCTGCCTGGTGGAATGGCCCGAAATGGCCGAAGGCGAACTGCCGAAAGATCGCATCGATCTCAAGCTGGAGCATGAAGGCGAAGGCCGTCGAGCGACGATCAGGTCACCGGCCAAGCAATTCGCCCGTATCCAGCGCGTTCTGGCAATCCGCGCTTTCCTCGATGCTCATGGTTATGCCGACGCCGAACGCCGTTTCCTGACGGGCGATGCTTCGCTGCGCGCCTATGAGTCCATCCATCCGCATGGCGGCGGCAAGCGCGTGATCTTGATGGATTGGCCGCGCCTGGCCGAAGGACCGCCCGTGCTTGACGGAAAGCCCTATCCGAAGGTCGCGCATCTCGCCTGGGATGCCTATCCTTTCGTGGCGATTGCCAATGTGCTGCGCGAAAACGGCTTTGCAGCGCCGGAAATCTTCGCGGCCGACTACGACCAGGGCATTCTCTTGATCGAGGATCTCGGCACCGATGGCGTGCTCGACGCAGGAGGCAAGCCGATTGCCGAACGCTATCGGGCAAGCGTTGCCTGTCTGGCGCATCTGCACAGCCTGCATATCCCGCAGGATATTCCGGTCACGGCGGATCACGTCCATCATATTCCGGACTTCGACCGGACGGCCATGACGATGGAAGCGCGGTTGCTCATCGACTGGCACCTGCCGTGGAAACGCGGCGTGCCGGCGAGCGACGAGGAACGGGCGGACTATCTGGCGATCTGGAATGGCCTGATCGATGAGCTTGACGATACGGAAAAGAATCTGCTGCTGCGCGATTTCCACTCGCCTAACATCATCTGGCGGGCGAAGGAAAAGGGCATCCAGCGAATCGGCCTTATCGATTTCCAGGATGCGATGATCGGTCCGACGGCCTATGACCTCGCCTCGATCGTCCAGGATGCGCGTGTCACCATCGAACGCGATCTGCACGATCAATTGATTGCGGACTATCTATCGCTCCGGCGTGCTCAAGGCGGTTTCGACGAAGCGAAGTTTCTGAAGAGCTGGGCGATCATGTCGGCGCAGCGCAATTGCAAGCTGGCCGGCCTCTGGGTGCGGCTGCTGCAGCGCGACGGCAAACCGGGCTATCTGAAGCATATGCCGCGCACGCTCGCCTATCTCGCCATTGCTTTCGAGCATGAGGCGCTCGTTCCCCTGCGCGAATGGTGTGCAAAGGCTGGAATAGGCGGCGTATAGCTGCCCGAACCGGGCGACTGTCTTCCCGCCATATGCTAAAACAAGATAGCCGAGCGAATCACCAATTCGAGACGAGATGACCATCAGACAAGCCATGGTGTTGGCCGCGGGGCTCGGAACCCGCATGCGGCCGATCACCGACACTATCCCGAAGCCGCTGGTAAAGATCGCCGGCAAGCCGATGATCGATTACGCGCTCGATGCGCTGGCCGAAGCCGGCGTCGAGCAGGTGGTGGTCAATGTCCATCACCATGCTGACCAGATGGAGGCGCATCTTCGGAACTATCGCGGATTGGACATCCTCATCTCCGACGAGCGAGATGTGCTGATGAACAACGGCGGTGGGCTGGCCAAGGGGCTGAAGCTTCTCGGCCGCGATCCAGTCTTCGTCATGAATTCCGATCTCTTCTGGATCGGCGAGACATTGGGGAGGCCGACCAATCTGCAGCGCTTAGCCGGATTCTTCGATACTACACGCATGGACTTCGCCATGCTCTGCGTCGCGCTGGACAAGACGACGGGCCATAACGGCAAGAACGATTTCAACCTGGCAGAAGACGGCCGTCTCTCACGCTATAGCAACGCGGTCGGGAACGGCGTCGTCTATGCGGGTGCCATCGTCATGAACCCATCGGTTCTCGATGACGCGCCAGACGAGGCTTTCAACATCAACATCTACTACGACAAATCGATCGCGAAGGGTCGGCTCTACGGAACGATCCTCGAGGGACATTGGCTGACCGTCGGCACGCCAGAGGCGATCGGCGAGGCGGAGGAAACGATCCGGACCTTCCGGGCGTTTGCGTGACCGGATGACGGGCGGGCACCGGCAACGCATTCTGACGATCCCGGCGGGCCTGCCTTTCCTGAAGACCCTTGCTGGCGCCCTCTGCGACGGCCGGCTGAGCGAGCATTTTCGCCACGATCCCGCCGATCCGCTGTCGCTCGCTAAGGTCACCATCTTCCTGCCGACAAGGCGTGCGGCGCGCGTGCTGCGCTCGGAGTTCGTCGACCTCCTCGGTGGCCGCTCGGCCATCCTGCCGGTGATCCGCCCGCTTGGCGAGACCGATGACGATAGCGGCTATTTCGAAGAGGCCCTGCCCGCGACTGCAGATCTGGCGCAGCCGCTTGCCAATACGGCAAGACTGCTGGAACTGGCGCGGCTGATCCTGGCCTGGCGCAACAAGCTGCCGCAGATCGTCCGCGACATCCATTCGGATTCACCGCTCGTCGCTCCGGCGAGTCCGGCGGATGCCATCTGGCTGGCGCGCAACCTCGCGGAACTCATCGATTCCATCGAGACTGAGGATCGCGACTGGCACGACCTTGCCAATCTCAGCGCTGAAGACCATGCGCTCTGGTGGCAACTGACGGCCGAATTCCTGCAGATCG
This sequence comes from Rhizobium jaguaris, assembly GCF_003627755.1. NCBI lineage: Bacteria > Pseudomonadati > Pseudomonadota > Alphaproteobacteria > Hyphomicrobiales > Rhizobiaceae > Martinezella > Martinezella jaguaris. The sequence goes on along the minus strand of NZ_CP032694.1, from coordinate 33,605 downwards.
CCAGTGCCTTCTGGCCGGCGCGGCTGGAGGAACTCGGCAAATCCTCACCCGCCCGGCATCGTAACGCCATCCTCCGCGCCGAGGCGCAGCGGATTGCCGCTATGCAGCATGCCGGCCCGATCATCATCGCCGGCTCCACCGGTTCCGTTCCGGCAACGGCCGACCTGATTGCAGCCGTCGCCTCCCTGCCACAGGGCGTCATCGTGTTGCCGGGGCTCGACCTAAGCATGCCGGAAGAGGACTGGCAGCTGGTGGCGCCTGAAACGAGTGCCGGCGCAAGGGTCGATCCGACGACGCGCAGCCATCCGCAATATGGCCTGTCGCTGCTGCTGAAGCGGCTGCGCGCGACCCGGAGCGGTGTCGAGGCCGTTGCCGAAGCGTCCGAGAACATGCAGATGCGGGCGCAGATCCTGTCGCGCGCCCTCGCACCCGCAAAAGCGACCAGCGGCTGGGGGGCGTGGCAAGAGACGCTCGCGCCCGGCGCCATCGCACAAGCCTTTGCCGACGTCGCCCTGATCGAGGCGGCGAACGAGCGTGAGGAAGCGACTGCGATCGCCATCGCTTTGCGGCTCGCCCTGGAAAAACCCGGGCGGAACGGTGGAGAGAGCCAGGCGGCGCTGATCACGCCGGACCGCAATCTGGCCCGGCGCGTGACGGCGGAGTTGGCGCGATTCGCCATCATCGCCGACGATTCGGCCGGGACGCCGCTGGCCGCGACGCCGCAAGGCACGCTGTTGCAATTGCTGCTCGAAGCGACCCTTCGCCCCGGCGATCCCGTCGCAATCGTTTCGTTGCTCAAGCATCCCCTCGCCCACTTCGGCTTTTCCCGGGATGCGTTGCAGCCCGGCATCGACGCACTGGAGATTTTGGCTTTGAGGGGAGGCATCGCCGAGGTCGATATCGGCACGCTGGAATCCCTGCTCGACCGCCAGCTCGCCGAACAGGCGATGGACCGTCATCCGCCACACTGGCGCAAATCCCTAACTCCGGACGCCGTGGGCCAGGCACGCGCATTGGCCCGACAGGTCACCCTGGCTTGCGAGCCGTTGGCATCCGCGCTTTCGCAGCAGGCCGCTGACAGCCTCCCCACCCTTTCCGAATGGGCTGAACGCACGGGCCGCGCCTTGGAGGCCGCGGCCGCTGACGAGCGCGGCAACCTGGCGGCGCTCTGGTCCGGCGAGGCCGGCGATACGCTGGCAAGCCTGCTGAAGGAGGTCATCGACACCGACGGTCAGCTCGAAGCGGACGGGCCGCAGTGGATCGACATCGTGGCTGCACTCACGGCCGGTCAAGCTGTCAAGCCCCGCGCACTTAGCCACCCGCGGCTGTTCATCTTCGGCACGTTGGAAGCGCGCTTGCAAAGCGTCGATACGCTGATTCTCGGCGGGTTGAACGAAGGCTCTTGGCCGGGGCAAACCGCCAACAATCCCTTCATCTCCCGCACGATGAAGACCGAGATAGGTCTGGAACCGCCAGAGCGGCGCATCGGTCAGCTCGCCCACGATTTCGAGATGGCGAACGGCACGCGCGACCTGATCTATTCGCGCGCGTTGCGCCAAGGCTCGACCCCGACGGTGGCCTCCCGCTGGCTGCAACGGCTGATGGCGCTGGGCGGCAAGGCATTCCTGAGTGAATTGAAGGCACGCGGCGATCAATACCGTCATTGGGCCGGAATGATCGACGAGGGCGAAAACCAGAGGCCGGCGTTGAGGCCATCACCGAAACCACCTGCCGCGCTGCAGCCGAAAAGCTACTCCTTTAGCGAGGTCGGCCGCCTGCGGCGCGATCCCTACGCGATCTACGCGCGGCGCGTCCTGCGGCTCGATCCGATCGCCGCCTTCAACCGCGAGTCCGGCCCGGCCGAGCGCGGCACGCTCTATCACAAGATCATCGATCGCTTCATCCGTGAAGGCCATATCGCCGGGACGCCGGATGGATCGCTGGCTATGGATCGTATCGTCGCCGAGCTTTTCGACGCCGAACAATTGCCGGTTCATATCGACAGCGTCTGGCGGCCGCGTTTCCGCGAAGTGGCACGCACCTTTCTCGCCTGGGAAGCAGAGCGGCGACCGGAGATCCGCGGGACGGCAACGGAAGTGCCGGCCGGCATCGAGATCGAGCCGATCGGCATCCGGCTGACCGGCGTTGCCGACCGCATCGACTTCAAGGGCCACGGAGCCGCCGATATCATCGACTACAAGACCGGCTACAATCCCTCACCGGCGCAGGCGCGTGCACTGCTCGATCCGCAATTGGCATTGGAAGCCTATGCGCTGAAGGCTGGCGCCTTTCGTAACATCGACGCGCTCGCCCCGGAAAACCTGCTCTATGTCCGGCTCCGGCCCGGCGATCGCTTCAGGGCCGATCAGGTCAACAATGAGCTTTCCAGCCGTGGCGGGAAGACGGAAGCAAAGTCGGCTATGGATTTGGCCGAGGAGTCGATGGACCAACTCGTCAAATTCGTCGCCCTGCTGCAATCCGGCGAAAAAGGCTTTTCTTCGCGGCTGATCCCCGCCCAGCAATTCGAATATGGCGGCGACTACGATCACCTCGCCCGCGTCTCGGAATGGTCGACGGCGGAAACCGAGCAGGAGGGCGCTGGCGATGAGTAATCTTTCCGCCAACGACCTGGCTGCTCTGCCCAACAGTGACGACGCCGGCGCCTGGATCGGCTGGACGACGGTCCAGCAATCCATCGCTTCCGATCCAGATCGCTCGGCCTGGGTTTCGGCCAATGCCGGCTCCGGCAAGACGCACGTACTGACGCAGCGCGTCATCCGCCTGCTTCTCGCCGGCGCACGGCCGTCAGCCATTCTTTGCCTGACCTACACCAAGGCCGCCGCCTCCGAAATGTCGAACCGCGTCTTCGATCGGCTGGCTGCTTGGGCAACATTGCCAGACGATGAGCTGAAGGCACGGATCGCCGAGATCGAAGGCGCGGAGCCGGGTCTCCTCAAACTTGCCGAGGCGCGCCGCCTCTTCGCCAAGGCGCTGGAAACGCCCGGCGGGCTGAAGATCCAGACGATCCACGCCTTCTGCGAGGCGCTGCTGCACCAGTTCCCGCTGGAAGCCAATGTTGCCGGCCATTTCTCCGTTCTCGACGATCGCGCTGCCGCGACCCTGCTAGATGACGCCCGCCGCTCGCTGCTGGGCGCGACGCCACCGCATCAGAATCCGGAACTTGCCGAAGCCTTCGCCTATGTGCTCGATCTCGGCGACGAATCAGGCCTGGAGACGTTGCTTGGCGAGATCGTCGCAAACCGCAACGCTATCAGCCGCTTTGCGGAGGAAGCCGAACGGAAAGGCGGCATCGAGACTGCGCTGCGCACCCAGCTTGGTCTTGCTCCCGATGACACGGAAGCTGGGATCGCCGAGCAATATTGGCCACTGCCCGGCCTTTCCGGCTCTATGCTGGAGCTTTATCTCACGCTTGCCGATCTCAAGGGCGGGGCGAAGGCGCAGGATATCGCCTATGGGCTGCGCCTCGCCAACTGCGAACCCAACGCGATCGCCCGCGCGGAGGTCCTCGAAAAGGTAATGCTGACCGCCAAGGGCGAGCCGAAATCGGACAGCCAGTTTTTTGTCAAGGCGATGCTGGCCGACGCACCCGCGCTAGCCGACGCCGTTGCCGCCGCCCGCGCGCATGTCGTTGCCTGCCGCGATCAGCTGAAGCTGATGCGGATGTATCGCGCCACCCGCGCGGCGCTCACCCTCGCCGATCGATTGAACCGCGACTACGACGAATTGAAGAAGCGGCGCAGCCAGCTCGATTTCGAAGACCTGATCACTCGCACCGCCGATCTCCTGACCAAGAAGGATGTCGGGCCCTGGATCCACTACAAGCTCGACCAGGGCATCGACCATATTCTCGTCGACGAGGCGCAAGACACCAGTCCTATCCAATGGAGCGTCATCCAGTCGCTGGCGGAGGATTTCTTCTCCGGCGAAAGCGCCCGGCCGACCCTCAGGACCATCTTCGCGGTCGGCGACGAGAAACAATCCATCTATTCTTTCCAAGGTGCGCGGCCCGAGCGTTTTTCCGAGGAAAGTGACCGGACGCGGCGGCGCGTGGCGACCAGCGGCCAGCAGTTTTCGTCGATCCGCCTGCCGCTCTCCTTCCGCTCGACCGCCGATGTGCTGGCCGCGGTCGATCACGTTTTCACCGCGCCGGAAAATGCCCGAGGGCTCAGCGCCGTCGCCGAACCCGTCGTGCACCGCTCCAGCCGCATCGGCCATCCGGGCGCCGTCGATCTCTGGGACATGATCGCGCCGGAGCCGCTAGCCAAGGAGGAAGACTGGACCGCACCGTTCGATTCAACGCCGGAAAGCGCGCCGGCAGCGATCCTGGCGCGGCGCATGGCACAGACGATCGGCAATCTCATCGGCCGTGAGACGATCATCGACAAGGGCAAGGCCCGCTTCATCGAGGCCGGCGACATCCTCGTGCTGGTGCGGAAGCGTGACAGCTTCGTCAATGCGCTGACCCGGGCGCTGAAACGGCGCAACAATATTCCCGTCGCCGGTGCCGACCGCCTGGTGCTGACAAGCCACATCGCCATTCAGGACCTGCTGGCGCTTGGCCGTTTCCTGCTGCTGCCGGAAGATGATCTGTCGCTCTCAGCCCTGCTGAAGAGTCCGCTGTTCGATCTCGGCGAAGACGATGTTTTCGCCATTGCGGCCTATCGCGACGACAATGAAAGCGTCTGGAGCCATCTGCAGCGGTTCGCCGATGACGGCAATGAGCGATTCCACCATGCGGTCGACAGGCTGAAGACCTTTCTCGCTCTATCAAAAAGCCTGTCCGTGCATGACTTCTACGCACGGGTGCTCGGCAGCTTCGGTGGCCGGCGGCAGTTTCTTGCGCGACTCGGCACCGAAGTCAGCGATATCCTCGATGAGTTCCTGACCTTCACGCTGGACCATGAAACCTCCGGCCTGCCGGGCCTGCAATCCTTCATCTCGACGCTGGAGCTTGAGGCGCCGACGGTGAAGCGCGAACAGGACAAAGGCCGCAACGAAGTGCGGATCATGACGGTGCATGCCTCCAAGGGCCTGGAAGCGCCGATCGTCTTCCTCGTTGATGGCGGCGGCAAGGCCTTTACCCATACGCATCTGCCGAAGTTGCGGCTGATCGAGACCGGCAGGAACGAAATTCCGCTGCCGGTATGGGTGCCGGTCTCGGCGCTTTCCAATTCGCTGACGCTGGCCGACGCCACCAGGCTTCAAGGCCTGGCGGAAGAGGAATATCGCCGCCTTCTCTATGTCGGCATGACACGTGCCGCCGACCAGCTGATCATCTGCGGCTATCGCGGCATCCGTGAAAACGCCGATACGTGGCATGCCATGATTTCTGCGGCGCTAAGGCAGGATGGCGAACGTTGCAAGCCGGTCAGTTTCGCCGGACCGGACGGCGAATGGCAGGGGTTGAGCTGGCGTGTCACCCCGGTCGAGCGCAGTTTCGAGCGCATGAAGCAGGCGGAAACGGCCGTGGATCGGCGAGCGTTGCCGGCCGGACTCAGCCGGCCGCTGCCGCCGCAGCGAAACCTGCCCCGGCCGCTCAGTCCTTCCGGGGCCGGCACGATCATCGATGACGAGGCTGACAATCTGCTCGTTACGTCACCGCTGTTCAGCGAAAAGACCAAATCGGACCGCTCTCTGGAAAAAGGCCGCTTCATCCACCGCATGCTGCAGTCATTGCCGGAGATCGCGCCGGCGGATCGCGCCGATGCGGCGCGGCGCTATGCCGAGCGAGCCGCACGCTTCTGGCCGCAGGCCGAACGCGAAGCACTGATAAACTCCGTATTGGCGCTGCTGTCGCACCCGGAGCTGCAAGGCGTTTTCAGCGCCCATGCCCAGGCGGAAGTCTCGATCATGGGCACGCTGTCGCTCGGCGATCAGAATTATGCGGTCTCCGGCCGCATCGACCGGCTGACAGTGCTCGACGATCGCGTTGTCATCCTAGATTACAAGACGAATCGGGTACCGCCACGCGCTGTTGAGGAGATTCCTTTCGCCCACCGGGCACAGCTTGCCATCTATCGCGAGATCCTTTCGCCGCTCTATCCCGGCAAACGCATCGATTGCGTGCTCGTCTATACCGAGAATGCCTCGATCCATACCCTGTCCGTGGAGGTGCTCGCATTGGCGCTTGCGGAGCTCAAGACAAAGTGAAATACCAAATATTGAATTCTGGGCACCGCACCATCACATATCTAGCAACCGCAAATCCTGGTAAGGAGCAGCCTATGGCTACCGTGAAAGTCGATACCTCCAACTTCGCATCTGAAGTCCTGCAATCCGCAGAGCCTGTCGTCGTTGATTTTTGGGCCGAATGGTGCGGTCCGTGCAAAATGATCGCCCCGGCTCTCGAAGAGCTCGCTGTACAGTTCGAAGGCAAGGTGAAGGTTGCCAAGCTCAACATCGATGAAAACCCAGAACTGGCTGCCCAGTTCGGCGTTCGCTCGATCCCGACGCTTGCTATGTTCAAGGCTGGCGAAGTTGCCGACATCAAGGTTGGCGCCGCCCCCAAGACCGCCCTGCAGAACTGGATTTCCAGCGCCGCCTAATCGGTATCGACTGTATTTACCAAAAAGCCCGGTTTCGTACCGGGCTTTTTGTTGGCTGGATTTGTTACTTCGGCGGCGTGCCGTTATCGGCAAGGACATCGCCGACCAGATAAAGCGAGCCGCCAATCAGGATGCGCGGGGCGGGCAAATCGGGCACGGTCAATTCTTTGATCGCATCCAACGCCTGGCCGACAGTCGACATCGGCTCCGCCACCAGGCCGGCATCGTAAGCCGCATTTGCCAAAACCACAGGGTCGATCATCGAGTCGGTGCCACGGATCGGCACGCAGTAGACCTTTTCCGCCAAGCCGGTGAATGCCTTGAAATAGCCGACTGGGTCCTTGGTGTTGATCATGCCGGTAATCAGGAACAGAGGCCGCGGCTGACGCTCCTCGAAATTCGCCATGGCTTCGGCAATGACCTCGCCTGCGCCGGGATTGTGGCCGCCATCGACCCAGATCTCGCCGCCTTCCGGCGCATGGGGCAACAAATTGCCCTCCGTCAGACGCTGCAGGCGGCCCGGCCATTCGACCGAGATCATCGCCTTTTCCATCATCGCCTCGGTGACGGCAAAACCCGCAGCCTTGACGGCGCGGATGGCGGCAGCAGCATTGGCATATTGATGCCGGCCCGGCAGGCGCGGCAAGGGCAGATCGGCAAGACCGAACTCATCTTGATAAACCAGCCGGCCATATTCCTCATGGGCGGAAAAATCCTGGCCGAAAACCGCCGTCGGGCAGCGCAGCCGCTCGGCGGTCGATATCAGTACATCCAGGGCCGCATCATATTCCTGATGACCAATGACGACGGGACGGCCGGCTTTCATGATCCCCGCCTTCTCGGCCGCTATCAGCTCGACGCGGTCGCCAAGATACGGCTGGTGATCGAGCGAGATCGGCATGATCACCGAGACAGCGGGATCGGAAATGACGTTGGTGGCATCAAAACGACCACCGAGGCCGACTTCGATGATCGCGGCATCGGCCGGATGCTCGGCAAACAGGATGAAGGTGGCGGCGGTTAAAATCTCGAATACCGTGATCTTCTGGCCAGCATTGGCATCGGCAATGCGCCGGAGCACGTCGGCGAAGATCGCATCGTCGACAAGCTCGCCGCGACCGCCCTTGACACCCATGCGGTAGCGCTCATGCCAATTGACGAGATGCGGCGACGTATGGACGTGCACGCTATAGCCACCTGCTTCCAGGAGCGCACGGCTGAAGGCCGTCACCGAGCCCTTGCCGTTGGTACCGGCGACATGGATCACCGGCGGCAGCTTCTTATGCGGATTGCCGAGGATGTCGAGCAGCCGGGTGATTCTATCCAGCGAGAGATCGAAGCCTTTGGGATGCAGTCCCATCAGCTTGTCGATTTCCCGTGCTGCCTCGCTTACTGCGGATTGATCCATGGCTGTCATCCCGCACCTCCGCCTTCCGGCCATCCGTTTAGGTTAGGCTCTTGCCACCATCGGCAGCGCCGCTCCGTTCAAGTCCTTTGCCGACACGTCATTCGCCGGCTTCTTGGTCAGGATCTTCAGAAGCGTAGCCAAGGTATCGGGGATATCATGGCGTTTGACGACCATATCGACCATACCGTGCTCGAGCAGATATTCCGACGTCTGGAAGCCTTCCGGCAGCTTTTCGCGGATCGTCTGTTCGATGACGCGCTTGCCGGCAAAGCAGATTTCCGCACCCGGCTCCGCAAGATGAATATCGCCGAGCATGGCGTAGGAAGCGGTGACGCCGCCCGTCGTCGGGTTGGTCAATACGACGATATAGGGCTGACCGGCTTCCTTCAGCATGTCGACGGCGACCGTCGTGCGCGGCAGTTGCATCAAGGAGAGAATGCCTTCCTGCATGCGCGCGCCGCCCGACGCCGGGAACATGACCAGCGGGCACTTTTCGGCGATGGCGCGTTCGAACGCCTTGACGATCGCCTCGCCTGCGGCAATGCCGAGCGAGCCGCCCATGAAATTGAATTCATGGACGACGGCGACGAGCTTCAAGCCTCGAACCTTGCCGACGCCGGCGAGAATCGTGTCTTCCTGCTCCGTCTTGACGCGGCTGTCCTTCAGGCGGTCGGTATATTTCTTCGAATCGCGGAACTTCAGCGGGTCCTGCGCGACCTTCGGCTGCGGCAGGGCTTCATATTCTCCGTTGTCGAAGAGATCGGCAAGGCGAGCCTTGGCCGGCATCTTCATGTGGAAACCGGAGGCGGGAATAACCCACTTGTTGTCTTCCAGGTCCTTGTGGAAGACCATCTCACCGGTCTCCGGGCACTTGATCCAGAGATTCTCCGGCACTTCGCGACGGCCCAGCATGGAATTGATCCGCGGGCGGACGTAATTCGTGATCCAGTTCAATTCGAAAACTCCTGATCGACTGAATTAACCGATATCGTAGTCGACACCTAATGCGCACAGGCCATTTCTTCAACCGGCTCCCGATTGAAGACCTTTGCCTATGTGGGAAAACTATTCGGCAGCAACAAGGCGCGCCGAACGCGTTCCCGTCGACAGGCCGCGCACCAGCGTCGCGACGGCCTGGATAGTGTCCGCACTCGCCTTGCCGTCCTTGGTCAGGCTGGTGGCGATCTGGTTGACGATTGCCGTGCCCACGACAACACCGTCGGCGGAAGCACCGATCAGCTTGGCATGCTCGGCCGTCTTGACGCCGAAGCCGACGCAGACCGGCAGGTCCGTATGCTGCTTGATGCGCTTGACGGCGCCCGAGACGAGCGACGGGTCCGGCAGGGCCGAACCGGTGATGCCGTTCATCGAGACATAGTAGACGAAGCCGGACGTGTTGTTGAGCACGGTCGGCAGGCGCTTGTCGTCGGTGGTCGGCGTCGCCAGGCGGATGAAATTGATGCCCTTGCGGATTGCGGGAATGCAGAGCTCATCATCCATTTCCGGCGGCAGGTCGACGACGATCAGGCCGTCGATCCCGGCGGCAAGTGCATCCTCGAGGAATTTCTCGACGCCGTAGATATAGATCGGATTGTAGTAACCCATCATCACGATCGGCGTGTCGCTATCCGTCTTACGGAAATCGGTCGCGAGCTGCAGCGTCTTCTTGAGCGTCTGGCCCGCCTTCAAGGCACGCTGGCCGGCAAGCTGGATCGCGGGGCCGTCAGCCATGGGATCGGAGAAAGGCATGCCCAGTTCGATGACGTCGGCGCCGGCTTCAGGCAGTGCCTTCATGATGCCGAGCGAGGTCTCGTAGTCGGGATCGCCGCCCATGAAATAGGTGACGAGCGCCGGGCGGCCTTCGGCCTTCAGAGCGGCGAAGCGTTTGTCCATACGTGCGGTCATAATCTAACTCACATTCCCAGAATCTTGCCGACGGTGAAGATGTCCTTGTCGCCGCGGCCGGAGAGATTCATCAGGATGATCTCGTCCTTGCCCATCTTCGGGGCGCGCTTGATGACTTCGGCGAGCGCATGGCTCGGCTCCAGCGCCGGGATGATGCCTTCGAGGCGCGTCAGCGTCTGGAAGGCTTCCAGCGCCTCATGATCCATGATCGGCACGTATTCCGCGCGGCCGATATCGTTCAGCCAGGAATGTTCCGGGCCGATGCCGGGATAATCGAGGCCAGCCGAGATCGAATGACCTTCCTTGATCTGGCCGTCGCCATCCTGCAGCAGGTAGGTGCGGTTGCCATGCAGCACGCCGGGTGAACCGGCGGTAATGGAGGCGCAATGCTCATCGCCCTGCAGGCCCTTGCCGCCGGCTTCGACGCCGACGATCTTGACGCCCTCATCATCGAGGAAGGGATGGAAAATGCCGATCGCGTTCGAACCGCCGCCGACGGCAGCGATGACGAGATCCGGCAGACGGCCTTCGGCCTCCAGGATCTGTGCCTTGGCTTCGGTACCGATCACCGACTGAAAGTCACGGACCATTTCCGGATAGGGATGCGGGCCGGCGGCAGTGCCGATCAGGTAATAGGTATCTTCGACATTGGTGACCCAGTCGCGAAGCGCTTCGTTCATCGCGTCCTTAAGCGTGCCGCTGCCGGCCGTCACCGGAATGACCTCGGCGCCGAGGAGCTTCATGCGGAAGACGTTCGGCGCCTGGCGCTCGACGTCCGTCGCGCCCATATAGACGACGCAAGGCAGTCCGAAGCGGGCGGCAACGGTCGCGGAAGCGACGCCATGCTGGCCGGCGCCGGTCTCGGCGATGATGCGGGTCTTGCCCATGCGCTTGGCGAGCAGGATCTGGCCGATGCAATTGTTGATCTTGTGCGAACCGGTGTGGTTCAGCTCTTCGCGCTTGAAATAGATCTTGGCGCCGCCAAGTTCCGCCGTCAGGCGCTCGGCGAAATAAAGCGGGCTCGGCCGCCCGACATAATGGGCGCCGAGTTGCTTGAGTTCGGCCTGGAAGGCCGGATCGTTCTTCGCCTTGTTCCATTCCTCCTGCAGGTCCAGGATCAGCGGCATCAGCGTTTCGGCTACGAAACGACCGCCGTAAATGCCGAAACGACCGTCCTCATCGGGGCCGGCGCGGAAGGAATTCAGTTTTGGCGTCTGGTTCACTCTCTACTCCCTGCTGCCGGTTCCGGCAGGCATGCTTCTGCAAAAGCGTCGAAAAACTGGTCAATCTTGTTCAGATCCTTCACGCCCGGCGCGCTTTCGAGGGCGGAGGAAAGATCGATGCCCGTGGCCTTGGTAGATGCCAGTGCCTGAGCGACATTGTCCTTGTTCACGCCGCCCGACAGCATGTAGTCCACCCGATCGTCGAGCCAGCTCATCAGGCTCCAATCGAAGGACACGCCGTTTCCGCCCGGCAGCTCCGAACCAACAGGCGGCTTGGCGTCGAACAGGAAACGGTCGACGATGCCGATATAGGATTCCACCCGCTTCAGATCGTCGGCGGTGCGCACCGCCATGGCCTTCATAACGGGCACATTATAGACCGCTTTGATGGTCAGCACACGCTCCGGGCTTTCATTGCCATGGAGCTGCAGCATATCCGGGCGCACCAGCGAGATGATCTCATCCAAATCGTCATTGCTGGGATTGACCGTCACGGCAACGATCTTAGCCTTGCCACGAGCACGTTCCGCCAACTGGCCGGCCATGTCGGGCTCGATATAGCGCGGGCTCTTTTCAAAGAAAATGAAGCCGACATGGGTAGCGCCGCGCTCAAGAGCACGATCCACCGCTTCCGGCGTCTTCAGACCACAAATTTTGATATCGGGGTTCATGGCAGCGGAGTGACACGAAAATTCAAAAGAGTCGAGCCTAAACGCGACAAGAGGGGAATTTTGCGCTGTTAAAGCGAAGGTTATCGGCAGAGCCTTTTCGGGCGCCGGAGCGCCGATGCAGCGGGAGACTATCGGCACCGGGGCGGTTGATGCTATGACTACTTTAGCGAGATTAAAACAGAATCGTAGCGGGGCGAACGTGCATGTCGACAACAGTCGCCATCCTGGGCGGGGTCGGGCTGTTTCTGCTCGGCATGGCCGTCATGACCGACGGCCTAAAGGCGCTTGCAGGATCAGCTTTGCGGGTTGCGCTCGGCACTGCGGCGGCCACGCCGCTCTCGGGTGCTTTCTGGGGCGCGATCGTCACTCTCCTGGTGCAATCTTCGAGCGCGGTAACGATGACGACGATCGGTCTCGTCAACGCTGGGCTCTTGACCTTTCCGCAGGGCCTTGGGCTCGTCTTCGGCGCCAATGTCGGCACGACTGGAACGGGCTGGCTGGTGGCGCTGATCGGCGTGCGCGTCTCACTTTCGGCCTACGCGCTGCCGCTGATTTTTATCGGCGCGCTGGCCAAGCTGCTGGGCGGCGGGCGGATCGCGGCGGCGGGCAGCGCGCTTGCCGGCTTCGCGCTGGTGCTTTACGGGCTGACGACGCTGCAGCAGGGCATGGGAGGTCTTGCGGAGAGCCTGCATCCCTCTGACCTGCCCGCGGTGCTCGGCGCGCCGGGAGTCGGCTGGGGCACGGGGTTCGTTGGCCTCATGGCTCTGATCGTCATCGGCTTGGCGATGACTGCGGTCATGCAGTCCTCGACGGCCGCCATCGCCGTCACCATTTCGGCTTTCTACGCCGGGGCGGTGAGTCTGGAGCAGGGTGCAGCGCTTATCATCGGTCAGAATATCGGGACGGCGACGAGTTCCGCATTGGCGGCGCTCGGCGCCAGCACGACCGCCAAACGCCTCGCTCTTGCCTATGTGCTGTTCAAGATCATAGCGGCCCTGATCGCGATCGGCGCCTTTCCGTTCACGACCGCGCTGATGAACGGCTTCACCGCGTCGGTCGACGGAATGACGCTGCTTGCCGCCTATCACACGGCCTATAACGTGATCGGCGTCGCGGTGCTCCTTCCGGCAACGCAATGGTTCACCCGCGTCGTCGAGCGCCTCCTGCCCTCAAGGCAGACGGAGCTGCAGCGCGCGCTCGACCCGAGCGTGCTCGCCAGTCCGGTGATAGCGGTCGAGACTGTGCGGCGTGTCCTGGCGGATATCCTCGCAACGAACGCCGCCTCGGTTTCGACGGCACTTTCGGGAGGCGAGAGAGGCCCGGCGGCGAAGGGCGTTCCGGCGGCGGCCGGCGCACTCGGGGAAGTGCGCGATTTCCTGTCCGAGTTGAAGGAGCCGCCGGAGACGGAGGCTGAGCGGCTGCGCCTGACGAGCATGCTGCACGCGCTCGATCACGCCTCGCGCCTCGCAGAGGTCTTGGCAGAAGGCGAGTTTCCCAATCTGCCGGCCGACGCCCCCCTTGACCGTCGCGCCGCCGAGCTTTCCGCGCAGGTCATGCACGCGGCACAGACGGTCGGTCAGTCGATCACTGCGGAATCTGCCCTCAGCGCGCAAGCCAGTCCCATTGGCTGGAGCGTTTCCCCCGAGATCGTCGCGGCACTCTCCGAGGCCGAGGGCGCGGCAAGAGAACTCAGCGCGCTGAAACGGGACCATCGCGCCACAACGCTTGCCTCCGTCGCACCGGGAAAACTGGTCGCTGCAGATGCCTTCACGCGGATCGATGCCGTCAGACGGCTCGACCGGATCGCACATCATGCCTGGCGGTCGGCAGCGCATCTTCTCGGACGCGGAGATCATCCGGAGCCGAAGGGCTAAGGTCCGGACTCGATCAGGCCGGCCAAATGCCGCGCACCAAAGAGTGTCTTCCGACGCCGAGGCTATCAAGCGGGAAGCCTGCTGAATTTGCGAAGATTCTTGTCGACGAATGACTCCGGCAGGAAGCGGCGTATGAAGCGGACCTGTCCCGCCGCCTTTCCTGCGGTGTAGCGTCTCTTGGGCGATGCGGCGTTCGCGGCTTTGACCACCATATCCGCGACCACCTCAGGCGCATCGCCCGTCCTAATGACGTCGCGCATCAGTTTCTCCGCATTGGCACGCGCTGTGTCATACACCGGAAGCGGATGATCTGGTCGCGTTAGGTTTTCCTCGAAGGACGTGCGGGTGACACCGGGCTCCACAAGCACCACGCGGATGCCCTGGGTGCGGACCTCGTGGTCGAGGGATTCGGAATAGCCCTCGATCGCGTGCTTGGTCGATGCGTACAGCGCGTTGTAGGGAGCGGGGATCAGCCCAAGGATGGAACTCATGTTGATGATCCTGCCCTTTCGCTGACGTCTCATCACCGGAAGTATTGCGTTGGTCATCCGCAGGACACCGAAAAAGTTCACGTCGAATAGAGCCTTCGCCTGTGCCTCGGAGGATTCCTCAGCCGCGCCAAGCAATCCGATCCCGGCATTGTTGACGAGAAGATCGATCCGTCCGGCGCGGGCCAGTATCTCGTCGATCGTCCTTTGCACCGATCCGTCGTCGGTAACGTCGCATACCAGCATGGCAACTCCATCCGGAGTATCCGGCATGGGCTTGCGGCTGGTTCCAAACACTCGGTATCCAGCGCGTCGCAACGCTCGTGCAGTCACCAGCCCGATACCGGAGGAAGCGCCCGTGATCAGGGCGACGCCGTTTTCTATCTTGCTCATCAAGCTCTGCCTTTTATCGTGGAACATTGATGAACGCTCTGTTACTATCAATTTAGTAGTAAGTCACTATCAAAAAGATATCGACATGAAGAATCTCTCAAGCCAACCATGTCTGATTGCCCGCAGCCTTGCATTGGTGGGTGATGCGTGGACCATGCTGATCATGCGGGATGCCCATGCGGGGCTCACTCGCTTCGATGAATTCCGCAAGAGTCTGGGTATCGCGCCGACGATGCTGACCGCTCGCCTATCCGCGCTTACGGAACATGGTCTACTGGAGAAGCGACGTTACTCGGAACGACCTCCGCGCGATGAGTACGTGCTGACGGCCCCGGGCCAAGACTTCCTGCCGGTGCTGTTTGCGATTGGGGCATGGGGGCGGAAGCATCGTGCTGGCGGCGATGTGACACGCTTCTTTGACGCTGAGACCGGCACCGAAATCGATGCCGTCACCATTGACCGTGAGACCGGTGCCCCGATCGGAACACGTCCCATCCGCGTTGATTTGCCTGAATGAACCTCAGCGCGAGAGACAACGCCGCCGAGTGAGGAAGCTCAGGCGCCTTCCATCAGTTCAAGCGGTCTGCTCAATCGAAGTCGATCGCGTGCAACTGGCTGCCGTGGCGCTTCAGCCAGGCCTTGGCCTCGTCCATGTCGGGGCAGAGTTTGCGGCAGAGCGCCCAGAAGCGGGGGCCGTGGTTCATTTCGCGTAAGTGGGCGACCTCGTGGGCGGCGAGATAGTCGATCACTAGTGGCGGCGCCATGACGATGCGCCAGGAAAAACTCAGGTTTCCCTCGGAAGAACAGGAACCCCAGCGGCTGCGGGTATCCTTCATGCTGATGGAGGACACCGTGGCCCGGATCCCCTTTGCATGCACCGCCACCAGCTTTTCCAGATCGGCGCGCGCTTCCTTCTTGAGGAAAGTCGCGATACGCCGGCCGGCATGTTCCGGCAGGCCGCTGACCCGCAGCACCGGCAGACCGTCAACGGTGACCGCCTCGGTGAGGCCCCGCAGGCTGCCCGTGTGCTCGATCCGGTGGCGGACGCCGCGCAAAAGGATTTCGCTGCCGCTCTGAAGGCTGCCTCCGGTGGAGAATTTCGCAAGCTTCGTCAGCAGCCAGCCCTGATGCCGGTCGAGGAAGGCATTGACCTCGCGGGCCGCCAAGCCACGCGGAATGGTCATCTTCAGCGCCCGGCCGCCGGGCTCGATCCTGAGCGTGATCCGTGTGGCCCGCTCATGCTGCCGGATCGTCAGGGGCATCAGCCGGCCTGCCACGTCCAATGTGCGCGTTTCCGGCGCGGGCGGCTTGGGAGCAAGTCGGCGAGATCTGGGCGAAAGCGGAAACATGAAGAGCAGTTTTATATGATTCGTGCGGGTTTCTGGCAAAGAAAAACCGGCATCGCCGGATGCCGGTTTGAATGGGAAGCGGGTTGCTATTACGGCGTCTGGAATTCGGAAGTCGGGCCGTTGTCATCGTTGCGCTTGACGTTGTTACGGTCGCGCATGAAACGGTCGAACTCTTCCTGATCCTTGGCACGACGGAGTTCGCGGACATAAGTGTCGAACTCGGCGCGCATTTCATCAAGTTTGCGGCGCTCCTCTTCGAGGCGCTCCAGCTCCGCCCGGCGCCAGTCGTCAAAGGCGACATTGCCGGTGGAGAAATGCTGGCGATAACGGCCGCGGTGGCGGCCGCAGCCGGCAAACATGCCGTCGGCCCTCTGGTTCACATCCCGTTTGAAATCTCTCAGGCGTTCGCCGAAGAGAATATAGGCAAGCATGGCGAGACCCAGAGGCCAGAAGACCACGAAGCCAAGTATCATCAGGGCAATGGTAGCCGGAGTCCAGTCCGGGCGAAGCAATGCTGACTGGTGGTTCATCGTGAGGTATCCTCGCAGTAAGGCGGCCCGGCCACATGCCGAACCGCTGGAATCGAGATGGTAACCTCTTCGTGAGCCTTCAATGCCATTTTGGGGGGGAATCGGACAAGTCCTTGAATCCGGCCCAATAATTCAACAAAAGCTAATTCTTTGCAATTTCAGGCGGATTTGCCGCCTTTGATCACAAGCTTGACGACCGACCTGCCGGTTCGGGCATGTTCGCGGGTAAAAGCGACGATGCGCGGCGCGATCTCGCGGCGGAAGCGCGAGCCGTTGAAGACGCCATAGTGGCCGACATCGGGCTGCAGATAATGCATCCGCATATCATCGGGAATGTTGGTGCAGATGGTCTGTGCCGCCTTTGTCTGACCGACGCCGGAAATATCGTCGTTTTCGCCTTCGACTGTCAGCAGCGCGACATTGCGGATCCCTGTGGGATCGACACGCTGACCACGATGCGTCAGCTCGCCCTTCGGCAGCGCGTGCTTCATGAACACCTGATCGACGGTCTGCAGATAGAATTCCGCCGTCAGATCCATGACCGCCAGATATTCGTCATAGAAATCGCGGTGCTTCTCCGGCTCGCCGTCGTTCTTGACGAGGTGCATGAAGAAGTCCTTGTGCGCGATCATGTGCCGATCGAGGTTCATCGACATGAAGCCGGAGAGCTGCAGGAAGCCGGGATAGACCGGGCGCATGAAGCCAGGCTGCGGCCAAGGCACGCTCATGATGACATTGTCGGCGAACCATTCCAGCGGCTTGTCCTTGGCGAGCTGGTTCACCGCTGTCGGATTGATGCGCGTATCGATCGGGCCACCCATTAGCGTCATCGACGAGGGTGATAGCGGATCGCCGGCCGCTTCCATCACCGCCGCTGCGGCCAGAACCGGCACGGAGGGCTGACAGACGGCAATGACATGGGTGTCTGGCCCGAGATGGTGCAGCATCTCGATGACGTAATCGATGTAATCCTCCAGATCGAAGGTGCCTTCCGTCATCGGCACCATGCGGGCATCGATCCAGTCGGTGATATAGATGTCGGCGCTGGGCAGGAGAGCGTCCACTGTGCCGCGCAGCAGCGTCGCATAATGGCCCGACATCGGCGCAACGATCAGGATACGCGGATCGCTGCCATGGCCGGCCGGCAGGCTGCGCTCGAATTGGATCAGATTGCAGAAAGGCTTCTTCCAGACAATCTTTTCATGAACTGAAACCGACTTGCCGTCTATCGAGGTTTCATGCAGCCCGAATGCCGGTTTGCCGTAGCGCCGGGTGGTGCGCTCGAAAACTTCGAGACTTGCCGTCATCGTGCGGCCAAGCATCGTATGGGACAGGGGATTGAAAGGATTGGCATAGGCCAGGCGCATCATGTCGGCAGCGGCGCGGAAGGGTGCGAGGGCGGCATGATTAAGTTCATAGAGCTGATAAAACATAAGAAGCACTACCTTTCGAGGTGATCAGACGAAGAGCGCTCCCCAAACGCGTGACCTCATCCTTTAAGCTCTTACTATCGAGACTAGCAGCTTTTGTTGCGGAGCAACATAACCCTGCGCAGTTCTACCGTGTGAAAATGCCGGAGAATCGCTTCTCCGGCATCAAGAATGGTCTCAAAACGTTAAAGTTCCTGACCGTGCACGTTCATCAAGCGTCAGCGAGGAAGGTTTGGCGCTGCGTGCCCAGACCTTCCATGCCGAGTTCGACGACGTCGCCGGGCTTCAGATACTGTGGCGGCTTCATGCCCATGCCGACGCCGGGAGGCGTACCGGTGGAGATGACGTCACCCGGATGCAGCGACATGAACTGGCTGAGATAGGAGACGAGGTAGGCGACACCGTAGACCATGGTCTTGGTGGAGCCGTTCTGCATCATCTTGCCGTTGACCTTCAGCCACATGCCGAGCTTCTGCGGATCGACGACCTCGTCCTTGGTGACGAGCCAGGGGCCGATCGGGCCGAACGTGTCGCAGGACTTGCCCTTGGTCCACTGTCCGGAGCGCTCAGTCTGAAAGGCGCGTTCGGACACGTCATGCGAGACACAGTAGCCTGCGACATAATCCAAAGCGTCCGCTTCGCTGACATATTTTGCCGTCTTGCCGATAACCACGCCAAGCTCGACTTCCCAGTCGGTCTTTTCCGAGCCGCGCGGGATCAGCACGTTATCGTTCGGGCCGACGATGGCCGAGGTGGCCTTCATGAAAATGATCGGTTCCGGCGGGACGGTGGCGCCCGTCTCGGCGGCGTGGTCGGAGAAATTCAGGCCGATGCAGATGAACTTGCCGGTGCCGGCGACGCAAGCGCCGATACGACCTTCGGCCAGTTCCGGCAGGCTCTTCGGGTCAAGCGCGGCGATCTTCGCCAAACCGGCGGGCGAAATCGCCTCGCCGCCGATATCGGCGACATGAGCGGAGAGATCGCGGATCTTGCCGTCGCTATCCAGAAGCGCCGGCTTTTCCTTGCCGGCATCGCCAATACGCAACAATTTCATAGGTCTTCCTTCCCTGGATCTTCAAAAACTGTCTGTTCGATCGGCATGATCCTGCTCCAAAAGCGCCGCGCTTTTTAGATCATGCCCAGTCACACCATATATGAACGAATTATTCACCAGTGTCACCCATCGATTTCGAAGCATAGCACGGCTTGTTTGCCTGCGTTGGAACAACAGCTTTTCCTAGACGGACGGCAAAGATCGCGCGATTTCAATGATGGTGGCGAAAGCCATATCGACATCTTCCGCCGTCGTCTCGAACTGTCCCGCCTGAAAGCGAATGACCAATCGGCCGCCCACCCGCGTCTGCGTCAGGTAGATGCGCCCATCATCGTTGATGGCGGCAATCAGGCGCTGAGTGTGACTTTCCTGATCAATGCCGGCGGAAGCCCGGTGATTGAAGGAGAAAAGTGACAGGAACGGCTGGGTGACGATCTCGAAATCAGGCTCGGCTGCCAAACGTTGAGCCAGTGTTTGCGACCAGGCGACATGATTGCGGATCATCGTGCGCAAGCCTTCAAGCCCGTGATAGCGCAGCAGGAACCAGAGTTTCAGCGCGCGGAAGCGGCGGCCGAGAGGCACCGACCATTCGGAATAGTTGATAATGCCGTCGTGGCCGTGAGTACGCAGATATTCCGGATGGATTGCCAGCGTGCGCACCAGGGATTCCGGTTCGCGGATGAACTGGACCGAGCAATCGAACTGGGCACCTAGCCATTTATGCGGATTGAAGACGACGGAATCGGCCTGTTCGACGCCTTGCCACAACGCCCGGAATTCCGGGCAGATCATCGCCGAACCGGCCCAGGCGGCGTCGACATGCACATAAAGCCCGTGAGCGTGCGCGACGTCAACAACTGCGGCGATATCATCGCAAGCGCCTGTGCTGGTTCCGCCGACACAGGCAATCACACCCGCCGGCAGCAGGCCCGCGGCGCGATCACGCTCGATCGCGGCCGCAAGCGCCTCGGTATCCATGGCGCTGTTCGGGCCGTGCGAGGGGATGCGGACCAGGTTCTCGGCGCCGACGCCGGATATCCAGATGGCGCGATCGATCGAGGTGTGGACCTGATCGGTGGAATAGATCCGCACCGCCTTGTTTGCGGCAAGGCCTTGACTGTTGCCCTGCCAATCGAGCGCTCGTTCGCGCATGACCAGAACGGCTGCCAGCGTCGCCGTCGAAGCGGAATCCTGAATCACGCCAGTGAAACTGCCGGGGAGGCCAAGGGCTTGGCGCAGCCAGTCTACCACCTTGGTTTCCAACTCCGTGGCGGAGGGCGAGGTCTGCCAGAGCATGCATTGGGCTGCGATCGCGCTGACGAGATATTCGGCGATGACCGAAACCGGGGCGGCATTGGCAGGGAAATAAGCGAAGAAGCGCGGATGCTGCCAATGCGTCATACCGGGAACAAGGATATCCTCGAAATCCTTGAAGATATCCTCCATCGCTTCGCCGGACTCGGGTGGTGAATCGGCAATATGCGCAGCGATCTCTCCGGGCGCCATCTGTGCCCGCACCGGCCGGTCGCGGAGCGATGCACGATAGTCCGCGCCCCAATCCGCCGCCTTTTCCGACCAGCGCCGAAACTCCTCCCAATCCATGACCATCCTCCTTATTTCGCCAAAGCGAAGCGGACCTTAGACGGGTTTTCAGAGACGGTCGAGTATCAGAAAAGCTCCTCCAGCGCCGGGCCAAGCGGTACGATACCGGTCGGATTGAGCGTCGCTATCGAATAGTAACCGCGCTTGATGTGATCGAAGTTGACTGTCTCCGCAACCCCTGGCCAATCAAGCATGCGGCGGCAGAAGGACTGGAGATTGGCATAGTCCGACAGGCGGCGGAGATTGCATTTGAACAGCCCGTGATAGGCAAGATCGAAGCGGACGAGCGTGACGAACAGTCTGATATCGCTTTCGGTCGGGTGATCGGCAAAAAGAAAGTCCTTGCCTTCCAGCTCCGTCTCTACCCAATCGAGGCAATTAAATACCTCGTTAAAGGCTTCCTCATAGGCGATTTGTGTCGTCGCAAAACCGGTGCGGTAGACGCCATTGTTCAGGGCCGGATAGATGCGGGCGTTGAAAGCATCGATCTCTTCGCGCTTGCCTGCCGGATAAAGATCGATCGGATGGCGGGCGAGAGTGCCGAAACCATCGTTCAGCATGCGAAGGATATCAGCGGATTCGTTGTTGACGATCGTGCCCTTCGACTTGTCCCAAAGCACCGGCACGGTGGCGCGGCCGGAGAAATGCGGCTCGGCCTTGGTATAGATCTCGTGCATATGGGTGACGCCATTGATCGAATCGTCGGTCGCACCGGGATAGGTGCCGAACCGCCAGCCCTGCTTGGTCAGGGCCGGCTCGACCACCGATACGGAAATGACATCCTCCAAGCCCTTCAGCTTGCGGCCGATCAGAGTGCGCGATGCCCAGGGGCAAGTGAGGGCGACATAAAGATGATAACGGCCGGCTTCTGCAGCAAAATCACCCTCGCCCGTCGGGCCTGGCCGGCCATCCGGCGTCACCCAATTGCGGAAGCTCGACGTCTGGCGAACGAAGCCGCCCTTCTCATCCTTGGCCTGGACCGGCTGCCAGTCTTCCATCCACTTTCCGTTCACCAGCAAGGCTCTATCTCCATTATCCGCGCCTTCTTTCAGCCTGCATCATAGCGAAATAGGGTTTCACCGAAATAACGCAATGTTGAAACAGACTGTCTACCGGGCAAAGCCGGATGCGACTATAAACTTGTATCGAAGATTCCAGTTATCGGAGCGCCACATGCCTACGTCCGTTTCTTCCGTGAAAACCGACCATGCCAGCCGCTATCTGCAGCAGCTCTGCAAGCACTGGAGCCACAGATTCACCGTCGAATTCAACGAAACCGACGGGAAGGTGCCGTTCAGCCCGGAAGCTTCCGTCGAGTTCGCAGCCGACGCCTCGGCCTTGCTGATGACCCTGCACGTCAAAAATCCGCAGGACCTGGAGCGCATGCAGAATGTGGTGACCGATCACCTCAAGCGGTTCGCCTTCCGCGAAGAGCTCGACGTAGTCTGGACTGCGGATGCGAGCAGGGTATAGGTTCGCTTGGTATCCTCCAATGCCAGTCGCCTAGCCTGCTCCCAACGGTCCGTGACTGCTCCCACAGATGGAAAGAACCCTATGACGTCCAGCAATTCCCGCGAGTCGCAATATCCGATCGACAAGCTCTTCCTCGACCGTTGGTCGCCGCGTGCCTATTCCAACGAATCTATGCCGGAGGCCGACCTGCTGACCATACTGGAAGCTGCCCATTGGGCGCCGTCTTCCTCCAACCTGCAGCCCTGGCGCTTCGTCTACGCTCTGCGTGGCTCGGAAAATTGGGACAAGTTCTTGAGCGTGTTGGTGGAATTCAACCAGGGCTGGGTCAAGTCCGCCGCCGCCATCCTTTTTGTCGTCTCGCGTACCCATAACGGCGAACTCGGTTCGGCGGAGCAGAAGCCGAACTATAGCCATTCCTTCGACGCCGGCACGGCCTGGGGCTTCCTTGCCGTCCAGGCGCATCTAGCCGGCTACGAGGCGCATGGCATGACCGGTTTCCATGTCGACAAGGCCTATGAGGTTCTCGGCATTCCGGACGGCTTCCGTGTCGAGGCCGCCGTTGCGATCGGCAAGATCGGTGACAAGAACCAGCTTCCCGAAAAGCTCCGGGAGCGCGAAGTGCCGAGCCAGCGCAAACCGCTTTCCGAGCTCGCCTTCAATGGCACTTTCATCGCCAAGTAATTGATCTTGAAATGAAAAGGCCCGCCTGAATATCAGGCGGGCCTTTTCGATTCCTGAAATTCGATATCAGATATCGAGGTTGGCGACGCTCAGGGCGTTGTCCTGAATGAATTCGCGCCGAGGCTCGACTTCATCGCCCATGAGCCGGGCAAACAAACCGTCGGCATCGGTCGCATCGGCGACCTTGACCTGCAGCAGCGAACGGACGTTCGGATCGAGCGTCGTTTCCCAAAGCTGCTCGGCGTTCATTTCGCCGAGGCCCTTATAGCGCTGCATGGTGAGACCCTTGCGGCCGCTGGCGAAGATGGTTTCCAGCAACATGCGCGGACCAGAAATCTCGGTCTCATCGTCACGGCGCACGAGCTTCGGCGGCAGGTCATAGATCTCCTTGAGGCGCGACCCGAGCTGATCGATAAGACGCGCGTCCTGCGAGCCGATCAGCGCCATGTCGAGAACGACGACTTCCTTGACGCCACGCACCATACGCTCGAAACGCAATCCCCCTTCGCTGGTGAGGCTGCCGGTCCAACCGCGCTCGGTTTCCTCGGCGATGATATCGAGTCGCTTGGCGACGTCATCCACCAGACCTTGCGCACGCGCCGGGTCGCTGACGAGTTCCGCATTCAGAGCGCCGGCAATTGCCGCCTGTTCGACAACGGCGCGGTTATAGCGCGAATGCAGATTGTCGAGCAGTGTGCGCAGACGCAGGGCATCGACAATGACCTCACGCAGATCCTGGCCGGCACGAACTTCACCGCTGCCGAGCCGCAGGCTCGCATCCTCGAGGCCCTGGCCGATCAGATATTCTTCCAGCGCCTTCTCGTCCTTGACATATTGCACCGACTTGCCGCGCGTCACTTTATAGAGCGGCGGCTGAGCGATATAGAGATGGCCGCGCTCAATGAGATCGGGCATCTGCCGGAAGAAGAAAGTGAGCAGCAACGTGCGAATATGGGCGCCGTCGACGTCGGCGTCCGTCATGATGATGATCTTGTGATAGCGCAGCTTGTCGGCATTGAACTCGTCCTTGCCGATGCCGGTGCCCAGCGCGGTGATCAAGGTGCCGATTTCCTGGCTCGACAACATCTTGTCGAAACGGGCGCGCTCGACATTGAGGATCTTGCCGCGCAGCGGCAGGATTGCCTGGTTTTCGCGCGAACGGCCCTGTTTGGCCGAACCACCCGCCGAATCACCCTCGACCAGGAACACTTCAGACTTGGCCGGATCGCGTTCGGAGCAATCGGCGAGCTTGCCGGGCAGCGACGCGATATCGAGAGCGCCCTTGCGCCGGGTCAGCTCGCGCGCCTTGCGGGCGGCTTCGCGGGCGGCGGCGGCTTCGACAACCTTGCCGACCAGAACTTTCGCGTCTGCCGGATGCTCTTCGAGCCAGGTGCTTAGCGCTTCGTTGACAAGGCTTTCGACCACCGGACGAACTTCCGACGATACCAGCTTGTCCTTGGTTTGCGAGGAAAATTTCGGATCCGGAACTTTTACGGAAAGCACTGCCGTCAATCCTTCGCGGCAATCGTCACCCGTCAGCGTCACCTTTTCCTTCTTGGTGATGCCCGACGTATCGGCATAGGAGGTTATCTGGCGCGTCAATGCGCCACGGAAGCCCGCCATATGCGTACCGCCATCGCGCTGTGGGATGTTATTGGTGAAGCAGAGCACGTTCTCGTGGTAGCTGTCGTTCCACCACATCGCCACCTCGACGGTGATGCCGTCCTTTTCGCCATGGATCGATACGGGCTTCTCGACCAGCGGCTTCTTGGCGCGGTCGAGATAGGCGACGAAAGCCTCGAGGCCACCGTCGTAGATCATCTCTTCCTGCTTGATGTCGGAGTGACGCTTGTCGGTAAGGAGAATACGGACGCCGGAATTCAGGAACGCGAGCTCGCGCAGGCGATGCTCCAGCGTGGCATAGTCGAATTCCGTCATGGTGAAGGTCAGCGAGCTCGGCATGAAGCTAACCTCGGTGCCGGTCTCGGAGCCAGCGTCTCCCGTCTCCCTCAGCGGCGCATCGGCGACGCCGTGGGTGAAGCTCATTTCATGGATCTTACCCTGGCGACGGATCTTCAGTTTCAGCCAGACGGATAATGCGTTGACGACAGAGACGCCGACGCCGTGCAGGCCGCCGGAGACCTTATAGGAGTTCTGATCGAACTTACCGCCGGCGTGGAGCTGGGTCATGATGACTTCGGCTGCAGAAACGCCTTCACCGGTGTGGATATCTGTCGGGATGCCGCGGCCGTTGTCGGTGACGGTCACCGATCCGTCGGGGTTTAGCGTCACCGTGACGATATCGGCATGGCCGGCCAGCGCCTCGTCGATGGCGTTGTCGACGACCTCATAAACCATGTGATGCAGGCCCGAGCCGTCATCCGTGTCACCGATGTACATGCCGGGACGCTTGCGCACTGCATCAAGGCCCTTCAGAACCTTGATGGAATCTGCGCCATATTCGGCGTTGCCGCCGTTTTCGGTTACGGATGTGTCGGTCATTTATTGAAGTCTTTCCAGTGTTTTAGAGAACACCACCGATCTCTACCGAATCAGCGGTTTTTCTTTCCCTGAATATAGGATGTTTCGCCCCGAACTTCCAAATGGAAGGCCCCCAAATCAGGCATAAAGCAGGGGATTAAGGCGGTTTTCAGCCGCTTTTACCGGCATTTTCGAGAACCAGAGACAGTTCCCGGATCGTCGCCGCATCGAGACTGCGAATCCGGCCTGCCAAGCGATTGACGAGGGCCGTATATTCGGGCGCAAGGCCCGAAGTATCGATGACGACACGCGGGTCGGAAAAGCGCGCAAGCAAGAACAATTCCTCTGCCTCGTCCCAGATGATATTGAAATATCCGGCGATGCGCTGCAGCAGATCGAAGGTCGGCAGCCCACGCTTTCCATGTTCTAAGGCAGATAAATAAGCCGGAGTCACATTGAGGGCCGCCGCCATTTGCTTCTGCGAGACACCCTTGCGCGCCCTGAGTTTTCGTACCGCCTCACCGAACGGGGTCACAGCCTCTCCCCTTTCAGCCGCGACAGGCGGATATAGAGGGCGCCGTCGCCGCCATGATGCTGCGCCGCCGTCTCATACGACGAAATCAGGAATCGGAATTCCGGCTTGGAAAACCACATCGGCACGGCACGCTTCAAGGCGCCTTCGCTGCCCATGGAGCTGCCCTTGCCGGTGATGACAAGCACATGGCGAAGGCCGCGCTGATGCGCCCGGAGAAGGAAATCGAGGAGCATGGCGTGCGCCTCACTCTGGATCAGCCCGTGAAGGTCGATCCGCGCTTCCAGCGCCAGCCGGCCCTTGGCGATCTTGCGCTTGACCGGCCGCTCCAGCGGATGATGCGCGCCCGAAGACTGTTTTGCCGGTGGCGGCGGAATTTGGGGATCGACGGACGCTGCCGAAGCTTTCTCCTTCTCGGCACGCGCGGTCTCCTCCGCTCGCGCCTCTGCCGCCAGAACCTCGTCGAAAGCTTCGATATCAGCGAGCCGTCCCGGCATTGGGCGGGTGCTTTTCGCCACCTTGCCCCAGAGGATGCGTTCGTCCGTGCTGAGCTTTCGTTCCTTGGTCTGTCGTTCGGAAGCCATCAGCCAAACCTCTGAGCTGCCGCCTTCGGAACCAGTATATAAAAATCCGCATCGTTGCGCACGGTACCGGCAAGCTCTCCGGCATCGTAGCCGGAACCGGTAAAGATATCCCCGCGTGCCGGGCCGACGATCGCCGAGCCGGTGTCGAGCGCCAGCATCAGCCGCCCGAAGGGCCCGCCGCTATCGAGATGCGTCAGGCTTTCCGACTGGATGAAGAAAGGAAAGCCGAAGCTATGGATCAGCCGATCCACCGCCAGCGAGCGGCCGGCGACCAAAGGTACCTTCGCGGCTGCGATCGGACCAAGCGCCGGATCGCTGACATCGGCCTCGCGGAAGAAAATATAGGACCGGTTATGCCACAGGACCTCATCGGCCTCCTGCGGATGAGCATAGAGCCAGTCGCGGATCGTCTGCATCGAAATCGTCGCCCGGTCGAGCACACCGCGTTCGATCAGCAGACGGCCGACGGCCGAAAAGGGATGGCCGGCCTTTGCGGCATAGGTGATCCGGCCCACGCGCCCATCAGGATAGCGCAGCCTCGCTGCGCCCTGCACGTGCACGAAGAAGACATCCACTTTGGATTTCGCCCAGGCGATCTCAAAACCCCTGCCCTCCAGATAACCGCGATCGATCTCACCCCGATCCGGATAGGCAGAGACGGTGCCGTTTTCGAGACGACCGAACATGTAGGATGGATCAAGCTCAGCGGGCCGGTTGGTATCATCGAGGTCGATCAGATCGTCCGGCCGGCGATAGAAGGGATAGCGGTAGATCTCGTCCCGGGTTGCGGAGACTGTAATCTCCGGCTCGTAGAAGGCGGTCACGAAACCTCTGGCGCCGTCACCGCGGCGAATGAAGAAAGGTTGGCAGCGCTCCTCGAAAAACGCCCGGGCTTCCGCTGCGTTCGTGGGCTCACAGCCTTCCGCATCGTCGAGCAAGGTCAGGAGATCGCTCGCGGTCAGGCCGGCGGCGCCGGTGCGGTAGGGCTTCATGTCCCTGATATGGGCCCGACAGTCCCTCATGGCACGAAAAAGGCTGGAAGGATCGTCGTCCTTCCAGCCCTTCAGATCGGCGAAGGTTGCCGGCTCAAGCCTGAAATCCTGCGATGAAGTCGTCATTGTTCGGATTCAGTCGCCACCAGTTTCCAGTTCGGATCGCGCGAACGGCTGTCGCGGGCAAATGTCCAGAGATCGCTGATCTCGGCTACCGCTTCGGCGTCACCGTCGATCAGGGCGCCGGCCTTGTCATAAGTCGCCGAAATCATCTGGCTCACGATGCGCATCGTTACGAAAGCTTCCGTCCCCTTCATCTCGGCGGTGACGATATCAGCCTTGTCGATACCGACGAAGGTGGACTTCACCTTTTCGCCCTTGGTTTCGCGCTCGGTAATGGCGGCATCGAAGCCTTCATAGACCTCGCGCGACAACAGCCCCTTCAGCGCCTTGCGATCGCCATCGGCAAACGCCATGACGATCATCTCATAAGCCATGCGCGCACCGTTGACGAATTCCTTTGGATTGAAGGTGGGGTCGGCCTTGCTCAATTCGCGCAACGAATCATTGAGTGGCGTACCGGCTGGCGCAAAGGCATCGATGGCGGCAAAGCGATCTTCGTCCTCGGCGGAGTCGCGGCGCGGCAGAGTCACGACCTTGCCTGCATCCGGCGCGGTCGGACCCGTAGCCGAATCAGGAGAACCATAGAGATCGCGCGGCGGCTTCTCGTTCCCCGTACGGCGGCCAAGGACGCTACGCAGCTGAAAGAAGATCAGCACCGCCGCCACCAGGAAAAAGATCGTCACAAAGTCGTTTGCACCCATCTCGTGTCGGAACCACCGTTAAAATAGAGAGTTTCAATTCCCATATAGTCCGCATCCATCTATCATTCAAATAGCGGACTGGTATCTTTATTATGCGTGATGGACTAACGCTAAGCATATAAGCCCGCTTGCAGGACACGCTAACATGCGCCTATCCCTTGTTCCTATCTTCGTCTTTCTGATGCCGCTTGCCGAAATCGCCGGCTTCATCATCGTTGGCAAGATGGTCGGCGTCTGGGCGACATTGGCGCTGGTTATCCTTAGCGCCCTCTTGGGCGCCGCCCTTCTCAGAATCCAGGGCATCGGCATTCTGCAGCGCATTTCGGCCGAGAGCCGCAATGGCGGCGATCCCGGACGCGAAATGGTGCATGGCGCCATGATCGTCGTTGCCGCATTCCTGCTGATGCTGCCCGGCTTCATTTCTGATATTATTGGTTTGCTGCTCTTCATCCCGGCGGTACGTGAGCTTGCCTGGAAGGTTCTACGCAAACGCATCGTCGTCCTGGGCAGCTCGCGCGCCTTCGGACGTGGAGCCGGGCAAGGCCCGAAGTCAGGTCCCGGCCCCCAAACCCGGCCGCGCGGACCTGGGCACGTTGTCGATCTCGACGAGACCGATTTTCATCGCGAGCCCAATCGCAAGTCGCCCTGGTCTGACCAAAAACGCCTTGAAGAATAGGGCAAAGGGGCCAAACATGGGCAAAGCCTCAAGGGTTGTAAGCCCTTATTCGAAATGCTAGATGGCGACACCCATAGACGTCAGAGGAAACCCCCATGGCCAACGAGAACAGCGGCAACGGCGCAACCAACCCGAGCCTTTCCATCCTTGCTCAATACACCAAGGATCTTTCTTTCGAAAATCCTGGTGCTCCGCGCTCGCTGCAGGCCCGGGAAAACGCCCCCGATATCAACATCAATGTCAACGTCAACGCCAACCCGCTGTCGGAATCGGATTTCGACGTCGTCTTGACGCTGAATGCCGAAGCCAAGGATGGTGACCGGGTTCTCTTCCACACCGAGTTGGTCTATGGCGGCGTCTTCCGCGTCACCGGTTTCCCGCAGGAACACATGCTGCCGCTGCTCTTCATCGAGTGCCCGCGCCTGCTGTTCCCCTTCGCCCGTCAGATCATCGCCGACGTCACCCGCAACGGTGGCTTCCCGCCGCTGATGATCGACCCGATCGATTTCGCGCAGATGTTCACGCAGCGTGTAGCCGAAGAACAGGCCCGCTCCCAGGTCCAGGCGGTTCCGAACTAAGTCTTCGGTCTTTTCCATCGATAGAATAAGAAGCCCGGATTTCGATCCGGGCTTTTTTTATTCGGCTTGGAATATTTCTCAGTTCGAGGCGCGGTATTTAGACCAGATGCCTTTTTCTCCGAGCTTGGCGATCAGCGCGGCATGATTTTCCAGCTCGGCCTCACTCAGTCTGCTCGCCAAAGGCTTCGGCCGCACCAGGATATCCGCGACCATCTCTTCCACATCATCGATCTGACGGGACCGTGCGGATGAACCGCTGATGTTGCCGAGACCAAGGGCCGTCTGCCGGCCACCGATCATCTCGATATAGACCTCGGCCAGCAGTTCGGAGTCGAGAAGCGCGCCGTGTTTGGTGCGGTGGGAATTGTCGATGCCATAGCGCCGGCAGAGCGCATCCAGCGAGTTCGGTCCCATCGGATGTTTGCGCCGCGCCATGGCCAGCGTATCGATCACCGTATCGGGCAGGATCGGCGGCCGGCCGAGCCTGGCAAATTCGGCATTGACGAAGCCCATGTCGAACGTCGCGTTATGAGCGATCCACTTGGCTTCGCCGAAAAAGTCGAGGATTTGATCGATGACGTCGGCAAAGGACGGCTTGTCCTTCAGGAACTCGTCGGTAATGCCATGCACGGCAAGCGCATCCGGATGAACCTTGCGGTCGCCGGGATTGATATAGAGATGAATGGTCTTGCCGGTCGGAAAATGGTTGAAAAGCTCGATACCGCCGATTTCGATGACACGGTCGGCTCTATTGTCGAGGCCGGTCGTTTCCGTATCGAAAATGATTTCGCGCATATCAGGGCTCTCCGCCAGTAGGTTCGTTGTCCGGGAACCGCTGCCGCAGATCCGCTATGATGTTTTTTACCTGCTCCCGCGCCGTGTCTATGCTGTGGCCGGTGTCGATGATGTAGTCGGCCCTCGCCCGCTTCTCCGCATCCGGCGTCTGGCGGGAGAGAATCATATTGAATTTTTCCTCAGTCATGCCCGGTCGGGCAAGCACTCTTTTCCTCTGAATCTGTGGATCGCAGCTGACGACGACGATCTTGTCCACCCTTTCATCGGCGCCGGTTTCGAACAGCAGCGGAATATCGAGCACAACGATATCCGTGCCGGCGGCGCGCTGACGGTCCAGAAATATCTCTTCGCGCTGCCGCACCAGCGGATGGACGATGGCTTCCAGTCGTTTGAAACCGGAGGGATCGCCGGCAAGTTTGCTGCCAAGCGCCTGCCGGTCGACAGCCCCATCCTTCGTCGTTCCCGGAAAAGCAGCTTCGACCAGGGGTACGGCTTCGCCGTTGTAGAGATCATGCACCACTGCATCGGCATCGTTCACAGGGATGCCGGCTTCGGCGAACAGCTTCCCCGATGTCGATTTTCCCATGCCGATCGATCCGGTGAGGCCAACGCGGATCATCAATGCTTTTCCATATCGGCGATGATTATTGCTCGCAGCGCCTCATCGACCACAGGGCGCTTGCCGAACCATTTTTCAAAACCCGGAACGGCCTGATGCAGCAACATGCCAAGACCGTCGACAATGGCAAAGCCCTGTTCTTCAGCCTGGGCCAGCAGCGGGGTTTTCAGCGGCACATAGACGATGTCGGTGACAACGGCATTTTTAGCCAGCGGTGAAAAATCGATCTGCGGCGCCGCCTCGCCGTCCATACCAAGCGAGGTCGTATTGACGAAGAGGCCGGCATCCCGCATCGCCTCTGCCAGCGCTGCCATCGGATGGGCGTGGATGCGTTGACCGAACCGGTCCGCCAGTTCCTGCGCCCGTTCGACAGTGCGGTTGACGACGTGAATTTCGCCGATGCCGCGGTCCCGAACCGCCTGGATGATGGCGCGGCTGGCGCCCCCTGCCCCCAGGATCACCACCCGTCCGGTACGATCCCAACCTGGATGACGCTCATCCAGATTGACGGTGAAACCGCGGCCATCCGTATTGGTCGCATGCAACAAACCGTCCTGAAGCCAGAGCGTGTTCGAAGAACCGAGTTCGACGGACAAATCATCCGGTCGATCCGCCAGCTTGAATGCCGTCTCCTTGTGCGGGATCGTCACATTGCCGCCAACGAAGCCGCTCGAGCCGTTCTTCAAGGCAGCGATAAAGGTCGGAAAATCATCCGGTGAGACTTCGTGTGCGCGATAACTTCCTGCGAGACCGAGTGTGCGCAACCAATGGCCATGGATCAAAGGCGAGCGCGAATGCTTGACGGGATAGCCTGTGACAAACGCATTCGGGCCGAATGTTTCACGTGAATCACCCATCAATCACTCCCAGTTCGCGAAGCTGCTGAAGGAGCGGCAGCATCGGCAATCCGACGATGGTAAAATAATCGCCGTCGATTTTCGAGAAAAGCTGTATGCCCTCGGCCTCGAGCTGATAGGCGCCGACGCTCGACAGCGCCTTGTCGCCAACGCGGCTCAGATGGCGATGGATAAAGTCGGACGAGAGATCGCGCATGGTCAATTCGGCGTGGGATACATGTTCCCAGATGATGTCGCCGTTGCGCGCCAGCGCGATGGCGCTGTTCAGACGATGGGTCTTGCCGGATAAAACTCGCAGATGGTTTTGGGCGTCCGCCATCGTCTTCGGTTTGTGGAAGACTTCATCGCCAAGCGACATCGTCTGATCCGAGCCGATGACGAGCGAGCCGGCGAAACGATCACTCACCTCTTTCGCCTTGGCCTTGGCCAGCACCAGCGCTACGGCATCCGGCCCGGCACCATCCTGCTCCAGCGGCGCTTCGATCGCGCGTTCGTCGATCTCGGCTGCGACCGCTTGGAAATACAGGCCGGCATTTTGCATCAGCATCCGCCGAAATGGGCTGGAAGAGGCAAGGATGAGCGGCGCTGTCATATCGGATGAACCTCGGGATTCTTTATATTCAGCGCTTAGCGCAGCTTCGGGCGCAGGGCAACAATGGCCGCCGCGGTCTCTTCGATCGAGCGGCGGGTGACATCAATGACAGGCCAGTTGTGCCGGGCGCAGAGCGAACGGGCATATTTCAACTCCTCGGAGATCGCCGCGCGATCGATGTAGTCACCGCGATCGAAACCGGCCGTTGCGCCGAGGATGCGGTTTTCGCGAACCTGTGATATCCGGTCCGTAGTCGCCACCAGGCCGACGATCAGCGGTTTGGTCGCCCGGATCAAGCTCTCGGGCAAGGGCACGTCATGGACGATCGGGATATTGGCCGTCTTGATGCCTCTGTTGGCAAGATAGATGCTCGTCGGCGTCTTCGATGTCCGGCTGATGCCCACAATAACGACATCGGCGTCATTATAATCATCCTGCATCTGGCCATCATCGTGGTCCATGGTGAAGTTCAGCGCTTCGATGCGGGCGAAATAATCGGCATTCATCACATGCTGAGCGCCGACCCGGCGGCGCGACGCCGCGCCGAGATAGGTCTGGAAGACATTCATCACCGGCTCAAGGACATTGACGCAGGGCACGCCCATCTCACGGCAACGCTCAGCGATGAAATCGGCAAGTTCTCGATCGACAAT
This sequence comes from Rhizobium jaguaris, assembly GCF_003627755.1. Taxonomy (NCBI): domain Bacteria; kingdom Pseudomonadati; phylum Pseudomonadota; class Alphaproteobacteria; order Hyphomicrobiales; family Rhizobiaceae; genus Martinezella; species Martinezella jaguaris. The sequence goes on along the minus strand of NZ_CP032694.1, from coordinate 775 downwards.
CGTATAAAGGACGATCCCGGGACTATGGTCGATCGCTTCGAGAACCGGCAGGAGCTGTTTGCGGTTCCTGATCAACGGATAGACATGCTCGATCGGCTGGCTGGCATGGAATTGCACCGAGGCGGCGCGGCCCGCAGAGATCAGAGTCTCACCGGTTGAGTCAGAAATCAGATGCAGATGAAAGAAGCTTGTCCGGTTTTCCACGCTACTTTCCATCGCCTGTTGATATCTCGGGAGAGAAGAGAGGTACGGGAAGCGGCCGGTCGGGGGCAAGTGGAAAACCGCCAACTTTTCCACATTTCGAATTTCACTGAAGGCGCTTCGCCGGGGGTTGTGGGTAACGTGGATAATTCGCGTTCCGCAGCCACCCTCCGCAATTTATCCCCAGCCAGGCCGAAAAGGAAATGGGATCCAAGCCATTCAAAAGACTGACCTAACTTTTTCATTGTCCACATATCCCAGGATCGACTTGATCTCTTTGCCGGATCTTGATGGATGCGCGACATTTTGGATCGGCCGTGGATGAATTTTAATCCTTGATAGTCACCGACTCTAAGAAATAGAAACCTTAGATATATGTTTGGTTTTATATGGGATGATGTCTGTGAGTGATAAACGCCGGAAGATCATGAGAGCGCTCAACGGAGAAACGTTGACTCCTCCCCCTCTCTGGCTGATGCGCCAAGCCGGCCGCTATCTCCCGGAATATAGGGAGACACGGGCGAAGGCCGGGAGCTTTCTGGAACTCTGTTACAGTCCGGAGCATGCGGTCGAA